>NZ_JBFUGO010000035.1:0-317 GCF_056402875.1 Devosia sp. P3_B2 | reverse complement strand
CCGCGGGAGCATCTAAATCGCGTCAGGGACGTTGTGGATGCCGCCATGAAGCCCACAACCACATCTAGCCGCATCAGCCGACTGATCTACCGCCTCGCAGACTTCCTCGCAGACTGGCGAGGGTTCATTGCCACTTTTCTTGCCCTGATGGCAGGGATCGGCATCGGTGCTGCGTTGCAATTCAACGAAGGCTTCATGTTCGGCTTCAACATTTTCCTCTCGGTGGCGGCCATCGTCATCAGTGGCGTTATCCTTGTGGCCGGCGCGCGCAGTGAGGCGGCCCTGCACGTGAAGCTCGACTACCTGATCGAGCACTC
>NZ_JBFUGO010000034.1:0-398 GCF_056402875.1 Devosia sp. P3_B2 | reverse complement strand
GCCGCCGAGGTGCCGGCGTCAAGGCCGATACCGGTGATGGTGGTGTCGGTGTCGGCGTCAGTCTCGGCGAAGTTGGTCACGGCAACCGACGAGTTGGTGCCCGTGGTGGCCGAGGTCAGCACCAGCTTGCCGCCGCCGATCGAGGCGGTGACGCCGGTGACGCCCTGGGCCGTCAGAACGGCGTTCAGTTCGGCAACGTCGTCGAGCGTGTCGTCATTGTTGCCGACGGTCGCCAGAGCGGCCTGATCGATGGTGACGGTCGTCGCGGCACCGCCGTCGACGGCGATATCGAATGAGATATCGTCGGCTGCGTCGGTGAAGGTCACGGCCGCGAAGTTGGCGGTCGAGGTGAAGGTACCAGCGGTAGCGGCAGAGCCGGCGCCGGTGGTGTTCAGGTT
>NZ_JBFUGO010000033.1:0-441 GCF_056402875.1 Devosia sp. P3_B2 | reverse complement strand
AAGCGAGATCATGACGAGTGGTTGGTGCGGGGGAGACCGGGTGGGCTGCGGGTCGCTGCAGTTCAGGCGGAAACCATCACGGCAAGGACCGGTTCGCCGGTCAAGCCGCTATCACGCGAGGGTCGCTCGATGCGGAGTGGCCCAAGGGASGAAGCCTGGCACGCATGAGCCGGGCGGGAGCAAGGAAACGCGGTGCTGGCATTCCGGCCGCCGACCGAGCTGCCATCGTTCCCGCGATGCGGCAGGGGATGCGCCCCGGCMCTGGTGGCATAGGCCCAAAACCCCGGCCGGCCGGCGAGGCGTGAGCCTCTTTCATCTGCGGACTACCGCTACGGGGCAAACGCCTCGCCGGTCCCGCTTCGTTCCCTACCGGGAACGGCTCTTTGAAACTCCGAAGCCCCTGGGGCTGTCGGACCTGTTCGCTTGTCGTGATCTCACCCC
>NZ_JBFUGO010000032.1:0-489 GCF_056402875.1 Devosia sp. P3_B2 | reverse complement strand
GGTGATGTCGTCGCCGACATTGCCGGTCTGGTCCTTGGCGGTCGCCGTGTAGATCCAGGTCTCGCCCTTCTCCAGCAGATTGTCGCCATCGTCGCCGCTCACGTAGTTGGCGCTGATGTCACCGAGCACATCGTCGACCAGCGAGGTGACGGTCAGTGGATCGGTGTCCGAGGTGCTCTCGTTGGTCACTTCATAGGTGTAGACGATGTCGCTCGTCGTCCCCTCGGCAATCGTGGTGATGTCCGGGGTCTTCACGACCTTGATGTCTGGCGCGACGTCGGTGATCGTCACCGTCGCCGTGTCGTCATCGGTCGCTTCGGTGCCCTCGTCATCGGTCCCCGTCACCGTCACCACGTTGGTGATGTCGTCGCCGACATTGCCGGTCTGGTCCTTGGCGGTCGCCGTGTAGATCCAGGTCTCGCCCTTCTCCAGCAGATTGTCGCCATCGTCGCCGCTCACGTAGTTGGCGCTGATGTCACCGAGCACATC
>NZ_JBFUGO010000031.1:0-957 GCF_056402875.1 Devosia sp. P3_B2 | reverse complement strand
GACAACATCAACAGCCTCGCCATGGTGTTCGCCGCCATCGAGAGCGCCAAGACGCGCCAGCGCGTCGCCATTGCAGCCTGAGGATACTGAATTGACCGACCCCGCAAAGGCCATCCGCATCGGCACCATGATCTCCGCTTCGGCGGGCCACGCCGCCAATCGCATCGCCGAGATCGCCGACCTCGGCTTCGAGAGTTTTGAGCCGTTCTTCTGGCAGACCACCAATGGGCAGGACCTGGCCGAACTGGGCAAGCGCAGCCTCGATGCCATCGGCAATCGCGACATCACTATCTCGACCCTCGGCATGTTCGGCAACCCGCTCGAGGACCAGGAGATGGATCGCCAGACGCTGCAGGGCTGGAAAGACTGCATCGACAACGCCCACCATTTCGGCGCCACCTGCGTTGCCGGCTTCACCGGCCGGGTGCGCGGCAAGCCGCTGACCGACAGCCTGCCGCGCTACAAAGAGGTGTGGTCCGAGCTCGCCAAGCGTGCCGCCGACAAGGGCGTGAAGATCGCCTTCGAGAACTGCGCCATGGATGGCAACTGGCAGACCGGCGACTGGAACATCGCCCACAATCCCGATGCCTGGGAGCTGATGTTCAACGAGACCCCGGACGACAATATCGGGCTCGAGTGGGAACCCTGTCACCAGCTGGTCTACCTGATCGACCCGCTGCCGCAGGTCCGCAAGTGGGCGAACAAGATCTTCCACGTGCACGGCAAGGACGCCACCGTCCGCTGGGACGTGATCAAGGAGCACGGCATCTTCGGCAAGGAGAAGTTCGTGTTCATGCGGACGCCGGGGTTCGGCGACAGCAACTGGACCGACATCATCTCCGAGCTGCGGCTCGCCGGCTGGACCGGCTCGATCGACATCGAAGGCTGGCATGACCCGGTCTATCGCGACGCGCTTGAAATGACCGGACAGGTCAGGGCGCTCAACTATCTCAAGCA
>NZ_JBFUGO010000030.1:0-1692 GCF_056402875.1 Devosia sp. P3_B2 | reverse complement strand
CCTCGATCGGCGGCGGCAAGCTGGTGCTGACCTCGGCCACCACGGGCACCAACTCGTCGGTTGCCGTGACCAACTTCGCCGAGACTGACGCCGACACCGACACCACCATCACCGGTATCGGCCTTGACGCCGGCACCTCGGCGGCCGGTGCTGCAGCGGTCGCCCCCGGTGCAGTGAAGACTGTCGATGCCCTGGTCCAGGAGATCAACACCAACACCTCGCTGAAGGACAAGATCCGCGCCTCCAACGACAACGGCAAGCTCCGCATCGAGAACCTCTCGACCGAAGAGCTGACCGTGACCGGCGTTGGTACCGACGGCGAAGTCGACGGCACCACCGGTACCGGCGACATCGGTGGCAATACCGTTCGCAAGAACCTCGTCACTCAGTTCAACGAACTGCGCGACCAGCTCGACAAGTTCGCCGACGATGCGTCCTTCAACGGCATCAACTTGCTCCGCGGCGACAAGCTGAAGCTGACGTTCAACGAGACCGGCACGTCGACCATCGACATCCAGGCCAAGAACGAGAATGGCGACCCGATCGCCATCAACAACACCACCCTCGGCATCGACCACGTCGTCAACTCCGACTTCGACGCGGACTCCAAGCTCGACGCCAAGCTCGAGATCCTGGGCTCGGCACTCGGTAAGCTCCGCTCGCAGGCGTCGTCCTTCGGCTCGAACCTGTCGATCGTGCAGAACCGCACCGACTTCACCAAGAACATGATCAACACGCTGGAAACCGGCGCGGCGAACCTGACCTTGGCCGACACCAACGAGGAAGCAGCGAACCTGCTCGCCCTGCAGACCCGCCAGCAGCTGTCGTCGACCGCGCTGTCGATGGCCTCGCAGGCCGACCAGGCTGTGCTCCGCCTGTTCTAAGGGCGAACACCTCCAGACACGAAAAGGCGGGCTTCGGCCCGCCTTTTTTCGTTCTACGCGCCATTGCGTACCAGTTCGAAGCATTGAGAAAACAAGTCATTAACTTTGCTTCGAATGCCACCAACAAACTTCAATTCGCGGGACGAACTTAAGACTTCTTTTGCCGGTGGGGACCAATGATCCGGGACGTCTCAGGAGAGACGGTTAGTAACTGAGTACGGACCCAGAAAGGGCCTCCAAAATGGCTGATGTAAATCTGTCAAAGGCAGTTCGCTCGAACCTGCTGAGCCTCCAGTCCACCGCTTCGTCCATGGCCAAGACGCAGGAGCGTCTCGCCACCGGTCTGAAGGTGAACTCGGCGCTCGACAACCCGACTAACTTCTTCACCGCTTCTTCGCTGAACTCTCGTGCTTCGGATATGGCGAGCCTGCTCGACTCCATGTCCAACGGCATCAAGACCATCGAAGCCGCGGACAACGGCCTTTCGTCGATCACCAAGACCGTCGAGTCGATGCAGTCCACGCTCCGTCAGGCGCGCCAGGACAAGTCGTTCAAGACCCAGTCCTTCTCGATCGACTCCACTTCGATCGGCACCTCTTCGGTGAAGACCCTGTCGTTCAAGGACGGCGCCGTCGGTGCCACGGCTGTCAGCGTTAACCTGAACACCACCGGCGCCGGCTCTGCCGCTACCGCTGGTACCTTCACCTCGACCGCCAACTTCGCGGCCGTGACCTTCACCGACGCAGCCGACGATATCTCATTCGATATCGCCGTCGACGGCGGTGCCGCGACGACCGTCACCATCCAT
>NZ_JBFUGO010000029.1:0-2223 GCF_056402875.1 Devosia sp. P3_B2 | reverse complement strand
TTTGATATCTGACTATGGTCGACGCTTGCACGTTTTGCGTTTGCACCTTGCGATGCAAATTGACGAGGACACACCATACACCAACGAACCGAAGTCCGCTTGAGTGGTATGTACCTCTTGAGAAAACGTACCGTCGAAGTCTATTTGCCTAATCTTTCGATCAGACCGCAAGAACCTCGCCGTCCACGTTTCTCTTTCTTCCAATCTTCACAATGTCAAAGAACTGACCCCGGGTACGTCTCTCGACGGCGGCGTCGGTGGAAGCTAGGCTTCCAAAATTCGAGGACAAAGATCTTACCCCGGTTGCCCGGCAGCAGCTCTGCCCTTTCGGTAGTCACTGAACAGTGGGAGCAACGAAGTCGCTCGGCGTCGTCAGTGGGGCGGTGTATACGGGCGGCCCCTTTGCCTGTCAACACCCCTGATGAACGAAAGATGACATTTCTCTCGTTGGCGCTTTGGCGGCCTGTGGACAGACGGCCGAGCCGCCCGGTTTGCGGGGCTTTCTCGCCTAGGCCTCACTCCACGGATCCAGCAGATCGACATCGAGACCGGTGAAATCCTTGGTGTTGCGAGTGACGATCGTCAGCCCATGCCGCAAGGCGCAGGCGGCGATCCAGCCATCCATCACCCCGAGTCCCCGGCCCGCCGCCCTGGCGCCGGCCATCACCCCGCCCCAGACGAGCGCCGTCTCCCGGTCGATCGGCAGCAGGCGGTCGCCGAAGCGGACGGGAAGATCGGCATCGAGCCAATGCCTGAGCGCCGCCTTCCGCTTGCCGTCGTCGAGCTGCTCGACGCCGCGGGCGATCTCCCCCACCGTGATCACGCTGAGATAGGTTCGGTCTTCGTCCACCTGGTCGAGCCAGGCCAGCACCTGCTGATCCGGCCGCGGCCGCTGCACCTCGGACAGAACATTGGTGTCGAGCAGGTAATTCAAAGCGGCAGATCCCGGCCGCGATCCTCGTCGCGCGCGAGCTCGAGTCCGGCGCCGGCGAGCGGCGACTGCGCGAGGAAGCTCGCGAGACTCCCCTGCCGCTGGCTCTTGTGCTGCCACTCCTCGATCGAGACGATTACCACGCTGGCCTTGCCGTTCCGCGTAATGGTCTGCGGCGATTCCATCGCCCGCGAGATCACCTCCGACAGATGCGCTTTGGCCGAAGCCACGGTCCACTCATGTGCGGGGTTCTGCTTGCTCACAGCGATTCTCCAGAAATGACTATCATGACTATATAGGTCACGAGTGAGTCGCGAACAAGCGGCTCGCATAAGGTGCATTATGGAACGGCGAGATCTGGTCTGAGCCGCCCTTCCATCGGCAACCGCGGCCATTTGTCGTCTCATGCACCCGGCTGCTGCGCTGGCGGCCCGACAAGCGCCCCGACCAATGCGGGATGGAGCAGCTCCGACACTAGCCGAATGGCTAGACCGGCGGGTGGCGTCCACGACCCGCAAGCATGTCGTCCGGCTGCCGATTTTCGACGTAGGGGCGGAGCTGCGCGAGAAGGGCGTGGACTTCACCCGGGATCGGGCCGGCCAGGAAGGCTGCTGTCCTGCCGCAGATGACATGTCCGCTGCCTCGGTGTGCCCAAGCAGCACCTCGAGCTGGACGCGATGCTGTCGCGACAACGGCAGCGCCGCCGCCGCATGGAGCAGGGTCAGCAGTTCATGCTGGCGATGGATTGCGGCAAACACTTCGAACTGCTCAGCCGCACTCGCAACTCGGCCGAGCAGCAGGGCAGTAGCCCGTTGGCCCGCACCCAGGCAGTCGTAGCTTACGCAGCCGGCAAAGCCACGCCGCGCCCGCGACGCATGGATGCGACAGCGGCAATCGGTGCCGAGGTGGACGCACGGCGTGCCTGCCGGCTTGTCGAGAGCGAACAACAGCGAGCGGTCGAAGGCGAGCACTACGCAGCAGAGCCCAGCGCAACGCGCACAGTCGGCGCGCAACATCGCGACGTCCATGAGGACCTCCGGAACGGTGACATCGGTGAGGACGCGCAGTCCGCGCTAGCCGCGAGGCCGAATGCCGGCCCGTCAGGCGGAGTGTCGAGTTTAGGCTTAGCTACTAGCCGCAAAACAAAACCCCGCCGGCTTTCGCGGGCGGGGTTTTGTTGTTCTAGTCGTTGAGAGAACGCATGTTTTTGGCAGACCTGGCAGCGACCTACTCTCCCAAGTCTTGAGACTTAGTACCATCGGCGCAAAGGGGTTTAACGGTCGAGTTCGGGA
>NZ_JBFUGO010000028.1:0-2820 GCF_056402875.1 Devosia sp. P3_B2 | reverse complement strand
GGCTCAGTGGCGCGGACCGGCGCGCTGGCATCGCCGGTGCGGAACACCTCGACGATCCGGTCGAGTTCAGTCGCTTGCGCCTCGGTCTGCTCGATCGCGGCATTGGTTTCTTCGACCAGCGCCGCGTTGTGCTGGGTCATCTCGTCCATGGTGCGAACAGCGGCGTTGACCTCTTCGATCGCGGAGGCCTGCTCCTGGCTGGCCCGCGCGATCGAGTCCATCAACTCGTTCGACGACCGCGCTGCGACAAGCATAGCTTCAAGCTTGGCGGCGGCTTCCGCGACCAGCTTCGAGCCGCCCTTCACCTCGCTGCCCGATTGCTCGATCAGCGCCTTGACCTCATTCGACGCACCGGCTGCCGACTGCGCCAGCCGCCGCACTTCCACCGCCACCACAGCAAAGCCCTTGCCGGCATCGCCGGCACGAGCCGCTTCCACCGAGGCGTTCAATGCCAACAGGTTGGTCTGGAACGCGATGTCGTCGATCATGCCGATGATGTTGGAGATCTTGCCCGACGAGTTGGTGATCCGTTCCATCGCCTCGGTCGCCTGACGCATGACCTGACCGCCATCCTCGGCCGTGCGGGTCACAGTCGCCGCGACATTTGAGGCATCCTTGGCGCGCTCGGCATTGGCCAGCACGGTGCCCGAAAGCTGCTCCATCGCCGCCGACGTTTCTTCGATCGTCGCCGCCTGCTTGGTGGTGCGCTCGGAAAGATCATTGGCGCCGGACAGGATTTCACCCGTCGCCGTCTTCAACCCACGCGAAGTGCCCTTCAACTGCCCGACGATCTCGGTCAGCCGCTCTGCCACCGCGTTGGTATCGTCCTTGAGCCGTGCGAACGCGCCACCATACTGGCCGTTGACGCGCTGCGTCAGGTCGGTCTGCGCCAGCGCGGAGAGCACCTCGCCGGTTTCGCCGAGCCCACGATCGACCGTCGACACCAGTTCGTTCACCCCATGCGCCAGCGCGTTCAGTTCCGCGTCCGGGAACTCCGCGTCGACCCGCTTGGAGAAGTCGCCGTCAATCGCGGCGTCGACCACTTCGCCGAACGCCTTCTGCAGCGCCTGCATCATCTGCGTGCGGTCGACCCGGCGTTGCGCCGATGCTGTCCGCTCACCCTCGGTCATCTCGGTGACCTTGAGCGCGTTTTCCTTGAACACCTGCACGGCCTTGGCCATGTCCCCGATCTCGTCGCTGCGTTCAGCGCCCTTCACTTCGACCTCGAGGTTACCCTGGGCCAGCGCGCCCATCGTATCGGTCAGCCGGCTGATCGGCTTCGAAATGCTGCGCGAGAACAGGAACCCCAGCAGCGCCGCCGCTGCGAGCAGTCCCGCCCCGATCATCAGCATCGTATTGCGCAGGTGCACGACCGGCGCGAACGCCTCGCCTTCGCTTATCGTGGTGACCATCGCCCAGTTGACGCCGTTGAAGCTCACCGGCGTCGCCGTGGCGATCATCCGCATCCCGCGATAGTCAGCGGTCGTTCCGATGGCCGCGTTGCCCGCCAGGGCGGCCTCGACAATCGGATTGTCGTAGCTGGCGGTGAGCGTGTCGTCGCCCTCCGAAAACACCGAGTCCGAACGCAACAGCTTGTCGGCGCCGACGAAGAAGCTCTCCCCGGTCTGCCCGAGTTGGCTGTTGTCCTGCAGCATCTCGTTGATTGGCGCGACCGGCATTTCGATCGCCATCACGCCCATCAGCTTGCCGCGCACATCGAGCATCGGCGTGGCGATGAAGCTCGCGGGCGAACCGGCGATCGAATAGGTCGACGCATCCTCGTAGGCCACCTGCCCGCGCTCGGTGAGCGCCACGGCCTTGCGGAACACCCGCCCGAGCCCACTGTCGGCCAAGTCGCCACCTTCGGCGAAATTGGACGCGAAGTCGTCGTTCTTCATCACCGAGTAGACGAGGTTGCCCGCCGTATCGAAGATATAGAAATCGCGGTAGCCGCGCATCTCCAGCTGGCGCCGGAACGTCGCTTGCACCTTGTCGTGGGTCGTATCGTAGTTCGTCCGGCCCTTGTCGTTGACATCGAGTAGCTGCCGTTGCCCGGCAGGATGCGGGTTGTTGGTGATGAACGCCTCACGCAGCACGACCACAGGATCGGCCGGCGGCGTCGCCTTCGCAAAGCTCTTCCAGGCGATCCCGAAGTCGCGCGCGGCGTTCACGGCGCTATCCGTCGCTGCGCTGTTCACCAGCTCGGCTTCGATTGTCTTCAGATAGGTCGTGAATTTGTCGGCGTGGCTCAACGCCACGGTCTGCATCTGCCGCGCGCTCATCTCGCCGACGATCGACGAGCCGATGAAGTAACTTCCAAGCCCCACGCCGGCGCTGACCAGCAGTGCCGACCCCACCATCGCCAGCGGCAGTTTCTGCGCAATCTTGAACTTCGGAAGCCAACCCATTGCCTAACTTTCCCCCTCGAGCGGTAGCCTCATAGAGGGGAGCGGCAATACTGTCGAAAACGGGCAGGAAAAACCCTGCTCCCGCTATCTACGCCGACCTCATCCCCCAAGGCCCGTGCACGCTGGTGCGAAGACTAGGCACCCGGCCTTAATTTCTGATTACGGAACGATGCGTAGCCACCCGAGGATTTCCGGCAGGGCACCGATTACATCGCCACAAAAGCAAAGGCCGCCCGAAGGCGGCCCCGACTTATGTTTCGCTTCGTGTTGGTCAGAACTCGGACCAGTCCTTGTCGACGGCAGCGTTGCCGTGGCTGAGATAGGATTTGGCCGCCGAGCGCACCTTGTCCTGCAGGGCACGGATGCCCTTGGCAGGCTCAGTGGCGCGGACCGGCGCGCTGGCATCGCCGGT
>NZ_JBFUGO010000027.1:2500-5316 GCF_056402875.1 Devosia sp. P3_B2 | reverse complement strand
CAAAACCCCGCCGGCTTTCGCGGGCGGGGTTTTGTTGTTCTAGTCGTTGAGAGAACGCATGTTTTTGGCAGACCTGGCAGCGACCTACTCTCCCAAGTCTTGAGACTTAGTACCATCGGCGCAAAGGGGTTTAACGGTCGAGTTCGGGATGGGATCGGGTTCTGGGCCCCTCGCAATTACCACCAGATCGGCGAAAAACATGCGTGTGAATTCTGGTTCCATGCTGCTGGCGCGGGGCCTAGCAGATGATTTTTTGATCTATTGGGTGCCGATCACTCGTTCCGTGCCGCACTTTGCGGGCATGGATTAATGAGAACGATCAAGCCAATCGAGCTATTAGTACTGGTCAGCTTCACACCTCGCGGCGCTTCCACATCCAGCCTATCAACGTGGTGGTCTTCCACGGCTCTCAAGGGAATGCTCGTTTTGAAGGAGGCTTCCTGCTTAGATGCTTTCAGCAGTTATCCCGTCCGAATATAGCTACCCTGCAATGCCGCTGGCGCGACAACAGGTCCACCAGAGATTCGTCCAACCCGGTCCTCTCGTACTAGGGTCAGCTCTTCTCAACATTCCTACACCCACGGCAGATAGGGACCGAACTGTCTCACGACGTTCTGAACCCAGCTCACGTACCACTTTAAATGGCGAACAGCCATACCCTTGGGACCTGCTCCAGCCCCAGGATGTGATGAGCCGACATCGAGGTGCCAAACACTGCCGTCGATATGGACTCTTGGGCAGTATCAGCCTGTTATCCCCAGAGTACCTTTTATTCGTTGAGCGATGGCCCTTCCACGCGGGACCACCGGATCACTATGACCGACTTTCGTCTCTGCTCGACTTGTCAGTCTCGCAGTCAGGCAGGCTTATGCCATTGCACTCAGCGGACGATTTCCGACCGTCCTGAGCCCACCATCGCGCGCCTCCGTTACTCTTTGGGAGGCGACCGCCCCAGTCAAACTACCCACCATGCGCTGTCCCGGATGCTGTTACATCGCGGTTAGACACCTATGACGATAAGGGTGGTATCTCATCTTGCGGCTCCACCGAGACTGGCGTCCCGGCTTCAAAGCCTACCACCTATCCTGCACATGCCGACACAAGTGCCAGCGCAAAGCTATAGTAAAGGTTCATGGGGTCTTTCCGTCTGACCGCAGGAACCCCGCATCTTCACGGGGAATTCAATTTCGCTGAGTCTATGCTGGAGACAGTGGGGAAGTCGTTACGCCATTCGTGCAGGTCGGAACTTACCCGACAAGGAATTTCGCTACCTTAGGACCGTTATAGTTACGGCCGCCGTTTACCGGGGCTTCATTTCAAAGCTTGCACCTCTCCATTTAACCTTCCGGCACCGGGCAGGCGTCAGACCCTATACGTCGTATTGCTACTTCGCAGAGCCCTGTGTTTTTGATAAACAGTCGCTACCCCCTTTTTTGTGCCACTTCTACCCGGTTGCCCGAATAGAAGTCACGCTTATCCCGAAGTTACGCGTGCAATTTGCCGAGTTCCTTCAGCATAGTTCTCTCAAGCGCCTTGGTATGCTCTACCTGTCCACCTGTGTCGGTTTAGGGTACGGTCTATGTTGGTGGAGCTATTTCCTGGAACCGGCTCATCGCACCCCCAATCCAATAAGGGGATACGAACCCGCGCGATCCGTCACTACCACCAGGCCCACGAATATTAACGTGGTTCCCATCGTCTACGCATATCTGCCTCGACTTAGGGGCCGGCTAACCCTGCGCTGATTAGCATTGCGCAGGAACCCTTGGACTTACGGCGAGAGGGTCTCTCACCCTCTTTATCGCTACTCATGTCATCATTCGCACTTCCGATACCTCCAGGATCTCTCACGAGTATCCCTTCGCAGGCTTACGGAACGCTCCGCTACCGCTTGCACAAAGTGCAAACCCTAAGCTTCGGTGCATGGTTTGAGCCCCGTTACATCTTCGCCGCAGGAACGCTTGACCAGTGAGCTGTTACGCTATCTTTAAAGGATGGCTGCTTCTAAGCCAACCTCCTGGTTGTCTAAGCATTCCCACATGCTTTCCCACTTAACCATGACTTGGGGACCTTAGCTGTAGGTCAGGGTTGTTTCCCTCTTGACGATGGACGTTAGCACCCACCGTCTGTCTCCCAGATAGTACTCTTGGGTATTCGGAGTTTGGTTAGGTTTGGTAAGTCGGTGAGACCCCCTAGCCCATCCAGTGCTCTACCCCCCAAGGTATTCGTCTGAGGCGATACCTAAATATCTTTCGCGGAGAACCAGCTATTTCCGAGTTTGATTGGCCTTTCACCCCTAGCCACACGTCATCCCCGTAATTTTCAACTTACGTGGGTTCGGCCCTCCAGTAAGTGTTACCTTACCTTCAGCCTGCACATGGCTAGATCACTCGGGTTCGGGTCTAATCCAACTAACTTCACGCCCTATTCAGACTCGCTTTCGCTGCGCCTACACCTAACGGCTTAAGCTTGCTAGTTAGACTAAGTCGATGACCCATTATACAAGAGGTACGCCGTCACCCAGAACGCGTCTTGGGCTCCGACTGTTTGTATGCATCCAGTTTCAGGAACTATTTCACTCCCCTCGTCGGGGTGCTTTTCACCTTTCCCTCACGGTACTTGTTCGCTATCGGTCGCATGCGAGTACTTAGGCTTGGATAGTGGTCTACCCATGTTCAGACAGGATTTCACGTGTCCCGCCTTACTCGAGGACCAAGATGCTTTCTACCGGTACGGGGCTATCACCCACTATGGCGAAGCTTTCCAGCTTCTTCCCGTTCTTACACCCTGGCCACTGGCCTGGTCCGCGTTCGCTC
>NZ_JBFUGO010000026.1:0-7563 GCF_056402875.1 Devosia sp. P3_B2 | reverse complement strand
GACCGGGTGGGCTGCGGGTCGCTGCAGTTCAGGCGGAAACCATCACGGCAAGGACCGGTTCGCCGGTCAAGCCGCTATCACGCGAGGGTTGCTCGATGCGGAGTGGCCCAAGGGACGAAGCCTGGCACGCATGAGCCGGGCGGGAGCAAGGAAGGCGGTGCTGGCACTCCGGCCGCCTTCCGCGTTTCCCATCGTTCTCGCGATGCGGCAGGGGATGCGCCCCGGCACTGGTGGCATAGGCCCAAAACCCCGGCCGGCCGGCGAGGCGTGAGCCTCATTCATTCGCGGACTACCGCTACGGGGCAAACGCCTCGCCGGTCCCGCTTCGTCTTCCTCGAAAGGGGAAGGATCTTTGAAAACTCCGAAGCCGCAGGGCTGTCGGACCTGTTCGCTCGCCCGGAGCCATCCCCATCCACGGCGTCACCCCGGCGAAGGCCGGGGCCCATCCTGAGGTGCCTCGGCACCAGCACGAGCCGAACCACCTCAGGATGGGTCCCGGCCTGCGCCGGGATGACATCGAGTGTGTGGATGCGTCACGACCCATAGGCCGTTGGCACTCAATTTGAGGAAAGAGAGGCTGGCTGGGGAACCTGGATTCGAACCAAGATTGACGGAGTCAGAGTCCGCAGTTCTACCATTGAACTATTCCCCAAGCGCTAGGCCTGGATGCCGTCCGGCGTGACCGGCAGCATTCGGTGCGCCTTCTAGCGGCAATCGATCGTCTGATCAACACCCCTTTTGCGCCTCGCAGCGTTCATCCGGCGGTCACGCGCCGTTCAACTTTGCGGCAGATTCAGGGCGTTGCGTTGGCACGGATCATCCTCTACCCTCATCGGCGACACTGAAAATATGCCCGCGTCGGGCGCCCACGGCTTCGGCCGGCAGCCGGCGACCGCGCGGGGAAATGGAGCAAGGTTGACCGATCCCGATCGGTCCGCCGCCGCAGCCGGGACCGAGAGCCTGGAGCGGCACCGTGACGGGCAGGGCGCAGGCCCGGCCCCGACCACCGCGAATCCCGGGGGGCATCCCGGATCGAGCGGAGCGGAGCGGCGGACGCACCCCGCAGGCAATCCCACTTCGCGCCGGTCGCGAGGGCCGCTCTACGCGGCGCTCGACCTCGGCACCAACAATTGCCGCCTGCTGATCGCCCGCCCGCACGAGAACAGCTTTCGCGTGCTCGACGGCTTCACCCGCATCGTCCGCCTCGGCGAAGGGCTCTCCGTCACCGGCCGTCTGTCCGATGCCGCGATGGAGCGCACCATGGAGGCGCTCCGCCTCTGCCGCAACAAGCTGCGCGAGCACGAGCCCACCCGCATGCGCCTCATCGCCACCGAGGCCTGCCGTTCTGCCTCGAACGGCCCCGAGTTCATCGCCCGCGTCGAGCGCGAGCTGGGCCTGGTGCTCGAGATCGTCGACCGCCAGACCGAAGCCTCGCTCGCCGTCACCGGCTGCGCCGACCTGATCGAAGAGGAATCCGCGGGTGCCCTGATGTTCGATATCGGCGGTGGCTCGTCCGAGCTCGCCTGGCTCGATTTCCGCGGCGGCCGGCCGCGCCGGCAGGGCCGCATGTCCTCCTCCATCCGCTCCTGGCAGTCGCTGCCGGTCGGGGTCGTCTCGATCGCCGAGAAGTTCGGCGGCATTAACGTGACGGCGGAAACCTTCGAGGACATGGTCGATTTCGTCGCCGGCCAGCTCCGCCAGTTCCGCGGCCGCGAAAAGCTGCGCCAGATGATCGCCGAGCACCCAGTGCACCTGATCGGCACCTCGGGCACCGTCACCACGCTCGCCGGCCTCCATCTCGGGCTCGAACGCTACGAGCGCCAGAAGGTCGATGGCCTCTGGATGACCCGCGCCGATGTCGACGCCACCATGACGGCGCTGCTCGGCATGAGCTTCGACCGTCGCGTCGCCCACCCCTGCATCGGCAAGGACCGCGCCGACCTGGTGCTGCCCGGCTGCGCCATCTTCGAGGCGATCCGCCGCGAATGGCCGACCGAGCGCCTCCGCGTCGCCGACCGCGGCCTGCGCGAGGGCATTCTCATCTCGCTGATCGACGCCGACCGGTCCGATCGTGCCAATAACCGCAGGAGCCGCTGATGGTCAAAACCGGAGGCCCCGGCCGGCGCACCGAACTCAAGGTGCGCGTCAAGACATCGAAGGGCCGGAAGATCGGCTCCACCTTGTGGCTGCAGCGCCAGCTCAACGATCCTTATGTCGCCAAGGCCCGCGCCGAGGGCTACCGCTCGCGCGCCGCCTACAAGATCCAGGAGCTCGATGAGCGCTACAAGCTGTTCCACAAGGGCCAGCACATCGTCGACCTCGGCGCCGCCCCCGGCGGTTGGTCGCAGGTCGCTGCACAGATCGTCGGCTCGACGGATGAAAAGCCCCTGATCGTCGGCATCGACTATCTCGAGATGGCCCCGATCCCTGGCGTTATCCTGCTGCAAAAGGACTTCAACGACGAGGACGCCCCCGCGGCCCTGATGGCGGCGCTGGGCGGCCACAAGGTCGATATCGTGATGTCCGACATGGCGGCCCCCACCACCGGCCACCGCGCCACCGACCACATCCGCATCATCGCGCTGGTCGAGCTCGCCGCCGATTTCGCGGTGCGGGTGCTGGCGCCGGGCGGCACCTTCATCGCCAAGGTGTTCCAGGGCGGCACCGAGCATGAACTGCTCGCCATCCTGAAGCGGCACTTCGCCACCACCATCCACGCCAAGCCCAAAGCCAGCCGCGCCGACTCCGCCGAGACTTATCTCCTGGCCCGCGGCTTCAAGGGCAACGCGCCGGACTGATCACTCCGCCGGTGCACCGCTCTCGGCCCGGTGGCTGTGCATGTTCGCGGTCTTGGGCACGCGCAGGAAGATCAGCGCGGAGATCAGCGTCAGCGTCGCCATCACCCAGAAGGCAACGTGGAAATCGTTGAGATCAGGCGCGCCACCATGCAGCAGGTGCACGCCTTCGAAAATGCCGCCACCGATCGCAACGCCGAAGGCGAGCGACAGCTGCACGCTCACCTGGCTCAGCACATTGGCCTGCCCGGCATCCTTGTCGGCGACATCGGCGAAGATGAACGCATTGGTCGTCGTCCAGAACAGCGACTGGAAGAAGCCGGTGATCACCAGCAGCGCGAGCATCAGCGGGGTCGGCGTGTCGGGCGTGTAGAGCCCCATTGCCAGCACGCCGCCGGCGGTGATCGTACAGGCAATCACCAGCGCCTTGCGGAAGCCCAGCCGCGCGATGAAGCGCTCCGCCAGGAACTTCATGGTGAACGCCCCGACGGCCGAGGCAAAGGTCACCATGCCGCTCTCGAACGGGTTGAGGCCAAACGCAAGCTGCAGCATCAGCGGGAACAGGAACGGCATCGCCCCGGTGCCGAGCCGGAAGATCGTGCCGCCGATCATTGTCAGCCGGAACAGCGGCTGGCGGAAGATCCTGAGGTCGAGCAGCGGATACTCGGCGCGGCGGAAATGGAACCAGTAGGCGACCGCCGCCACAACGCCGAGGAACAGCGAGCCATAACCAAAGCTCGCGGGCAGCGCCGGAAGCGTCAGCACCGAGATACCGAATACGAGGCCGGCGAAGCACAACCCGGCGAGCAGGAAGCCGGTGAAATCCATCTTCCGCGGCTCGTTCCGGTGCCAGTCGGGCAGGTGCTTGTTGACGAGGATGATGCCGAGGATGCCAATCGGCACATTGATCAGGAAGATCCAGTGCCAGCTGGCGAAGGTGGTGATGAAGCCACCGATCGGCGGTCCGACAATGGGGCCGACGAGCCCCGGTATCGAAAGCCAGGCCATGGCATCGACCAGTTGCTGTCGCGGCGTGACCCGCACCAGCACCAGCCGCGCCACCGGCGTCATCATCGCCCCACCCATGCCCTGCAGGAATCGCGATAGGACGAATGTCAGCAACGAATCCGAGATGGCGCAGCACACCGATCCGGCCATGAACACGACGATCGCCCAGGCAAAGACCCGCTTGGCGCCGAACTTGTCCGCCATCCAGCTCGAAACCGGGATGAAGATCGCCAACGCCACCATGTAGGTGGTGAGCGCCAGTTTCAGCGCGATCGGCTCGGTGCCGATGTCGTGGGCGATGGCGGCGAGCGAGGTCGCGATGACAGTCGAGTCCATGTTCTCCATGAACAGCGCCACGGCGAGGATCAGCGGGGTCAGGCGGAGGGCGGACATCGGGTTTCGGACCTAATCAGAGTGTCGCCGGGACCGGCTTGGCGATGGGCTTCGCCTTGTGCCCGGAGACGTCGCTGCCGGCGTCGGGTGGCAGGCGCATGAACGGGATGGCGCTGCAGATGGCGACCGCCGCGACGACGAACCAGGCGATGTGGAAGTCGGCGAGGCCGAGGTCGCCGCCATGCATGTTCGAGGCGATCTCGAGCGAGCCACCTGCGACCGCGACGCCCGCCGCGACGCTGAGCTGCTGGCTCACCGCGTTGATCGCGGTAGCCTGACTGGCCTGCGCTTCGTCGACATCGGCGAACACCAGGGCATTGACGCCGGTGAAGAAGAACGAGCGCGTCAGGCCGCCGAATAGCAGGGAGGCCATAAGCAGCCAGTGCGGCACGGCCGGGGTGAAGAAGCCGTTGACCGCAAGGAAGGTGCAGCCGAGCAGTGCCGTGATCATCAGGGTGCGCGGGAAGCCGAAGGCGGCGTAGAGCCGCTCGGCGCCGAACTTCGAGAGGATCGCGCCGATCGCGGCGATGAAGGTGGTGAGGCCGGATTCGAACGGCGTCAGCCCGAAGGTCAGCTGCAGCATCAGCGGCATCAGGAACGGGAAAGCGCCGATGCCGATGCGGAACAGCGAGCCACCGATGATGGCGTTGCGGAACAGCGGCAGCCGGAACATCCTGGGATCGAGGATCGGGAACTCGGTCCGCTTGGCGTGACGGAGATAGAGCAACCCGGCGATCACCCCGACGACGATTGAAGCGTAGCCGGCGACCGTCGGGATGGCTGGCAGGCTGATCACCGAGAAGCCGAACATGATGCCGGCGAAGGTAACGGCCGAGAGGGCCAGCCCGGGCACGTCGACCGGCCGCTCGTTGCGGCCTTCGACAGCGTTGAGGAACTTGGTGACCAGCACCAGCCCGATGATGCCGATCGGGACGTTGATCCAGAAGATCCAGTGCCAGTTGAGGTAGGTGGTGAGGAAGCCACCCAGTGGCGGGCCGGTGATCGGGCCGATCAGTGCCGGGATGGTGAGCCAGGCCATGGCCGACACCAGCTCGTTGCGCGGCGTCGCCCGCACCAGCACCAGCCGCGCCACCGGGGTCATCATCGAGCCGCCGATGCCCTGGAGGAAGCGCGACAGGACGAACGTCAGCAGCGAATCCGAGAAGGCGCAGCAGATCGAGCCGGCCATGAACACCACGATGGCGACGCGGAAGATATTCTTGGCTCCGAATCGGTCGGCCATCCAGCCCGAGAGCGGGATGAAGATGGCGAGCGCCACGAAGTAGGCGGTGAGCGCCAGCTTAAGCGAGATCGGCTCGGCGCCGATATCGGCGGCGATCGCGGGCAGCGAGGTCGCAATGACGGTCGAGTCCATGTTTTCCATGAACAGCGCGACCGCGAGGACGAGGGGGATGATGCGCAAGGGGGAGCCTCGAACGAGGCACAGTTAGGATTGAAACTATCGGCAAGAGCTTTACGGCGCGTGGGGTCGCAACGCAACACGTACCTCTGGCCTATGATAGCTGTGGTCCTAACCGATTGACCCTCCAGCCCAACACGTGGCTTATAGAACAGGGATTTTATTCGGGTTGATCCATGAAAAGCTTTTCGTCGTCGAGCTTCGCCAGCAGTCATGCCGAGGCGCTCGACCTTGCCTTTGCAGCAGTTCAGAAGAACCCGCAGGCGCTGTTCACTAACTTCCAGTGGTTCCTGTTTGCCGGCAAGGACACCATCTTCTTCACCGCCTTCTCCAAGGAGAAGTTCGACAAAGCGAAGCTGAAGGAACTGGTGGCGCAGGTCGTGGGCCTTGCTCCGCAGTTGACGCATGGCTTTGTTGGCGCCCGTCCCGGTCATCCTTTCACCGAAGCCCAGCTCGACGCGATCACCTCGGTAGAGATGGTCGACAGTTTCGACGGCTACCCGGACAAGTGGCTGAGCAAGAGCGCCGACATCTTCGATCATCCTGACCTGCCGCTGTTCCGCTTCATGGCGGCGACGCTGAAGGACGGCCCGGACGCCGAGGGGCGAATTTCTGTGATCCAGGTGCGCGCCGCGCACTGCGTGCTCGAGGGCTCGGACTCGGCGCTCTTGTCGCGCTCGCAGACGGCGGGGCACGGCATCCAGTCCAACAAGGCCAACAAGGTCAGTTTCGGCGCGCGCTTCAAAGGTGCGCTGCAAGCCGGCCTCGGCGTAGCACTGCACCTGTTCTTTGCCCACATCCTGTCGCCGGCGGAGAAGCCCTGGGGCTTCAAGACCCTGGCGCTGTGCCGCGACCGCCTGCGCCGGTTGGCCAGCCTGCTCGGAGTGCGTCAGCGTTCGCTGTACTTCGCCATCGTCACCCATGCGCTGCATTCCGACACCGACCGGCGGCTCAACGAGGCGGTGATCGCTGCCGCCTACACCATGCTCGATACGCGCCGTACCGAGGCCGACGACGATTTCTTCCGCGTCCGTGCGCTGGAGGCGAAGTTTCCCTATGCGAAGGACTTCGTCGAGTACGTCCAGTCCGTCGACAAGGTGGTCAGCGAGATCGAGAACAAGGACATCACCTCGTACCAGGTCCGCGTGCTGGCGCTGTTCGCCATGCACAGGAAGCTCCACCAGTTCTTCTCGTTCCTCTACGGCGCTCGCTTCTGGCGCTTCTCGGGCCGCATCGACACGGTGCTGACCCTGGTGCCGCCGCACCGCACGCTCGGACCGGTGACCCAGTGGATGATGGAGCCGATCTATTGCGGCGCCTGGCACTCGGCCACCAACATCGCCACCTTCTGTCCCGGCCGCGAGTACATGACGCTGAACTTCTCGATGGAGCAACGGCACATCGACCGCGTCGACCGTATCGAGCAGTTGATTGCCGAGGTCGAGGCGATGGACCTGCCGGAGCCGGTGAAGGCTGTGGACGTCGAGGCGTAGCGGCACCCCGCTTCCTCCGGCCGGTGGGTGGGTGAGCGCGCCGCTAACCGCAGGTCAAGCTGATGCATCCGACAGCCCACCGGGCTTCGGAGTTTTCAAAGAGCTCTTCCTCGTGATCGAGGAAGACGAAGCGGGACCGGCGAGGCGTTTGCCCCGTAGCGGTGGTCCGCAAATGAAAGAGGCTCACGCCTCGCCGGCCGGCCGGGGTTTTGGGCCTATGCCACCAGTGCCGGGGCGCATCCCCTGCCGCATCGCAAGAACGATGGGAAACGCGGAAGGCGGCCGGAATGCCAGCACCGCCTTCGTTGCTCCCGCCCGGCTCATGCGTGCCAGGCTTCGTCCCTTGGGCCACTCCGCATCGAGCGACCCTCGCGTGATAGCGGCTTGACCGGCGAACCGGTCCTTGCCGTGATGGTTTCCGCCTGAACTGCAGCGACCCGCAGCCCACCCGGTC
>NZ_JBFUGO010000025.1:0-12523 GCF_056402875.1 Devosia sp. P3_B2 | reverse complement strand
GCGGAAACCATCACGGCAAGGACCGGTTCGCCGGTCAAGCCGCTATCACGCGAGGGTCGCTCGATGCGGAGTGGCCCAAGGGACGAAGCCTGGCACGCATGAGCCGGGCGGGAGCAAGGAAACGCGGTGCTGGCATTCCGGCCGCCGACTGAGGTCCCATCGTTCTCGCGATGCGGCAGGGGATGCGCCCCGGCCCTGGTGGCATAGGCCCAAAACCCCGGCCGGCCGGCGAGGCGTGAGCCTCATTCATCTGCGGACTACCGCTACGGGGCAAACGCCTCGCCGGTCCCGCTTCGTCTTCCTCGATGAGGGGAAGGTTCTTTGAAAACTCCGAAGCCGAAAGGCGGTCGGACCTGTTCGCTCGCCCCGAGGTTGGCACCCACCACAGTGTCGCCCGTGTTACGTCTCCGACCTTTCCAAGAATTCACCCAGCTTACCAAGCTCTAATGCGACTTCCCGGCCCTGGCTTCCTAAGTCTAAGGCGGGCGGAATGCGGTTGAAGGTGTGCGATGAAGCGGTGGTTCAAGTGGATTGCGTTGCTGGTGGTGGTCGGGGCGGCGGGCGCCGGCTGGCTGGTGTTCAGCGCGCCGGCCAAGGACGAAGTGCCGCGGACGACACCGGTGGCGCGCGGCAATATCGAAGAGACGGTGCTCGCCTCGGGCGTCATTGAGGCCAGTTCGCTGGTCAGCGTCGGCGCCGAGGTTTCGGGGCGGATCAAGACCCTCAACGTCCAGCTCGGCGATGACGTGAAGGCCGGCGACGTGATTGCCGAAATCGACTCGCTGAACCAGGAAAACGCGGTGAAGGCAGCGCAGGCGTCGCTCGCCAATACCCAGGCGCAGAAGACCATCCAGGCGGCGAACCTGGCACAGGCGAAGACCGCGCTGGAACGCGCCGAAAAGCTGAGCCCGCAGAAACTGATCTCCGATGCCGACCTGCAAACGGCGCAACTCGCGGTGCAGACCGCCGAGGGGCAGTTGCAGGCGATCGACGCGCAGATCGATCAGGCGCAGATCAATGTCGAGGCGGCACAGCTCAACCTCGACCGCACCAAGATCGTGGCCCCGTCCGACGGCACGGTGGTGGCCGTGTCGGTGGAGGTTGGCCAGTCGGTCAACGCCAACAATTCGTCACCGACCATCGTCAAGCTCGCCAACCTCGACAAGATGGTGGTGAAGGCCGAGATCTCGGAAGCCGACGTGCCGCGGGTTGAGCCGGGGCAGAAGGTGTATTTCACCATTCTCGGCGACCCCGATACGCGCATCGACGCAACGCTGCGTGCGGTGGAGCCGGCACCGGATTCGATCGCCTCGGACGACGCTTCGTCGAGCACCTCCGCGACGGCCGTCTACTACAACGGCCTGTTCGACGTGGATAACCCGGACCACAAGCTGCGCATCTCGATGACGGCGCAGGTGACGATCGTGCTGAAGTCGGCCGACAACGTGCTGACCATCCCCGCTTCCGTGCTGACCCGCAAGGACCGGGATGGCAGCTATATGCTCCCCGTGTGGGACCAGCAGAAGGAAGCTGTCGAGCCCAAGAAGGTCACCATCGGCCTCAACAATAACGTCACCGCCGAGGTGGTCGCGGGGCTCGACGAGGGTGACCTCGTGATCAACACCACGGCCGCTCCCGGTACCGCCCGCTCCGGCAACGCGCAGGGCGGCACGCGCAACATTCTCACCGGCGGCGGCGGGCCACCGATGATGGTGATGCGCTGAGGTCGGGGCGATGAGCGAACCGCTGATCTCCATCCGGCAGCTGCGCCGCGAGTACCCGATCGGGGCCGAAACGATCACCGTGCTGAAGGATATCGACCTCGACATCCAGGCCGGCGAGATGATCGCCATCATGGGCCAGTCGGGGTCGGGCAAGTCGACGCTGATGAACGTGCTCGGCTGCCTCGACAATGGCTGGACCGGTGAGTACCGGCTCAACGGGCGCGACATCTCGCGGCTCGAGCCGAACGAACTCGCTGAGCTGCGCCGTGAGCATTTCGGTTTCATCTTCCAGCGCTACCAGCTGCTCGCCGACCTCGACGCGCTCGAGAATGTCGAGGTGCCGGCGATCTATGCCGGGGCGCGCAAGGAAGCGCGCCGCGAGCGGGCGCACAAGCTGCTCGAGCGACTTGGCCTCGGCGATCGGATGACGCATCGGCCCAATGCCCTGTCGGGCGGCCAGCAGCAGCGCGTCAGCGTGGCGCGGGCGCTGATCAATGGCGGCGAGATCATCCTCGCGGACGAACCGACCGGTGCGCTCGATTCAAAGAGCGGCAAGGAGCTGATGGCGCTGCTCAAGGAGCTCAACGCCGAGGGCCATACCATCATCATCGTGACCCACGATCCGGCAGTCGCAGCGCAGGCAGACCGCGTCGTGGAACTCAGCGACGGCGTGATCATCGCCGACCGCCGCAAGGACGATGCGAACGCTCCGGCGGCGCGTGCCCCCGAGACGATCAAGCGGATCCCGCGGTGGCGCGAGGCATTGGATCGCGTCGGCGAAGCGTTCCAGATGGCGCTGAGAGCGCTATCGAGCCATCGGCTGCGTACCTTCCTCACCATGCTCGGCATCATCATCGGCATCGCGTCCGTAGTGTCGGTGGTGGCGCTTGGGCAAGGCAGCCAGCAGACGGTGCTGGACCGGATCAGCTCGATCGGCACCAACACCATCAACATCCTGCCCGGGACGAACGCCGCCGACCGGCGGCGCGACGCGATCCGCACGCTAGTGCCGGCCGATGCGGCGGTGATCGCGGCAGAGAAGTATGCCGACAGCGTCACGCCGCAGGTGTCGAGCAACGGCACCGCGCGCTATCGCAACATCAGCGCCGGGGCGCAGGTCCAGGGTGTCGGGCCCGACTATTTCCGCGTCAACAATCGCAGCTTCGTCGAAGGCGCGGCATTCGACGAGGGCGGGGTCAGCTCGCTGGCACAGGTGGCGGTGATAGACACCACGGCGCGCGACACGCTGTTCACCAATGGCGAGGACGCGGTCGGCCAGGTCGTGCTGGTGGGCAATGTGCCGCTCAGGATCATCGGCGTTGTGGCCGCGAGCACCAACAATTTCGGGCCGCAGTCGAACTCGATCAGCATCTGGATGCCCTACACGACGGCGATGTCCCGGATCCTCGGCCAGAGCTGGCTCTCGACCATCACGGTGCGCGTCGCCGACAGTGCCGATGTCACCGAGGCGCAGGCGGAGATCGAGGCACTGCTGGAGCGGCGGCACGGCACGGTGGATTTCAGCCTGCAGAACACGGACACCATCCGCGAGACCATCCAGTCGACGTCGCAGACGCTGACGCTGCTGATCTCGGCCATCGCGGTGATCTCGCTGATCGTCGGCGGCATCGGGGTGATGAACATCATGCTGGTGTCGGTGCGCGAGCGGACCCGTGAGATCGGGGTGCGCATGGCGGTCGGAGCGCGCCAAGGCGATATCCTGCAGCAGTTCCTGATCGAGGCGGTGCTGGTGTGCCTGATCGGCGGCACGGTGGGCGTGCTGCTGTCGCTGGGGATCGGGTTTGGCGTCGAGAAGCTTGTGAGCGGCCTGAGCTTCATCTACTCGCCGACGACGATCATCGCCGCCTTCGTCTCGTCGAGCCTGATCGGCGTGCTGTTCGGCTTCATGCCGGCCCGGTCGGCGGCGCGGCTCGATCCGGTGGTGGCGCTGGCCAGCGAGTGATCACCAGATGCCCGGGACCCAGCGGAAGCGAACCCTGCGCATGTAGTCGGAATAGCCAGGCAGTTCCTCGCTGAGCGTCGCCTCTTCGGCGAGCGTCCTCAGGGCCAATGCGACAGCACAGATGATGGCGGGGATGACGGCCACGATCGAGCCCAGCGCCAGCGCCGTGCCGAAGCCCAACGCCGCGCCGCCGATATAGCCCGGGTGGCGGACCGTGGCGTAGGGACCGGCGTCGATAACCTTGTGGCCGCGATCGGTCTGGATGCGCACCGTCAGTTCGAAGTGCCGGTTCACCCCCTGCGCCCAGGCCGTGAGCCCGAAGCCGGCGGCGAAGATCAGGTAGCCGAGCCACACCATGCCATCGGGCAATTGCGACCAGCCGAAGCGATAGTCGAGCCCGGCGACCGGCAGGATGGCGGCCATGGACGTGAGGGTGACGGCGACGAAAGCAAGGTCCCACGTTTTGGTTCCTGCCTGCGGCTTGCGGCGGATGGCGAACAGTTCAGGATCGGCGCGCCAGATGTAGACCATCGCGACGAGGACGGCGGCGACAAAGACGACGAGGTACCACCAGCCGCGGGCCCAGCCGAAGGTGCCGGCGGGGAAGAACAGCAGTGCGCACATGACCAGCAGGCTCACAGCGAGCGAGCCGAGGGCGCGGTATTCGTCGGAACCAAATCCTGGGTGGGTGGCGTCGGACATCACAGACCTCCGCATACCCCTGTATTTTACGCCCGCGCCTGCACGGAGTCACGCACAACCGGCGCCGTACGGGCCGAATTTGGGTCGCCTCCCCAATGCAGGGGAGGCAACATGCTAGTGCTGGTGCGAGTGGTGGTCGTCGAACTCGTGCGGCTTGAAGTGGTAGTCGGCCGAGCAGAACTCGCAGACCACTTCGATCTCACCGTCGATGACCATCTCCTCGCGCTCTTCGGGCGAGAAGTTGTCGCGCAGCATGGCCTCGATCCGCTCGGCTGAACAGGTGCAGCGCTCCTCGAGCTCGATCGGGGCGAAGATGCGCACGCCCGGCTCGTGGAACAGGCGGACCAGCAGCCGCTCGGCCGAGACGTCCGGATCGGCCAGTTCGTCGTCGCCGACGGTCGAGAGCAGCGAACGGGTCTGCGTCCACTTGTCGTCTTCGACAAAATCCGGATCGGCGGTCTCGGGGTTGTCGAAATCGCCGTCGCCCGGCAGATCCGGCATCACCGACTGGCCGTGCGGCGGCAGGAACTGCACCAGCGCACCGCCGGCGCGCCAGTGCGGGCCGCCCTCGCCGCGCACTGAGTGCTGTGCCACCGCAAGGCGGACCAGCGTCGGGATCTGCTCGGACTGCTGGAAATAGGCGTGCGCTACGTCTTCGAGCGAGCCGCCTTCCAGCGCGACGATGCCCTGGTAGCGCTCCATGTGGCTGCCCTGGTCGACGGTCATGGCGAGGTGGCCCTTGCCGAGCAGCTGGCCCGGCTGGGTTTCGCCACGCTGGATAGCATTCATCACCGCGTCGGCGTCGAAGCGGGCATAGCCGCGCAGGCCGTCCGGCGCGTCGAGATCGACGACGATCAGGTTCACCGGCCCATCGGTCTGGGTCTGGAGGATGAACTTGCCCTCGAACTTCAGCGAGGAGCCGATCAACGCGGCCAGCACGACGGCTTCGCCGAGGAGGCGAGCAACGGGAGCCGGATAGTTGTGACGGGTCAGGATCGCATCGAGCGCCGGCCCGAGGCGGACGATGCGGCCGCGGCCATCGAGCCGGTCCAGGGTGAAGGGCACCACGACATCGTCGCCGGATTCCGGGCGATCGAGGCCATAGGAGCTGAGCTCAGTCTGAGTCATCCAATAATCCAATCTCGCGGAACAACACCGCTCCGCTCCCGGACCGGGTTCCGCGCTGGTTCGTGTCGCGCATAATAGTATCGCAGAACGCTAGATGTTCTGCCGGTCTTGGCCCAGTGCCCAGCACAGGATCGCCTTTTGGGCGTGAAGCCGGTTTTCGGCTTCATCAAAGACCACCGATTGCGGCCCGTCTATGACCTCGTCGGTCACCTCGTCGCCGCGGTGGGCCGGAAGGCAGTGCATGAACAGCGCGTCCTTATCGGCCAAGGCCATCAATTGGGTATTCACCTGGTAGGGTTTCAAGGCCCGGCGACGCTCGGCGGCATCGGTGTCGCCCATCGACACCCAGGTATCTGTGATGATGAGGTCGGCGTCGCGCACCGCTTCCTCGGGATCCTCGATCAATTTCACCGCTGCGCCGGCCTTCTTGATGTCGGCAAGCAGGTCCTTTTCCGGGGCGTATTCCTCGGGAACGGCGATGGTGAGGTCGGCGCCGAAGAGCTCGGCGGCATTCACCCAGCTGGCCAGCACATTGTTGCTGTCGCCGACCCAGGCGACCTTGGCGCCCTTGATGTTGCCGCGGTGCTCTTCGAACGTCATCACGTCGGCCATCACCTGGCACGGATGGGCGCGGCGGGTGAGGCCGTTGATCACTGGAACGGTAGCGGCCTCGGCCAGATCGAGCAGATCCTGATGGGTCAGAATGCGGATCATGATCGCATCGACGTAGCGCGACATTACCTTGGCGGTGTCGGCGAGCGTCTCCTCGCGGGAAAGCTGCATTTCCTGGCCGGTGAGGAAGATGGTCTCGCCGCCGAGCTGGCGCATGCCGACATCGAAGCTGACGCGGGTACGGGTAGACTGGCGCTCGAAGATCATCGCCAGCACCTTGTCCTTGAGGAGCAGCGGTCGATCGCCCTTTTTCAGTCGGTCCTTGAGTTCGACGGCCTGGCTGAGCATGCCGCGCAGCGTCGTGGCATCGAAATCGTCGAGGTTGAGGAAGTGCCTAGGTGGGGTAGCGGTCATTTTGGGACCTCTCCTTTTCGGAACGCGCCGAGCGGGAGCTGCTGTCTCCCGCCCTTCAGATCGCGTGCCGTGAATGGGGTCAGGCGGTGGCCTTGCTGGGGGCCTCGGCTTCGATCGCCTCGAAGACGGCCGCGAGCTTGCCCATGGCCTCTTCGATGTCGGCTTCGGTCACCACCAGTGGCGGCAACAAACGAAGCACGTTCTCGTTGGCGGTCATGGCCAGCATATGATGCTCGTCGCGGAGACGTGCCGCGACGTCGCGCACCGGCGAAGCGATGCGGATGCCTGCGAGCAGGCCCTTGCCGCGCTGCTCGAGCACCTGGTTGGGGAAGCGCTGGGCCAGCTGCTGCAGGTGCCAACTGAGCCGCTGGCCCATCTTTTCGACATGCTCGAAGAAGCCGGGCGCCAGCATGCGGTCGAGCACTGCGTTGCCCATGGCCGAAGCCAGGGGGTTGCCGCCATAGGTCGAGCCGTGGGTGCCGGGGATCATGGACTTGGCCACTTCGCCCTTGGCGAGGCAGGCGCCGAGTGGGAAGCCGGCGCCGATGCCTTTGGCCACGGCCATGATGTCGGGCTCGATGCCAGACCACTCATAGGCAAAGAACTTGCCGGTCCGGCCATAGCCACACTGCACTTCGTCGAGGATCAGCAGCATGCCGTGCTTGTCGCAGAGCGCGCGCAGGCCGCGCATGTATTCGGCGGTCATGGCGGTGACGCCGCCCTCGCCCTGCACCGGCTCGATGAGGATGGCGCAGGTCTTGGGGGTGATGGCGGCCTTGACCGCATCGAGATCGCCCGGGGCCAGGTGCTTGAAGCCTTCAAGCGGCGGACCGAAGCCTTCGAGATAGTGCTCGTTGCCGGAGGCGGCGATCATGCCCATGGTACGGCCGTGGAACGAGCCGGTGAAGGCGATGATCTCGTAGCGATCCTTCTCGCCCTTGGCCCAGAAGTAGTGCCGGGCGGTCTTGACCGCGCATTCCACTGCCTCGGTGCCCGAGTTGGTGAAGAAGCACGCATCGGCGAAGGTGTTCTCGACCAACCGCTGGCCCAGCCGCTCCTGCTCGGGAATGGTGAAGGTGTTGGCGGTGTGCCAGACCTTCTCGGCCGCTGCCTTCAGCGCCGCGACCATGTGCGGGTCGCCATGGCCGAGGGCGTTGACGGCCACGCCGGCATGGAAATCAAGGTAGGGAGTGCCGTCCTGCGCGAACAATCGCACGCCCTCGCCCCGCTCAAAAGCGAGGTCGGACCGGGCATACGTACCGTACAGCGCAGACATCTTCGCACCCCTTTCATGGGCTCGTTTCGGGACTGTTGCAAAAGCCCCACAAAAACCAAAAACGCGCTGCGAAAATGCGGCGCGTTGCAGGCTCTCCATATGCCTTTGTGGAGTACTTAAGTCAACGGAAACGGGGATTCCGGGCTCCAAGTGCCTGATTTGAACCGGCTTCCCCCGACTGCCAAATTGCAGACGCTTTTTCCCCGTGTAAAACGGCTGCGACTCTTGCACGGGATTCCGCGACCCGTGTAGTATCAAGGCGTTGGGACACGATATCTCGTGTGGCGGACCCATCAGACCTACGATGCGTAGCGTATCGGGCTGTTGCTGAGGCAACGGCACGGCTGAGGAGTCCGTCAGAGTCCTGAATGGCGGTTTAGGAGCGGATTGTTGATGGGCTGGACTGAAGAACGCGTCGAGCTGCTCAAGAAACTTTGGCTTGAGGGGCTGAGCGCCAGTCAGATCGCTGGGGTATTGGGCGAAGGCGTCACCCGCAACGCGGTGATCGGCAAGG
The DNA here is from genome assembly GCF_056402875.1 of Devosia sp. P3_B2. NCBI lineage: Bacteria > Pseudomonadati > Pseudomonadota > Alphaproteobacteria > Hyphomicrobiales > Devosiaceae > Devosia > Devosia sp. P3_B2. The sequence goes on along the minus strand of NZ_JBFUGO010000025.1, from coordinate 4,190 downwards.
TGCATCGCCTGAAGCTCTCGGGGCGCGCCAAGCCGGCGACGTCGACCCCTCGTGTGCGTACTGCACCGCGGCCGGCTGCGCGCCGTGTTTCGTCGCCTGCCAGCACCTCGCGTTCGAGCGGGCTTGGCACGGTGATGAAGACCCGCAACTCGATGAATGTCGGCGGCGGTGGTGGCGGTGCGATCCAGGGCGCCACGGCGCTGAAGATGGACGAGGAGTTCGCGGTCGAGATGGAGATGGCGCCGCAGGCGGCCGAGCTCTTCATCCCGGTGGAGCAGCGGCTGACGCTGCTGCAACTGAGCGAGCACACCTGCAAGTGGCCGATCGGCGACCCGCTGACGCCCGATTTCTACTTCTGCGGCCAGCACTCGAACGAGGGTAAGCCCTACTGCGAGTTCCACTCGCGCCGGGCCTACCATCAGATCGACAAGAAGAAGCGCTGAGCGGTTCATAGTTTCTCCAAAGGCCGGGTTTGATCCCGGCCTTTGTCGTTTTAGCCGGTCCGGGGAATGGGGGGATAAATGCCCACGACGACGACCTACCTGGCGCTGCTGCGCGGCATCAATGTCGGTGGCAAGAACAAGGTGCCTATGGCGGGGCTGAAGAAGCTGCTCGAAGACATCGGGCTCGAGGGCGTCTCGACTTACATCGCCAGTGGCAACGCCATTTTCCGCTCCAACCTCGCGGCCAAGACGATTGCGCGGAAGATCGAGGAGGAGCTGACCTCGACGTTCAAGCTCGATGATGAACTGGTCAAAGTGCTGGTGCTCAGCCACAACCAGCTCAAAGCGGTGCTCGACAAGCGGCCCAAGGGGTTCGGCGACGAGCCGGACAAGTACCACAGCGATGCGATCTTCCTGATGGACATCGACCGGGACGAGGCGTTTGCCGTGTTCAAGCCGCGCGACGGGGTCGACAAGGTCTGGCCTGGCGAGGGCATGATCTACTCGCAGCGGCTCAGCGCGGAACGCACCAAGAGCCGGCTCGGTCGCATCGTCGCCTCGCCGCTCTACAAGTCGATGACCATCCGCAGCTGGCAGACGACACAGAAGCTGCTCGAACTGCTGGAAGCGGTGAAGGACTAGCGCAGGGCTGCGAATGCTTTCGCCAATACGTCCTGAGCGTCTTCCCGCGTGCCATCTGCAGTGACGATGCGGATACGCTGGACAGTGTGGCCGTTGTAGAGGCTGACCATGAAGTCCTCGACGCTGAGCTTGCCGTAGTCGGCGAGTGGCACTTCGACGGCTTCGGTGACGAGTTCGGCGCGCCCGGCAACGAGGTCAAAGACCAGCGCCAGCGCCGGATGAGCGCTGGCGAGGCCGGCCCGGAACTCCAGCACATCGCCCGCCGGTTCGGCGCGGGCAGCGAACAGACGGTCGGCGTAGGCATCGACCAGGAGGGCCGCCAGCATCGCCTTCTTGCGCGACAGCATGGCCCGCCGCGCGTCGGCGATCGCTTCCTCGAGATAGGCGAGGTGGCGCGGGAGGTCAGCCGAGGTGCTTATGAAAGAACTCCAGTGAGCGGACCGAGGCCTTGGTGCAGGAGGCCTCGTCGAACTTCTCCGGGCGGTCGCTGTTACAGAAGCCGTGATCGCCGTTGTAGACGTAGATGTCGACCTCCGGGTGGCGGGCCTTCAGTTGCTCGACCTGCTCCAGCGGGATGCCCTGATCCTTGTCGCCGTAGTGCATTTCGAGCGGCACGTTCGGGGTGAGCTCGATGTAGTTCGGCACGCCGCCGCCATAGTAACCGGAGGCGGCGCTGAGGCCCGCGACCTTGCTGGCGGCGATCCAGCTGACGCGGCCGCCAAAGCAGTAGCCGGTGATACCGACCTTGCCACCCTCGGAAGCCGCGGCGATGGCGGCCTCCACATCGGTCATGGCGGTATCCATCGAGAACTTCTTCATCAGCTCACCGACCAAAGGGAAATGGTCGGCACCGTAGTTCTCGCTTTCAAAGCCGTACTCGGCGCGGTCGAACATCGCCGGGGCGATGGTCAGGTAGCCATGGCGGGCCCAGCGGTCGGCGACGCTGCGGACCCAGTTGCTGAGGCCCCAGACTTCCTGGATGAGCACCACGCCGCCGCGCGGCTTGCCTTCCGGCTCGGCGCGGTAGGCGTTGAGGACGAAGCCGTCGGAAGCGGTGAGTTTGATACGTTCGCCCATGGGGAAACTCCGGTCAGAATGGCTTGGGAAGGGAGGATGGATCGCTAGGTCAGGATCGGCGTTGCGGGGCCAGGTGCGGCCGGGTGCAGCAGGCCCTCGGCCTTGAGCTCGGACCATAGCGCATCGGGGATCGGCTTGCGGTAGCCGGCGAGGTTGTCGTTGAACTCGGCGACGTTGGAGAAGCCGGGGATGATGGCGGTGATCGCGTCGTGACCGAGCGGGAAATTGAGCGCGGCGCGGATCAGGGTAGTGCCGTGCTTGCTGCATAGCTCCTGGATGCGGCGGGTTTTCTCGATCATTTCGGGGCTGGCCTGGGCGTAGTCGAACTGTGCGCCGGGGATCGGGCCGGTGGCGAGGATGCCGCTGTTGAGCGGGGCGCCATCGACGATGGCGACGCCTTCACGCAGGACACGCGGCAGCAGGGTGTCGATCACCTGCTGGTCCAGCAAGGTGTAGCGGTTGGCGAGGAGGAAGATGTCGAAGTGGGCATGGTTCATCAGTTCGTCGATGATCTGCCACTCGTTGACACCTGCCCCGATGGCCTTCACGGCGCCCGAGGACCGCAGTTCCTCGAGGGCGCGAATGCCGCCGCCTTCGAGGGCCTGGCGCATGGTCTCGGCATGGCGCTCGCGCTGGCTGAAGGCGCCGATGTCGTGGAGGAACAGGATGTCGATGCTCTCGAGTCCGAGCCGCTGCAGCGAGTTGTCGTAGCTCTTCATCACCCCGTCATAGGTGAAATCGAACACCGGGCGGAACGGCATGGCGCGGGGATCGCCAAGGCGCTCCATGGCGAAGGCGCGGTCCGGCACCAGGAGGCGCCCGACCTTGGTCGAGAGCGTGTAGCTGTCGCGGGGCTTATCGCGGAGAAAATCGCCGATGCGACGTTCCGACAGGCCGGCGCCGTAGAACGGCGCGGTATCGAAGTAGCGGATGCCGGCGTCCCAGGCGGCCTGCAGCACTTCACGCGCCCCGGCATCGGTCGGGGCGCGCTTGAGGTCGCCGAGCGGCGCGCCGCCGAAGCCGATGCGGCTGATGTCGAGGCCGGTCTTGCCGACGGGACGGACGGGGATCAACGAGCTGCCCACAGGAGCCCCCGGTGCAGGATGGTCTTGATCTCGGGCTTGTCGAGTTCGGCCGGCTTGTGGCCGAGCGCCGTGTAGAAGACGCGGCCGTGGCCGTAGGCGGACTTGTAGACCACCGGCATCTTGGCGCCCTTTTTCCAGAAGGCGTGCTCGCCGGAGAAGGTGGTGGTGGCCAGGACCTCAACGGTGGGATCGACGTGCATGTAGTACTGCTCAGAGGTGTGCTCGAAGCTGTGGATGCCGGCCATGATCGGATCGTCGGTGACCCTCGGGTCGACCCGGTAGGTGATGATGTCGCCGGGGTGGGTTGCGAAGGTGCAGCCGCCGAGGAAGCGCATCCGCGCGTTGCCGGGAAAGCTGGTGGCGAGGGCGTGGTGGAAACCGGCGAGGCCGGTGCCGGCTTCGATGGCGGCGCAGAAGCGGATGGAGTTCTCGCGGTCGAGTTCACCGCCGGTGATCTGCGGCACGATCAGGTCGTAGGAGCCGACATTCTCGCCGCCGAGCGCGGTGTAGTCGTCCGTCACGGTAACGCCAAATCCCTCGCCTTCGAGGATCTCACGCACGACGTGCGCGCCCTTCTCGGGCTCGTGCAATTCGAGCCCGCCCCATACGACCAATGCTGTCTTCATTATCCTCGTCCTTGCCGAGAACCGGCGGGAGACCTGAACAAAGGCAGCGGGTTAAGGCAAGTGACAATTGGGATGAAAGGGACGCGGGGCCGGGATGTTTTGGCTCACGTGCTGGTGCCGAAGCACCTCAGGATGGGCCCCGGCCTTCGCCGGGGTGACGCCGTGGGCGGGGTGAGATCACGACAAGCGAACAGGTCCGACAGCCCCAGGGGCTTCGGAGTTTCAAAGAGCCGTTCCCGGTAGGGAACGAAGCGGGACCGGCGAGGCGTTTGCCCCGTAGCGGTAGTCCGCAGATGAAAGAGGCTCACGCCTCGCCG
>NZ_JBFUGO010000024.1:0-16746 GCF_056402875.1 Devosia sp. P3_B2 | reverse complement strand
TGCGGGGGAGACCGGGTGGGCTGCGGGTCGCTGCAGTTCAGGCGGAAACCATCACGGCAAGGACCGGTTCGCCGGTCAAGCCGCTATCACGCGAGGGTCGCTCGATGCGGAGTGGCCCAAGGGACGAAGCCTGGCACGCATGAGCCGGGYGGGAGCAAGGAAACGCGGTGCTGGCATTCCGGCCGCCGACTGAGGTCCCACGTTCTCGCGATGCGGCAGGGGATGCGCCCCGGCCCTGGTGGCATAGGCCAAAAACCCCGGCCGGCCGGCGAGGCGTGAGCCTCATTCATCTGCGGACTACCGCTACGGGGCAAACGCCTCGCCGGTCCCGCTTCGTTCCCTACCGGGAACGGCTCTTTGAAACCTCCGAAGCCCACGGGCTGTCGGGCGCATCAGTGTGCCTCAGTCACTCCACCCCACCGGCCGTCATCCCGGCGAAAGCCGGGACCCACTGCGCGGACGGCCGGGTTGGCACGGGCCGCGCCGGTCCATCACAGCAAGGTTGGACAGCCGACGTAGTGGATCCCTGCTTACGCCGGGATGACATCGAGCATGCGGATACCCAACAAAGAAAATGCCCGCATGATGCGGGCATTTCAAACTTCAGCGCTGCAACGAACCTTAGTTCAGCCGGGCCGCTACGTCCTTGATGGCCTGGTCGACCAGCACGTCGCCCTTGGCGGCAACCTGCTTCTCCAGCAGCACGCGGGCGGCTTCGACGGCGAGGTCGGCAGAGCGGGCGCGGACTTCTGCGACGGCCTGGGCTTCCGCCTGGGCGATCTTGTCGGCAACGGCCTTCTCGCGGCGGGCAACCATGGCTTCCAGCGAGGCCTTGGCCTCGGCGGTCAGCCGGAACGCGTCTTCGCGAGCAGCGGTGACGATGTCCTCGGCTTCCTTCTCGGCTTCTTCGCGGCGGCGCGCGTAGTCCTCGAGCAGGGCCTTGGCTTCGGCGCGCAGCGCCTCGGCTTCGGCGAGGTCGGTCTCGATCTTCTTGATGCGCTCATCGAGCATCCCGGTGATCATCTTGGGCACGCCGAAATAGACGACGATGCCGATGAAGATCACGAGGGCGACGGTCGCCCAGATGGTGGCGCCGGTGGTGGCGTCGAACCCGAAGCTCCACATGGTGCCTTACTCCTTGGTGACCGCGGCAACCGCGGCGCGGGCTTCAGCCGCAGTGACAGTACCCGAGATCTTGGCGACCAGCGCCTGAGCCGTCTCGGCTGCGATGCTGCCAACATTGGCGAGCGCCGCGTCCTTGTCGGCCTGGATGCGGGTCTCCGCTTCGGCAACGCGCTTGGAGAGCCCGGCCTCGACGTCGGCACGGCGGCCGTCGATGTCGGCCTTGATCCCGGCGCGGGTTTCCTCGGCAATGCCGTGGGCGTTCTTGCGGGCCTCGGCCAGCGCTGCCTCATAGGCGGCGGCGGCCTTCTCGGTCTCCTGGCGGAGCCGTTCGGCTTCCTTGAGGTCGCCCTCGATGCGGGTGCGGCGCGTCTCGAGGATGGAGCCGATGCGCGGCAGGGCCACGCGGCTCATCAAGAGGTAGAGCGCCGCGAAGGTGATCGCCAGCCACAGCAACTGGCTGCCGAAGCTCGCGGGATCGAAGGGCGGAAACACCTCCGAATGCGCTTCGGTACCGGCATGCGTAGCATCCGTCGCCGCGTGCTCGCCCTCTGTGGCATGCTCGTCGGCAGGAGCGACAACTTGGCCCTCCTGGAGGACGTCGCCACCTTCGGCCTGCGCCACGACAATGATGTTTTGGGCTGAACCCGCCATCTCGAAACCCTTTTGCGGCCGTTAAAGCCCCGGATCGAAACCCGGAGCCCTTACTCGGTCTGCGCTACCGCAGCCCGTCGCGAAATCAGACTGCGAACAGCAGCAGGAGCGCGATCAGGAACGAGAAAATGCCCAGAGCTTCGGTCACGGCGAAACCGAAAATCAGGTTACCGAACTGGCCCTGAGCCGCTGCCGGGTTGCGCAGTGCGCCCGACAGGAAGCTACCGAAAATGTTGCCCACGCCGATGGCGGCGCCGGCCATACCCACGGCCGCAATACCCGCGCCGATAAACTTTGCTGCTTCAGCTTCCATTTGTAGTCTGCTCCATTTTGCGACCGATTGGCGACGCTTGCCGTCGCCTCACTGTGAATCGGCCTAGATCAATGCGACGGATGGATCGCATCGTTGATGTACATCGAGGTCAGCACTGCAAAGACGTAGGCCTGCAGGGCCGCCACGAGGAATTCGAGCGCCGTGATCGCCACGGTCATCACCAGCGGCAGCACCGCACCGAGCCAGCCGAGGAAGCCCAGGCTACCCAGCGTCACGATGAAGCCCGCGAACACCTTGAGGGTGATGTGGCCGGCGAGGATGTTGGCGAAGAGACGAACGCTGAGCGAAATCGGGCGCGAGAGGAACGAAACGACCTCGATCGGCACCACGATGGGCAAGACGTAGCCCGGCACGCCCGACGGCACGAACAGTTTGAAGAACTTCAGGCCGTTCTTGTAGACGCCGTAGAAGATCACGACCACGAACACCAGCAGCGCCAGGGCGAAGGTGATGATGATGTGGCTGGTGAAGGTGAAGAAGAACGGAATCATGCCGAACATGTTGGCGACGAGCACGAACATGAACAGCGAGAACACGAACGGGAAGAACTTCATGCCGGCTTTGCCAGCCGAGTCCGACACCATCTTGGCGACGAACTCGTAGAGCATCTCGGAAACCAGCTGCACCCGGTTCGGAACCAGGCTGCGCTTCTGCGTCGAGAGCAGGAGATAAAGGCCGATCACGCCAACCGTCAGCGCCATGAACAGGGCTGAGTTGGTGAAGGAAACGCCGCCCCCGCCAAAGGAGACGATATCGGTGATCTGGAACTGGTGGATCGGGTCGACTTTATTCGGATCGGCCAACTGCTGTTCCCTTTAGGCTTGGAGCCTTCACTCGTCTTCTTCGTCGTCCGGCACGCGCATCGCGGCCGTGGGCGGCGGGGCCGCCCGGTTCATTTCTGCTGCGGAGCGCACCACGTTGAGCACGCCCGCCGCAAAGCCGACCAGCAACATCACCAGCATCAGCCAGGGACTGGTCTTCAGCCACAGATCGAGCAGGTATCCGATACCCGCGCCGACCAGGATGGCCGCGATAAATTCAGACCCGAGCCGCAAGCCACGGCTCAATCCGGTCATGTCCCGGTTCGCCGCGGTCATTTCCGCGTCTCCCGGCACATCCTTGTCGCCCTGCGCACGCTTGATCCGCGCCGCCAGGTCAGAAGTCAAAGGCCCCGGTTTTTCACCACTCGGGGGGCGCTTGGTATTGCGTGACTGAGCCATCCCGCTATCCCCTGCGCCTCCGGGCCGAAAATGGAAGTGGAGCCCCTCGAAGTCGCGGGCAACATAGTGGCGCCCCCCAGCAGTGTCAAGGCTGTGAACTGCGATCTAAGTACTTGAAATAACACGCGTTTCGCTCGGCCTGCACAGGTGTGACATTGAGTCATCGCGACTCTGGCCGCCACTATTGCGGCGATGGTGGGGCATCAGCTCGCGACCCGTACCACCGCTTCGGCGCTTTTGAGGTCGACCGAGACCAGCTGGCTGACGCCGCGCTCGGCCATGGTGACGCCGAACAGGCGGTCTACGCGGGCCATGGTAATCGGATTGTGGGTGATCACCAGGAAACGCGTTTCCGTCCGCTCTGTCATCATGTCGAGCAGGTTGCAGAAGCGTTCGACATTGGCGTCGTCGAGCGGTGCATCGACCTCGTCGAGCACGCAGATCGGCGCCGGATTGGTGAGGAACACCGCAAAGATCAGCGACATGGCGGTGAGCGCCTGCTCGCCACCCGATAGCAGCGTCATGGTCGAGGGCTTCTTGCCCGGCGGGCGGGCGAGGATCTCAAGCCCGGCTTCCAGCGGATCGTCGCTCTCGACGAACTGCAGCTCGGCTGTGCCGCCGCCGAACAGCGAGGTGAACAGCTCCTGGAAGTGGGCGTTGACCTTCTCGAAGGCTTCGTTGAGGCGCTGCCGGCCCTCGCGATTGAGGCTCTGGATGCCGCCGCGGAGTTTCGCGATCGCGGCGATCAGGTCGTCGCGGTCTGTGACCATCAGGTCGAGCTTTTCGCGGACCTCTTCCGATTCCTTCTCGGCGCCGAGGTTCACCCCGCCAAGCCGCTCGCGCTCGGCCTTCAGCCGGTCAACCTGCGATTCGACCTGCGTCTCGGCGGGCAGCGCATGCTCGGGCTTGATGCCGGCGAGCTGCGCCGTCTGCGACGCCTCGATGTTGAGCGTCTCGTGCACCTGCCGCTCAATCTGGTGGCGCTGCGCGATGAGGCCCTTGATGCGCTCCTCGACCCGCGCCAGTTCGGCTCGGAAGCCGGAGAGCGCGTCATGCGCCAGCCGCTGCGCCTTGTCGGCATCGCGGTACCGGTTGTCGCCGACGCTGAGCGCGTCGGTCGCCGCCTTGTGCGACTCGCGGGCCACGGCGATTTCGCTATCGAGCTGGCGGCGGCGCTCGGCAAGGCTCTCGGGCGAGGCCTGCAGCGCGACGATCTGCTCGCGGACTTCGGCGGTGCGGGAATCGAGGGTCGCGAGCTGACCCGCGGCGCCTTCGCGGCGGCGGGACCAGGCGGTGACGTCAGCCGCGATCTGGGTGAGGCGGGAGCTGCGCATCCGCGCCGCAGCCTCGAAGCCACCGAGCTTGAGGCGTGCCTGATCGGCCTTCTCGCGGAGGCCGGAGAGCAGGGACTGGCGCGAGGTCGCGAGCGTTGCGGCTTCGGTTTCGTCGCCGGCCTCGACCAGCAGGCGCTCCGCTTCGGTCACCGCGGCGACGGCCTCGGCGAGGCTGGCGTCGAGCCGGGTGCGGGTTTCCTCGAGCGCCACCTGCCGGGCGGCGAGATCGCTGATGGCGCGCTGCGCCTTGTCGACCTCGGCCTGGGCGACAGAAATCTCGCGCTGGGCGTTGCGCCACGCCTCGCGCTTCTGCCGCTCGTCGGTGCGGGCGGCGTTCAGCGCTTCGGTGAGCGCGGCGGCATCGGCGCGGCGGCTGTTGCGACGGGCCCGCGCCTCCTCGACCTCGGCCTCGAGTTCGGCGAGCCGGTTGCGCTGCGCTAGCCGCTCGGCGGCCGCGGTCGGCGCATCGGCGGCGGCAACGAAGCCATCCCAGCGCCAGAGCCCGCCGGCCTTGGTGGTGAGCCGCTGGCCAGGCCGCAGCTGGGTCATCAGCCGCGCCGCATCGGCAGCATCGACGAGCCCGATCTGGTCAAGCCGGCGCTTCAGCAGCGGGCTGCCGGAGACGAACTGCGACAGCGGCGTGGCGCCAGCAGGCAAAGCGGGGTCGCTGCCGGAGGTAGCACCGGCCCAGTGCAGCGGTGCGCCGGCATCGGTCGAGGCATCTAGATCATCGCCGAGCGCAGCGCCGAGGGCGGTTTCGTAGCCCGGGGCGACCTTGAGCTGGTCGACCACCGCAGGCCACTTGCTGGCGCCGCTGTGGTTGAGGATGCGGCTGAGCGTCTGCGCCTCGGCCTCGAGCCGGTTCAGCGCCGCTTCGATCTGCTGCAGTTCCGGACGCAGCGCATCGGCAGCGGTTTGCGCTCCGGTGGCAGCGGACTCGGCAGCGACGGCGGCCGTTTCAGCGGCCTTGGCATTGTTCTGCGCGGTCTCGAGCGTCTCGCGGCGGGCATTGAGCGTCGCGTCGGCGCCGAGCGTCCGCGCCAGCTGCTCGGCTTCGCGCACCACATCAGAAATCTGCGTTTCGAGCCGCGTCACCCGCGAGCGGGCCTCGGCGACGCTGCGCTCGGCCGCGCCGCGACGGGCCCGCAGCTGCGCCAGCGCATCGGCGGCGGCGCGCGCCTCGGCTTCGGCCTTGGCGACCTCGGCCTGCGCGGCCTCGGTTGCGGCGCGTGCCGCTTCCAGTGCCTGCTGTTCGCCGGCCGCTTCGGCTTCGAGGCGCGTGCGTTCCTCGCTTGCGGCCTTCAGCGCCTCGTCGCTTTCGCCGACCAACGCACGCTCGCGCACCGCATCCTGCTCGATCTGCTTCAGCCGCTCACCCAGCTCGTTGAGGCGGGCCTCGGCGCGGCGGGCTTCGCTGTCGAGCTGTTCGGCGAGAATAGTGAGGCGCTGCAGCACGGCGCCGGCAGCGGCTTCGCTGTCACGCAGCGGCCCCAGCGCCTTGTCGGCGAGGAACACCACCTTCTGCGCTTCGAGCTCGACGTGCTGCGCCTCGGCGAGATCGCGCACCAGCTTTGCCTGCGCGGCCTCGGCATCCTTCTCGTTGAAGCGTGCGGCGATCCAGCGGATGTGGAACAGCGTCGCCTCGGCCTTGCGGATATCGCCGGACAGCGCGCGGTAGCGGATGGCGAGGCGCGCTTGCCGCTTCAACGTCTCGAGCTGCTGCTCGACCTGGGCGATGACGTCGTCGACGCGTTCGAGGTTTTGCTCGGCAGCTCGCAGCCGGAGCTCCGCCTCATGCCGGCGCGAATGGAGGCCGGAGATGCCTGCCGCTTCTTCGAGCAGCGCCCGGCGCTGCTGCGGCTTGGCGGCGATCAGCTCGCCGATCTGACCCTGGCGGACCAAGGCAGGGGAATGCGCACCGGTAGAGGCATCGGCGAACAGCAATTGGACATCACGCGCCCGCACTTCCTTGCCGTTGACGCGATAGACAGAGCCTTCCTCGCGCTCGATCCGGCGGGTGACTTCCAGCACATCGGCGTTGTTGAGTGGCGCCGGGGCGGTGCGGTCGGAATTGTCGAGGACGAGGGTGACTTCGGCGGTGTTACGCCCCGGCCGGCTGCCCGAGCCCGAAAAGATCACGTCGTCCATGCCCGACGCGCGCATCGCCTTGTACGAGCTTTCGCCCATCACCCAGCGCAGCGCCTCGACGAGATTGGATTTGCCGCAGCCGTTCGGCCCGACAACGCCGGAAAGACCGGGCTCCAGATAGAGCTCGGTCTGATCGCAGAAGGATTTGAAGCCGTGCAGCTTGAGGCGCGTGAATTTCATCGCGCGCCCCGTAGGGGCCGCTTCTTAACCGAGCAGCGGATCGATTTCGGCCTTGAGAGCCTCAAGCGAGCTTTCCCCAGTGATCATCTTGCCGTTGATGTAGAACGTCGGCGTACCCTGGAGCTTGAACTCGTCGAGCGCCTGATCCCGCATCGCTTCCAGTCCTTTGAACAGGTCCTGATTCGTCAAGGCAGCGTCGTAGCTTTCCTTGGTAAAACCGAGCTGCTGGGCAATTGCGAAGATCGCGTCATTGGGGGTCTGCGACGCCGCCCACTGATCCTGGGTCCGGAAGAAAGTGTCGACGACCTCGTGATACTTCTCGGGGCCGGCGGCCTCGGCGAGCATGAACACGACTGCATCCAGCACGTTGCGCATGAACGGGCGCGGGATGAACTGGATCTTGTTGGTGTCGATATACTCGGTCTTGAGCTGCGGATAGACCGTGTTGGCGAACGCGGCGCAATGCGGGCAGGTGGGCGACAGGTACTCGATCAGCGTCACCTTGGCGTCGGCGGGCCCGAGCGGGTGATCGGCGATGCCGCCAGCGGGGGCCATCAGCTTGGCTGCGTCGAACTGCTGCGCCATTGCGCCGGTGGCGCCGAACAGGAAGGACGCGCTGGTCCCCGCCGCTGCGGCGACGACAGCTGCGCCGGACCCGATGAGAATGTTGCGACGGTTGGCCACGAGTTTCACTCCGTTTTTTCGTTGCTCGCCCTAATATCGGGGCACACTAGGCCGGGCAAGTTCAACCGGCGATGAACATTCCGAGAGCTATCGGGCCTTTTTGCGGGCGATCGCCTGGCCGAGTTGTCGCAGGGCATCGCGCATGTCCGGATCGCTCACCCGCTCGACGGTGCGGCCGATGCGGGCGCGGGTGACTTCAGGCAGGGCAGGGGTAGTTTCGGGTATCGCATCCTCGATGGCGAACGGCTCGGCGCTGAGCCGCACCTGGCCAACGAGGAAGTAGCCAAAATACCGGTTGATCGATGCCGCCACCCGCTGACCCTCATGCGCCAGCGCCAGTGCGTGGCTTGGGTGGCAGCGGAGATAGAGCGTCGCGCCCTCGGCGCCCTTTTCGCCGCGCGGCCAGTTGAGCTTGTCCGGCCGGGTGACCTTGTCGTAGGGCGCCGGCGCGATGGTCGACCAGTGCGTGAGGATGTCGCGGCTTGCAAAGCCGCGCTTCTTCAGCGCCGGATCGAGCACGCCACCCAGCGCTTCCGCCACGCCGACGGCGCGGTTGAGCCGCTTGGGCGGTGCGTCGTCCTTGGGCTTCGATTTCGGTTTGTCCGCCACTGGTAACAACTTCCCGTCGCCGCTTGCGCCACACGCTCCGGCGGGCCATCTGTGGCCGCTATCATGTCAAAGGCCTTAGCCCCGCAAAACCCCATGCCGCTCGATGCGTCGGCCGTGCTTGCCTGGTACGACCAGCATGCGCGCACCCTACCATGGCGGGTGAGCCCGGGCGACAGGGTACGTGGTGTCGCCGCCGATCCGTATCGCGTTTGGCTCAGCGAGATCATGCTGCAGCAGACCACCGTCGCGGCGGTGGGGCGATACTATGCGCGGTTCCTGCATTTGTGGCCGACGGTTGCTGACTTGGCGGCCTCGCCACTCGAGGCGGTGCTCGTCGAATGGGCGGGCCTCGGCTATTACGCCCGGGCACGAAACCTTCATGCCTGCGCCAGGGCGGTCGTGGAGCGGTTCGGCGGCCGGTTTCCGACGACGTCGGAGGAACTGCTGACGCTGCCGGGGATCGGGCCCTACACCGCAGCGGCGATTGCGGCGATCACCGGCGACGAGCGGGTCGCGGTGGTGGACGGCAATGTCGACCGGGTGGTAGCGCGCTACCTGGCGCTGGATGTGCCGGTGCGCGATGCCAAGGATCTGGTGCGCGGCACGGTGCAGGCTGTGGTGCCCGAGCGTGCCGGGGATTTCGCGCAGGCGCTGATGGATCTGGGCGCCACCATCTGCGCGCCGCGCAACGCCACCTGCATGCTCTGCCCGCTAGAGTCGGGTTGCCGCGGCGCAAAACTCGATCCGTTGCTCTATCCGGTCAAACCGGAGAAGGCCGACCGCCCGACCCGCTACGGCCACGCCTTCGTCATGCGCGATGCGGATGGCGATGTTTACCTGCAGACCCGCGCCGAGAAGGGCCTATTGGCCCAGATGACCGAGACGCCGGTATCCGACTGGACCCCGGACAAGCGGGAGGTCGCGCATCCGGTGAAATCGGACTGGCGCTATCACGGGCAGGTCATCCACGTGTTCACCCACTTCCGGCTCGAGCTCGACGTGTGGTCGGCGGTGGTGCCGGACCCGGCCGAACTCAAGGCCGGCTGGTGGGCCGATCCGCGCGAACTCGACGCGGAGGCACTGCCGAGTGTGTTCCGCAAGGTGCTGGCGGCGGCCGGCTTGGAGTGGACCGAAAAATGAAAGCCGCCGGCACCTGAGTGGATGCCGGCGGCGAGCGCAGCCTGAGTTGAATTGGAGGTCAGATTCAGGCCGAAAGTCGTTCCATCTGAGCGCGCACCTGGGTGCGCAGGTCATCGATGGGGGCGAGACGGCTGCCCTGTCGGGCATGCCAGAAAGTCCAGCCGTTGCAGGCCTCGGCGCCTTGCACGAGCGCGCCGACGCGGTGGATCGAGCCCATGTGGTCGCCTGAAACCAGCGAGCCATCGGCCCGCACCAGGGCGCTGTAGCGCTGGCGATCGTCGTAGAGCTCGGTGCCCGGCTCGATCAGGCCCATTTCGACCAGTGAGCCGAACGCAACGCGCGGGGCGGAGCGCTTCGGCACTGCGGTCTCGATGGTCGCGGCGTTGAGCGGGCGGATGGATGCGATGCGCTTCAGCGCGCCGGCGATGTAAGTGTCCTCGCGCTCGATACCGATGAAGTGGCGGCCGAGTTTCTTGGCCACGGCGCCGGTGGTGCCGGTGCCGAAGAACGGGTCGAGCACCACGTCGCCCGGCTTGGTCGTCGCGCTGATGACGCGATAGAGCAGGGCTTCCGGCTTCTGCGTCGGATGCAGCTTCTCGTCGTCCTCGTCCTTCAGGCGCTCGGCGCCCGTGCAGATCGGGAACAGCCAGTCCGAGCGCATCTGCACATCGTCATTGGCCTGCTTCATCTGCTCGTAGTTGAAGGTGACACGGCTTTCGCGATCCTTCGCCGCCCAGATCAGCGTCTCGTGCGCATTGGTGAACCGGGTGCCGCGGAAGTTCGGCATCGGGTTAGCCTTCCGCCAGATCACGTCGTTGAGCAGCCAGTAGTCGAGGTCCTGCAGCGCCGCGCCGACGCGGAAAATGTTGTGGTACGAGCCGATCACCCAGATGGCGCCATCCGGCTTCAGGATGCGCCGCGCGGCCTTCAGCCAGGCGCGGGTGAAGATGTCGTAATGGGCAAAGCTGTCGAACTTGTCCCAGGCGTCATCGACGCCATCGACGCGCGACTGGTCCGGCCGGGTGAGGCCCTGGTCCAACTGCAGGTTGTAAGGCGGGTCTGCGAATACGAGGTCAACCGAGCCGGCCGGCAAGGCATTCATGTGCTTGATGCAATCGCCCACAAGGATGGTGTCGATGGGGAGCTGGCTCCCCTCCGCATTGGCGGAAGCCGCCATACGCGCGGTACGCAACATAACTCGAACCCTGACGCAGTACTAACGGGATCGGTTGTAAGGCGTTAGGGTTAAAGGGGATTTAAGCTTCGCGGTTAGCGAGAGGTTAAGATGCGAATACGTGGTTGGCGTGCGACTTACCCACCGCCGTCATTTCCGCGAAGGCGGGGACCTAGTGCGGTGCGGCGACGCAAGTGGAGGCTGAGATATCCCACTGGTCCCCGCCTCGCGGGGATGACGCCGGCGGGAGGATGCTGTGATCTGGCCTCAGGCGGCTATTGTCTTCATCCGCTGCGCCTGGATGCACGGCGCGAAATCCATGCGGTGGTGGCGGCCCGGGCCATGCGTGGTCAGCGCCTCGAGATGCTGCGGTGCAGCGTAGCCCTTGTGGCTTGAAAAGCCGAACTGCGGCTCTTCGTAGTCCATGATCAGGCACATCCGGTCGCGTGTCACCTTGGCGATGATCGACGCCGCCGCGATCGACACCGAGCGGCCGTCACCGCCGACGATGGCTTCGCCGGGGCAGGGCAGATCCTTGGGCAGCTTGTTGCCATCGACGAGGATGTGGTCGGCCTTCACCTGCAGGCCCAGCACGGCCTTCCGCATCGCCCATAGCGATGCCTGCAGGATATTGAGCTGCGCGATGATCGTCGGCGGCGCCACGGCGATCGAGACGATCGCCGACGCCATGATCTTTTCGTACAGAACTTCGCGCTCGGCCGCGGTCAGAACCTTGGAGTCGTTGAGGCCTTCCGGCACCCGGCGATGATTGAGGATCACCGCCGATACCACCACCGGCCCGGCCAGCGGACCGCGACCAACCTCGTCGACGCCGCAGACGAACTTCGCGCCGCGCCGGATGGCGGCGCGCTCGAACTTAAGCGTGGGTTTACTGACGACAGCGGGCGAATCGGACGGCATGTCCTCAAGCATCGCCAGTTGGGCTGGCGACGCAAGCGGTACCGCCATCACATCAGTTGCCTGCCCCGTTGGCTCGCTCTTCTGCATCACCCGCAGCTACCACCGACGCGAGGCGGATATGGGGCGAGTATCGTACGCGTTTCAGAACAGGCTCATCTGCCCGTCATCCACCGTCGGCGGCGCAAACAGGTCGGTGCGCAGCGCCGGCGACGGCTTGTCGAGGCCGTAGCGGGCTTTCGCTAAGTCGACCCGCTGCCGAAGCAAGGTGGCGTACGGCCCCTCGCCGATGAAGCGGGTACCGAAGTTGGGGTCGTTGTCCTTGCCGCCGCGGGTGTCGCGCACGAGGCCCATCACGTGGCTGACGCGATCCGGGAAATGCCGCAGCAGCCATTCGCGGAAGATGTCGCGCACCTCGCCCGGCAGCCGCAGGAGGATGGCGTTGGCGCCGACAGCACCCTGCGCCGCGCCGGCGTCGAGGATGCGCTCGAGCTCCATGTCGTTGATTGCCGGGATCATCGGGGCGGCCATGACGATCGTCGGGATGCCGGCTTCCGACAGCAGCCGAACGGCCTCGAGGCGCTTCTCGGGAGTGGACGCGCGGGGCTCCATCTTGCGGGAAAGGATGTGGTCCATGCTGGTGATCGACAAAGCCACGCGCACCAAATTCTGTTCGGCGAGCGGCTTCAGGATATCGAGGTCGCGGCAAACCAGCGCCGACTTGGTGGTGATGGTCACCGGGTGCTTGGTCTCGAGCAGCAGTTCGAGGATGCCGCGGGTCAACTTGTGCTTCCGCTCGGCCGGCTGGTACGGGTCGGTATTGGTGCCCATGGCGATGGGCTTGGGCTTGTAGCGCTTGTCGGCGAGTTCGCGCCGCAGCAGGTCGACGGCGTTGGCCTTCACATAGATGTCTCGCTCGAACTCCAGCCCAGCCGAATGGCCGAGATAGGCGTGCGTCGGCCGCGCGAAGCAATACGAGCAACCGTGCTCGCAGCCGCGATAGGCGTTGATCGAGCGATCGAAGCCGATGTCGGGGCTTTCGTTGCGGGTGATGATCGACCGGGCGCGCTCGACATGCTCGATGGTTTCGAACGGCTTCAAATCCTCGACCTGCCCCCATCCGTCGTCGAAGTCCTCGCGGCTCTGCTTGTCGAAGCGGCTGCCCTTGTTGGTCTGCGCGCCGCGTCCGCGATTGAGCGCCGGATCGACGAACTTGCGCGCGATCAGGTCGGCGTCGCGGGTGCCGCTCAGCTTTTCCAATTGTTCGAATGACGGGGCGACGCGCATGGCCATGAGACATCTCCAACGGTCCGGGCGACGACTCGCCACCCGGGTAACGTTCCGTTAAGAATAGCAGTTGCATGAGAACAGAACAAGAACAAACAGGCGAGGATAAGTTTGTCAGATGCCGAGCAGGCCGCGGCGTCCCCACAACACGAAGGCCGAGAGCAGCAGCAGGATGAGGTTCATGCCGAGCGTCATCCGGGTTTCGCCACGCCGGCCGTGAAAGCCGATAGCGAGGAACTGCAGCACGACGGAACCGAGGGCGGCCAGCGGGGTGAGGAACGGCAGGATGCCGGTCGCGAGCGGCAGGATGAGGCCGAGGCCGGCGGCCGTGTCGACGCCGCCGATGAAGCGCACGAAGCTTGGCTGCACGTCGCCGGGCCAGCGCATCATTCCGGCGAGTTGCGGAATTGGCCGCGTCGCCTTCATCAGGCCGGCAAGCAGGTAAAAGGCACCGGCGACGATGGCGGCCGCCCAGAGCCAGAAGTCCATTGAGGTCAGGAAGTTCATTTATCAGATCCCACAGACGGGGCAGCCCGATGCTGCCCGTGTTGGGCGGAAAGTGATTGAATGGCCGTCATCCCACAATCTGGATAGTGATGGAAACATCGTGCAGGATCATGCATAATCCTCCGATGGTCCTCGAAGGCATCGACGTGTTCGTTCGGGTCGTTCAGGCCGGCACTTTCGCTGCCGCCGCGCGCCTGCTCGGCATGCCGACCACCACGGTTTCGGCCCGCATCGCGAGGCTCGAGGAGCGGCTCGGCGTGACGCTGATCCAGCGCTCGACTCGCCGGATGCATGTCACCGAGGCCGGCGAGGCATATTTCGCCCACTGCATTCAGGCGCTCGATGCGCTCGAAGCGGGAGAGAGCCAGCTGGCCGCGGCCGGCAGCGAGCCATCCGGCTTGCTTCGCATCACCGCAGCCTCTGATATCGCCAGCACGGCACTGCCACCGCTTTGCGAGCTGTTTCTCGCCAAATACCCCAAGGTCGATCTCGACCTCGTGGTCACCAACCGGCAGGTGGACCTGATCGGCGAAGGCGTCGATCTCGCGATCCGTGCTGGTCCGATGCGGGACTCGACGATGCTCAGCCGCAAATTTGCCTCAGGCATCCTTGGCCTGTGGGCGAGCCCGGACTATCTCGATCGGTGCGGCACACCCACCACGGTCGCGGACCTGGCCGACCACCAGATCATCACGTTCTCGCGCATGCCCGAGAGCTTCAAGCTGATCTCCGGGAGCGAGCAATTCTCGCTGCCCACCAACACGCGCATCCGCGCCGACGACATGCAGACCATCCGCACTTTCGTGCTGCGCGGCGCGGGGATCGGGCTGCTTCCGGATTTCGGCGCCGTCGCGCCGGAACGGCCGCTCGTCCGCGTCCTGCCCGCCTTCAGCACCGAGCCGGCGAACGTGTTCTTCGTCTATCCGGCGCAGCGATTCCTGACGGTGAACGTGCGGGCGTTCATGGAGTTGGCGCGGGCAGAGACCTAGCCCGCGACCTTCGAGAAGTCCGCCACCAGCCGCATCGTGTCGCGCAGCTTGGTGAGGAGGCTCAGGCGGTTGGCGCGGACGGCGGGATCGGGATCGTTGACCAGTACGGCTTCGAAGAACTTGTCGACCGGCTGGCGCAGGGTCGCGAGCGCCGTGATGGCGCCCTGATAGTCGTTGGCGGCGACCTTGGCCGCGACGGCGGCATCGGCCTTCATGATGGCGTCGGCGAGCGCGATTTCCTCGTCGAGCTTCAGCTGCTCTTCGGCCACTGGCTGGTCATAGCTGCGCTTGTCCTTCTTTTCCTCGATCGAGAGGATGTTGGCGGCGCGGCGATAGCCGGCGAGGAGGTTCACCCCGTCGTCCGACCCGAGAAGCTGGCCCAGCGCCTCGACGCGGCGGGTGATCTCGAGGATGTCGTTGCTGTCCTTGCCGATCACGGCGTCGACCAGGTCGTGGCGGGCGCCGGCGTCACGCAGCGTTACCTTGAGGCGGTCGTGGAAGAAGCTGAGAAGATCCGGCTCCACCTGGAGCGGGAACGTAAGCTTGTTGTCGGTGACGATGCGGATCACCCCAAGCGCCGCGCGGCGCAGCGCGAACGGGTCGCGCGAGCCGGTGGGCTTTTCGTCGATCGACCAGAAGCCGGTCAGCAGGTCGAGCTTGTCGGCCAGCGCCACGGCAATGGCCACCGGCTCAGCGGGCACCAGATCGGTGGGACCGAGTGGCTTGTAGTGGTCGGCCACGGCATTGGCGATGGCCGAGGGCTCGCCCTGGGCCAGCGCGTAGTAGCGGCCCATGGTGCCCTGCAACTCGGGGAACTCGCCGACCATTTCGGTGGTGAGGTCGGCCTTGGCCAGCATCGCGCCACGCTTGGCCTGTTCGGCATTGGCGCCGACCTGCGGGGCGATCTCGGCGCTCAGCTTCACCAGCCGCTCGACGCGCTGGAACTCGGTGCCGAGCTTGGCGTGGAAGATGCGCTGTTCGAGCTTGGGCAGGCCATGCTCGAGCGGCAGCGCCAGGTCCTGGTTGTAGAAGAAGCGGGCGTCCGACAGGCGGGCGCGGATGACGCGCTCATTGCCCGCAACGATGGTCTTGCCGCCGTCTTCGGCCACCTGGTTGGAGGTGATGATGAAGAACGGCGCCAGTTTGCCGGAGCCGTCGCGCAGGCAGAAGCATTTCTGGTTGGCGCGGATGGTGGCGATGATCGCTTCTTCCGGCACTTCCAGGAAGGCCGGGTCGAACGACCCCATCATCACCACGGGCCATTCGACGAGGCCGGCGACTTCCTCGAGCAGGCCCTCGTCGTGGATGACGGTGAGTCCCTGCGCGAAGGCGAGGTTGTCGGCATCGGCGCGGATGATTTCCTTGCGCCGGTCGATGTCGAGCACGACCTTGGCCTTCTCCAGCGCCTGCACGTAGTCGTCGAAGCGGCGCACGCGGATCGCCTGCGGGGCGAGGAAGCGATGGCCGTAGGTGGTCTGGCCGGCGACGACGGTGTTCGACTTGAACGAAATAACCACCGGCTCTTCGTTCTCGGCGCCGAAGGTCGCGGTGATGGCGCGCAGCGGCCGCACCCAGGTAAGCCCGCCATTGCCCCACTGCATGGATTTCGGCCAGTCGAAGCCGGTGATCACCTTAGGCAGGAGCGTCGCGAGGATATCGCTGGCGTCGGCGCCCTTCTTGTCGATATGCGCGACGTAGAACTCGCCCTTCTTGGGATCGGACTCGATCTTCGCCTCAGCGATGGAACCGAGCCCGGCCGCCTTGAGGAAGCCATCGATCGCCTGCTGCGGTGAGCCAACGCGCGGGCCCTTGCGCTCTTCGCGCGTATCGGGGGAGCGGGCCGGCAAGCCGGTTACGGTCAAGGCGAGACGCCGCGGCGTCACGAATGCCTTGGCGCCCTCATAGACCAGGCCCGCGTCGACCAGCGCGTTGGTGACGGCCTTCTTCAGGTCCTCGGCGGCCTTGCGCTGCATGCGCGCAGGGATTTCTTCCGAGAACAGTTCGACGAGGAGTTCGGGCATGGGGATAACCGGGCGTTTGAAAGCGCGGTTTGCCTAGCAAGGGTAGGGGAGATTGTCCATTGCGGGACGCAAGCTGATGCATCCGACAGCCCGTGGGCTTCGGAAGTTTCAAAGAACTCTTCCCCGTGATCGAGGAAGACGAAGCGGGACCGGCGAGGCATTTGCCCCGTAGCGGTAGTCCGCGAATGAATGAGGCTCACGCCTCGCCGGCCGGCCGGGGTTTTGGGCCTATGCCACCAGTGCCGGGGCGCATCCCCTGCCGCATCGCGAGAACGTGGGACCTCGGTCGGCGGCCGGAATGCCAGCACCGCGTTTCCTTGCTCCCGCCCGGCTCATGCGTGCCAGGCTTCGTCCCTTGGGCCACTCCGCATCGAGCGACCCTCGCGTGATAGCGGCTTGACCGGCGAACCGGTCCTTGCCGTGAT
>NZ_JBFUGO010000023.1:0-20041 GCF_056402875.1 Devosia sp. P3_B2 | reverse complement strand
AGCCGGGCGGGAGCAAGGAAACGCGGTGCTGGCATTCCGGCCGCCGACCGAGCTGCCATCGTTCCCGCGATGCGGCAGGGGATGCGCCCCGGCACTGGTGGCATAGGCCCAAAACCCCGGCCGGCCGGCGAGGCGTGAGCCTCATTCATTCGCGGACTACCGCTACGGGGCAAACGCCTCGCCGGTCCCGCTTCGTTCCCTACCGGGAACGGCTCTTTGAAACCTCCGAAGCCCACGGGCTGTCGGGCGCATCCGCACGTCCTGTTGATAACCCCGCCTGTTTGTGGCATGTCCCCGCGCAATTCTGAGCGTACCGGCGGGTTCCGCCACAAAATCGGGGTAGGGGCCTTGGGCCGTATCGTAGTCAAGTTCGGCGGCACCTCGGTCGCCTCGGTCGAGCGCATCCGTCAGGCGGCGCTGCATGTGAAGCGTGAGGTCGACGCCGGCAACGAAGTCGCGGTGGTGGTGTCGGCCATGTCGGGCAAGACCAACGAGCTGGTCGGCTGGGTCAATGACGCATCGAAGCTGCATGATGCGCGCGAGTACGACGCGGTGGTCGCCTCCGGCGAGCAGGTCACCGCGGGCCTGATGGCCGTGGTGCTGAGCGAGATGGGCATCCCGTCGCGCTCGTTCCAGGGCTGGCAGGTGCCGATCAAGACCGACGACGCGCATGGCGCGGCGCGGATCATGGAAATCGATCCGACCGAACTCGAAAAGCGCTTCGCCGATGGCGTAGTGCCTGTGATCACAGGCTTCCAGGGCGTAGCCCCGTCGGGCCGGGTCACAACGCTCGGCCGTGGCGGCTCCGATACCAGTGCGGTGGCCGTGGCTGCCGCGGTGAAGGCCGATCGCTGCGACATCTACACCGATGTCGACGGCGTCTACACCACCGACCCGCGCATCACTCCCAAGGCGCGCCGCCTCTCCAAGATCTCGTTCGAAGAGATGCTGGAAATGGCCTCGCTCGGCGCCAAGGTGCTGATGATCCGCTCGGTCGAGATGGCGATGGCGCATAAGGTGCGCCTCACCGTGCGTTCCACTTTCGACGATCCGAATGCGCCGCAGATCGCGCCGGACGGCACGCCGGGGGTCCCCGGCACAATCGTATGCGATGAGGAAGAGATCATGGAAAAGCAGATCGTTTCGGGCGTCACCCTGGCACGGGCCGAATCCAAGATCACGCTGCGCGACGTCAAGGACCGGCCGGGCGTCGCCGCGGCGATCTTCGGGGCGCTGTCGGATGAATCGATCGTTGTCGACATGATCGTGCAGAACGTCTCCGAAGATGGTTCGACCACCGACATCACCTTCACCGTGCCCGATGCCGAGCACGACAAGGCGGTGAAGGCGCTGAAGGCCGCGGGCGAGGCCGGGCGGTTCGAATACCGCGTGCTCAACACCGCCAAGGGCGGGGCCAAGGTGTCGGTGGTGGGCGTCGGCATGCGCAATCATGCGGGCGTTGCGGCCTCGATGTTCAAGGCGCTGGCCGACAAGTCGATCAACATCCAGCTGATCACCACCTCGGAAATCAAGACCTCGGTGCTGATCGATGACGAATATGCTGAGCTTGCGGTCCGGGCGCTGCATACGTATTACGGGTTGGACAAGCAGGACGCCTGAGACGCTTTGACCCCGGTCGCGGCGCCCAGGCGATAGGGCGGCGCCGGGGCCGCCAGGCGGGAATCATGGCCACAGCGATCAGCGGGCCGCGCGTGCTTTTGAAGCAGCTGCGCGAAACCATGGCGGAGCCGCTGGCTTCGCAGGCTCGGCTCGACAAGATCGTCAATCTCATTGCCGACAACATGCACGCGGACGTCTGTTCGTTCTACGTGCTGCGCGATGACGGCGCGCTCGAGCTGTTCGCTACCCGCGGCCTCGAGGCGAGCGCCGTGCACATGACGACGCTGCGGCTCGGCGAAGGCCTGGTTGGCCTGATCGCGGCGCAGGCCGAACCGCTTAGCCTCGATAATGCGCCGGCCCATCCGGCCTTCGCCTATCGCCCGGAAACCGGGGAAGATCCGTTCCAGGCCTTCCTCGGCGTGCCGGTGCTGCGCGCCGGCCAGACGCTTGGCGTGCTGGTGGTGCAGAACCGCAATTCGCACAGCTACGGCGAAGACGAGATCGAGGCGATGCTGACCACGGCGACATTGCTCGCCGAGATGATGTCGACCGCCGATTTCGATGCGCTGATCAAGCCGGGCCAGGACATCGACCTCCGCCGCCCCCGCCATTTCGACGGCACAGGGTTCACCGACGGCGTGGCGCTCGGCAAGGTGGTCCTGCACGATCCGCGCGTCGTCGTCACCAATTTCGTCGCCGAGGACACCGAGGTCGAACTGGGGCGGCTGCGCGAGGCGCTCGACCGGATGCGCCTCTCGATCGACCAGATGCTGAGCCACGGCGACATGCAGTCGTTCTCGGATCATCGCGAGATCCTCGAGAGCTACCGGATGTTCGCCAACGATCGCGGCTGGGTCGACCGGCTGACCGAGGCAATCGACAACGGCCTCACCGCCGAGGCGGCGGTCGAGCGGGTGCAGAACGATACCCGCGCGAGGATGATGCGATCGACCGATCCCTACATCAAGGATCGCCTGCACGACCTCGACGACCTCGCCAACCGGCTGCTGCGAGTGCTGACCGGCAATGGCGGCGGCATGGGCAAGAAGGACCTGCCCGACAACGCCATCCTCGTCGCCCGCAACATGGGCCCGGCGGACCTGCTGGAATACGACCGCACGCGGCTGCGCGCCGTGGTGCTGGAAGAAGGCGCGGCGATCTCGCACGTCGCCATCGTCGCCAAGTCGCTCGGCCTCGTTGCGGTCGGACAGGCCGAGAACATCGTCTCGATGTCGGAATCGGGCGACGATATCATCGTCGATGGTCCCGCCGGCACGGTCTACCTGCGGCCGACCCCGGACATGATCCAGGTCTATGTCGATAAGGTGCGGCTCGGCGCCAAGCGGCGCGCCCACTACCTGGAACTGAAGGACAAGCCGGCCGTCACCCGCGACGGCCACGAGATCACGCTGCTGCACAATTCGGGCATCGTCGCCGACCTGCCGATGCTGCAGGACACCGGCGCGTCGGGCGTCGGGCTGTTCCGCACCGAGCTGCAGTTCATGATCGCCTCGCGCCTGCCGCGGTTGAAGGAACAGGTCGAGCTCTATTCTGAGGCGATCCGGCTCACCGAAGGCAAGCCGATCGTCTTCCGCCTGCTCGATATCGGCGGCGACAAGGTGATCCCGTACCTCCGCTACGAGGCCGAAGAGAACCCGGCCATGGGCTTCCGCTCGCTGCGCCTGGCACTCGACCGGCAGGGGCTGCTGCGCATCCAGATCCGCGCGCTGTTGCAGGCGGCCAACGGCGGGCCGATGAAGATCCTCGTCCCGATGGTCACCGATGCCTGGGAGTTCCGGCAGACCCGCTTGGTGGTCAACAAGGAAGTCGAGCGCATGAAGCATGCCGGCCAGCCGGTGCCTTCGAAGCTCGAACTCGGCGCGATGATCGAGGTGCCCTCGCTATTGTGGGAACTCGACCAAGTGCTGCCAGAGGCGGATTTCGTCTCGATCGGCTCGAACGACCTGGTGATGTTCCTAACCGCGGCCGATCGCGGCAACAAGCGCGTCGCCAAGTCGTATGACCCGATCGCGCTGCCGCGGCTGCGCGCCCTCAAGCACATCGTCGACATGGCCAAGCGCTACAACGTGCCGCTGACCATGTGCGGCGAGCTCGCCGGCAAGACCATCGAGTCGCTGGCACTGCTGTCGATCGGCATGACCAAGCTGTCGATGAGCCCGCCTTCCATCGGTCCGATCAAGGAAATGATCCTCGGCACCGAACTCACCCCCATCCGCAATTCGGTCTCCGCCGCCCTCCTCGAAGGCGCGCATGGCCCTAGTATCCGCGAGCTGCTGCTCGATTGGGCGGGGCGGCAGGGCCTGGTGATCTAGGTATCAATGGCCTCTCTTCCGCAGGACAAACTCGACGCCCTCACCAAGCGATTCGATTCGATCGAAGCGGCGCTGGCCTCCGGCCCGGCTGCCGAGCAGTTCGTGAAGCTGAGCAAGGAATATGCCGAGCTCGAGCCGATGGTGCGGCCGATTCAGGCGTACCAGAAGCTGCTCGCCGATCTCGAGTCGGCTGAGGAGCTCGCCGGCTCCGGCGACAAGGAAATGGCCGAGATGGCCGCCGCCGAGATCAGCGAACTGAAGCCGAAGATCGAGCAATCGGTGGCCGAGATTCGCATTCTGTTGCTGCCCAAGGACGCGGCCGACGAGAAAAGCGTGATCCTCGAAGTGCGGGGCGGCACCGGCGGCGACGAAGCCGCGCTGTTCGCCGGCGACCTGCTGCGGATGTACCAGCGTTATGCGGACCTCCAGGGCTGGAAGTTCACCCTGATGGAAGAGAGCCCGGGCGAGGTCGGCGGCTACAAGGAAGTGGTCGCCAACATCACCGGCAAGGGCGCTTACGCCAAGCTCAAGTACGAATCGGGCGTGCACCGGGTGCAGCGCGTGCCGGCGACCGAAACGCAGGGCCGCATCCACACCTCCGCCGCCACCGTCGCCGTGCTGCCCGAGGTCGAAGAGATCGACATCGACATCAAGGCCGAGGACATCCGCATCGACACCATGCGGTCGTCGGGCGCTGGCGGCCAGCACGTCAACACCACCGACTCGGCAGTGCGTATCACCCACCTGCCGTCGGGCATCGTCGTCACCGCTTCGCAGAAGAGCCAGCACCAGAACCGCGCCACTGCCATGAAGGTGTTGCAGGCACGGCTCTATGAAGAGCAGCGCAACGCCCGGGATAGTGCCCGCTCCGAAGCCCGCAAGGAGCAGGTAGGCTCAGGCGACCGGTCGGAACGCATTCGCACGTATAACTTTCCTCAGGGACGAGTAACCGATCACCGGATCAATCTGACGCTCTACAAGCTCGACAAGGTGATTGCGGGCGATGCCCTGGAGGAGCTGATCTCGGCCCTCATCACCGAACACCAGGCGGCGCAGCTCGCCGCCATGGAGGGGATTTCCTGACACTCAGCGTAGGGGCAGCATGGCGAGGGGTACGCGACCTGTTCCGGCGGGCCGGCATCGACACGGCGGAACTCGACGCCCGGCTATTCGCTGAAGCGGCCTTCGACATGGACCGGCTGGAGCTGGTCAATCGCGAGCGCGAAGAGGTGCCGGAAAAGCAGCTGAAGGCGCTCGAAGCCTTTGCCGCGCGGCGCCTCAAGGGTGAGCCGGTGGTGCGAATCCTCGGCGAGAAGGAATTCTGGGGCCTGAGCTTCAAGCTCAACGCGGCAACGCTGGTCCCGCGGCCGGAGACCGAACTCCTGGTTGAGCGCGGGCTGGAAGTCATCGGTGCCCTCGACAAGCCCCGGATCCTCGATCTCGGCACCGGTACCGGGTGCATCCCGATTTCGCTGCTGACCGAGTACTCCGACGTCATCGGTGTCGCGGTGGACCTCTCCGCCGAGGCGCTGGAGATGGCCCGCTTCAATGCCAACCGGCACGGCGTCGGCAGCCGGCTGACGACGCTCAAAGGCTCGTGGTTCGATCCGCTGGAGCCGGGCGAGCGGTTCGACCTCATCACCTCGAACCCGCCCTATATCGAGACCGCGGAGATTGCCGGCCTGATGCCAGAGGTACGCGAGCACGATCCGCGGCTGGCGCTCGACGGCGGTCCCGATGGACTTGCCGCTTACCGGGCGATCGCCGCCGAGGCCGGATTGTTCCTCGCACCCGAGGGCGTGCTGCTGCTCGAAATCGGCTCCAGCCAGGGCGTGGCGGTGAGCGATATCTTCGTTGGCGCCGGCTTTGCCGAGGTCGAAGTAGCGCGCGATCTTTCAGGCCATGACCGCATGATTGTTGCCAGGCTAAACCTTGGCTCTTGAGTATCCGCGAGGAGCGCCCATATTTTGTGCTTGGAAAGCCGGGGCGAACCAGATAGGTTCCCGGTGCTGTCAACGGTGCGAGCAGATCGCGCCAAGGTGACGGCCACCCGCTCATCGGCGAAGCTGCATTTAGCAGTGTTCGATTCTCGGACGAGGAACCGAGGCGCCTTGATGAGCAACAAGTGGTTCAACACGCGATAGCTCAGGCACCGCTGGAACGAGACCGCCCGCGCCCGATTGGCGCCTGTGGCCCCCGGTGCTGATGTCCCCAATGTTGCCTTCAGTATTCTTTTCCAAGGCTTGAAAAGAGACGATGAGACCTAACAATCAGCAGAACAACAACAAGAACCGCTCCCGTGGCCGGAACAACAATGGTGGCCGCAAGCACGGCAACCCGTTGAGCCGCAACTACGAGAGCAATGGCCCCGACGTGAAGGTGCGCGGCAACGCCTCGCACATCGCCGAGAAGTACCTGCAGCTCGCTCGCGACGCGCAGTCCTCCGGCGACAGCGTGATGGCCGAGAATTACCTTCAGCATGCGGAGCACTACTTCCGCATTCTAAGTGCTGCTCAGCCGCAGCAGGGTCAGCAGCGCGACCAGTTCGGCCAGCCGACCAACGAGGACGATTACGACGACGATTTCGAGCCGATGAACGATCGGTTTGCGTCGCCGGAACCGCGCCAGTTCAACCAGCAGCCGCAACAGCAGCACGACCAGCAGCCGCAGCAGCAGCCGATCCCCGGCAGCGAGCCGGTGGTGATGGCTGTCGTCGAGACTGCCGCGGCTGCGCCGCAGGCCGAGGGCGATGCGCCGCAGGCCGAAGGCGAACCACGTCGTCGCGATCGCCGGCCGCGCCGCCGGTCGCGCGGGCAGGGTGGCGAAGGCGGGGCCGATCCCGCTGGTGCACCGCAGCCCGACGTCGGCGAGCTGCCGGCTTTCCTGACGGCCGGCAACACGCCGGCTGAGTAAGCCGAGACGCCTTGGAAAAAACCATGAAGGCCGGGATCGCTCCCGGCCTTTTGTTTTGTCCGGCGCTCCCTATATCTCCGTCGAGACCGGGAAGCGCCGCCGAGCGGGCATCCGGTCCTGATCTGGCTTGGTCGATTCCAACTGCGATTTCGTTTGAGCCAAATCAACGCTTCAGGCGTTGGATGCGTGCCTCACTCAGGGCGGGTCCGACGTGCCAGACGAGGAGAGTTGAATGAATATCGAGAAATACACCGAGCGCGCGCGCGGCTTCATCCAGAATGCGCAGCAGCTGGCGCTCAGCAATGGCCATCAGCAGTTCGCACCGCTGCACCTCCTAAAGGTGCTGCTGGACGACGACGAGGGCATGTCGGCCGGACTCATCACCAAGGCCGGCGGCGATGCCAAGATTGCGCGGGCCGAAACCGAGGCGGCGATTGCCCGCATCCCCAAGGTTTCCGGCGATGCCGGGCAGCTTTATCTCAGCCGCGAACTGGCGCGGGTCTTCGATACTGCCGAAAAGGCAGCGCAGAAGTCCGGCGACTCGTTCGTCACGGTCGAGCGGCTGCTGCTGGCGCTGGCGGTGGAAAGGGATATCGACGCGGGCAAGATCCTGGCTTCGGCCGGTGTGACCCCGCAGGGGCTGAATGAGGCAATCAACGAGATCCGCAAGGGTCGCACCGCCGATTCCGCTTCGGCCGAGAACAGCTATGACGCGCTGAAGAAATACGCCCGCGACCTCACCGAGGCGGCCCGCGAGGGCAAGATCGATCCGGTGATCGGCCGCGACGAAGAGATTCGCCGCACCGTTCAGGTGCTGAGCCGCCGCACCAAGAACAACCCGGTGCTGATTGGCGAACCCGGCGTCGGCAAGACCGCTATCGTCGAGGGCCTCGCCATCCGCATCGTCAATGGCGACGTGCCGGAGAGCCTCAAGAACAAGTCGCTGCTGTCGCTCGACATGGGCGCGCTGATCGCCGGCGCAAAGTATCGCGGCGAGTTCGAGGAGCGGCTGAAGGCCGTGCTCAACGAGATTTCCTCGGCCGATGGGCAGATCATACTGTTCATCGACGAGATGCACACGCTCGTCGGCGCCGGCAAGACCGATGGCGCGATGGACGCGTCGAACCTGCTGAAGCCGGCGCTCGCCCGCGGTGAACTCCACTGCGTCGGCGCGACGACGCTGGATGAGTACCGGAAGCATGTCGAGAAGGACGCGGCCCTGGCCCGTCGCTTCCAGCCGGTGTTCGTCGATGAGCCGACGGTCGAGGACACGATCTCGATCCTCCGCGGACTCAAGGAAAAGTACGAGCTGCATCACGGCATCCGCATCTCCGATTCGGCCATCGTTGCCGCCTCGACGCTGTCGAAGCGCTACATCGCGGATCGGTTCCTGCCCGACAAGGCAATCGACCTGATCGACGAGGCGGCGGCGCGGCTGCGCATGGCGGCCGAATCGAAGCCGGAGGAGCTCGACGAGCTCGACCGCCGCATCATGCAGCTGAAGATCGAGCGCGAGGCGCTGAAGAAGGAAACCGATGACGGCTCGAAGACCCGGCTCGGTCGCCTGGAGCAGGAACTCGCCGACCTCGAGGAGCAGGCCAATGCGCTGACCACCCGCTGGCAGAATGAGAAGCTGCGCATGCAGGGGTCTCAGAAGCTCAAGGAAGAGCTCGACAAGGCTCGCACCGATCTCGAACTGGCACAGCGGCAGGGGAACCTCGCGCGTGCCGGCGAGCTGGCCTATGGCGTGATTCCGGATCTCGAGAAGAAGATCAAGCTGGCCGACGACCCAAATGGCGACGGCAAGCCGGACAATCCGATGGTCGAGGAAGTGGTGACGCCGAGCCATATCGCTGGCGTCGTCAGCCGCTGGACCGGCATTCCGGTCGATCGCATGCTCGAAGGCGAGCGCGAGAAGCTGCTGGCCATGGAAACCGAACTCGGCAAGCGGGTCATCGGCCAGGCCGAAGCGGTTGAAGCGGTGGCGAAAGCCGTGCGTCGCGCCCGCGCCGGGCTGCAGGATCCGAACCGGCCGATCGGCTCGTTCATGTTCCTCGGGCCAACCGGCGTCGGCAAGACCGAGCTCACCAAGAGCCTCGCGCAGTTCCTGTTCGACGACGAGCATGCGCTGGTGCGGCTCGATATGTCGGAGTTCATGGAAAAGCACTCGGTCGCCCGCCTGATCGGCGCCCCTCCGGGCTATGTCGGTTACGACGAGGGCGGGGTGCTGACCGAGGCGGTGCGGCGTCGGCCGTATCAGGTCGTCTTGTTCGACGAGATCGAGAAGGCACATCCGGACGTGTTCAATGTCCTCCTCCAGGTGCTCGACGATGGGCGGCTGACGGACGGGCAAGGGCGGACGGTGGATTTCCGCAACACGCTGATCATCATGACCTCGAACCTCGGCTCCGAGTATCTTGTCAACCTCAAGGACGGCGAGTCGGTCGAACTGGTGCGCGGCAAGGTGCTCGACGTGGTGAAGGCCTCGTTCCGGCCGGAGTTCCTCAACCGGATCGACGACATCATTGTCTTCCACCGGCTGCAGCGCGACCATATGGGTGCAATCGTCGACATCCAGCTCGGCCGCCTGCGCGGGCTGCTGAAGGAGCGCGACATCTCGCTCGAGCTCACTCCCGCGGCGCGCGAGTGGCTCGCCAACGAGGGGTACGATCCCGCTTACGGGGCGCGGCCGCTGAAGCGGGTGATCCAGCGCGAGGTACAGGATCGTCTCGCCGAGGAGATCCTCGCCGGCCGGGTCGGCGACGGGCAGACCGTCGTGGTCGATGGTGGCGACAGCGGCCTGTTCCTCAGGGCCGCGGGTGTCGAACAGCCCGGCATCGACGCCGCGGCTTAAGAGTCTGGGGCCGGCCAAAGGGTCGGCCCCTTCTTATTCTGGACGCTGAGCTTGTGGCGGGACTGGCAGAGGCCGCAAATTTTAGTACGGCTTCATACGGAGCAGACTGGGCGCTTTCACTTCAGTTCCAACGGGAACCATGCAAGAACAAATATGGAACAAAACGAGCGAAAGCGCGGCTGGTAGGGGTCGTGAGATCGATGATGTTGAATTTCCAAGCATAGACGAGGTTAGCAGTCGTCAGTTCTTTGCCGATGCATTTGGCTGGCACCTCTTCAGCTTCAGTCGGACCCCGCGACGCGACGCGCGGAGCAGGGTCCGGCTCCCGGATCGGCAGCGAATTCGCAGGGGGGCTATGGCTGCTGCAGGGCCGGCTCGACGCCGTTCATCATGTCGATGAGCAGCCCATAGACCAGCGCCGGATTGCCGGTCGGCTGGTGCGGGTCGATCAGGTCGTGTCCCAGTCCCAGCGTCAGCGGCAGCGTTTCGACATTCACCGTCGCCCCGTGCTTTTGCCAGTCCGCCACAAGGTCCTCCGCCAGCGGGTTGCTGACCGCGTCGTCGGCTTCGTTCAGCAGCATGGCGATGCCGGATCCCAGCGGTGCCTCGTGGTGCGCGGCCTCCATCACCGATTCGCCCAGCCGCATCGCCTGCGCCAGTCCGTGAGTAGCGAAGCGGGGATAGGCATAGGTCATGCCCGGCGGGTTCTGCCGGGTCTTGGGGTCCCACCACACCATCATATTGGGCAACAGCAGCAACAGGTTGGTTGCCGCCCGGTTGGCCCATTTGGGCAGGACGTGCGGGCCGAAGAACGGCGCCATCGAAATCGACTGGTCGGCATCGGCGCGATACTGCGCGATCCAGGACGAGAGAATGCCGCCGGCCGACAGCCCGGTGATTACCACCTCGTCGCCCAAGCCCTTGGCGATCGCCATGGTCTCATTGGCCTCGGCGACCAGCTGCTCGGCCGTGAGGTCGGCGAGCGCCAAACTCAACTGGTCGGCATCTCCATGCTGCGGCATGCGGGGCACGTAGACGTTGTAGCCGAGCGCGAACAGCTGCGGCGCCAGTTTCTCTGCCTGTGCCGGGCAGTTGGTCAGCCCGTGGAAGAACACCACGACGCGCTTCACCTTCTCGCCATGCGTCAGCAGCTGCGACCGGCAGCGCGGGTTGAGCGGCAGGGCCGCTTCGCGTTGCCGGACTGCGTCGAAGCCGGCAAGGGACTGCTCGTAGGCGACGGGCTGTGCGTCGGCGGGCGCCGCGCCGGTCAGCCCAGCGGTGTTGAGCGGCATCAGCGTCAGGAAGGTGAAGCTGCCGACGAGAAACAGCACGGTGAGCAGCGCCAGCGTGCCAGCCAGTCGGGGGATGGTGCGCCAGAAGCTGCGACGTTCGGGGCGCGCATCGGGCGACCTGCGGTGCAGCACCCAGACCAGGGCCACGCCAACCACGGCGAAGGTCAACGTCGCGGCGAACCCCGTCGTTACAAGCGTGACGACGATTCGGACGAGCACGTTGCCGGTGCGGCTCTGGTAGCTGAACATGTCCTGCGGCTCGCGCCAGCCGCGCTGGAAGATGTCGGCCAGCACCAGCACCACTGGGTAGGACAGGAAGGCGACGAGCACACCGGCCGCGGCTCCGCGCATCAGGGTGAAGCGGCGCCCGCGCGCCAGCAGCAGCCACCAGCCGAAGCATCCGGTTAGGAACACGCCCGCAAACAGCGTGGTCCAGGTGACCTCGCCCTTGGTATTGTCGACGAGCTCGAGAATGCGGACGCCGGTGAGCGGCACGGCGACGAGCGCGGCGAGCGCAAAGACGATGCCGGCAATCAATGTCCACCAATGGTGGGCGGCACGGCGGGGTGGCGTGTTGTTCGGCTGGTCGCTCATTTCGATCTCTGACATCTCGGGAACGACCCTGCGCCGCAATATCTTGCAGTAGAGTCTAGCATCCGATTGCAGGGAATATCTCGGCAATTTGGTATGCACGCCGGTGCTGTAATCGCCAGCGCAATGACGGTAAAATTGCGCGGCCAATATTGATCGGTTGTCGGCAGCAACGCTGCAAGTCTAGTGCGTCCAGAGATCCGAGCGACCAGCTCCGGAGGATGATGTGCAGCTCCCCAGATGGCTCCTGCGGCTGATCGGCCTGTTCTCCGAGATGGGCCTGGTGGTTGGGTCCATCCTGTTCTCGCTGGCCTTGACCCCCTCGCTGCTGCCCCGCGGCGCGCTGGTCCAAGGAGTGCTCTCCGGATGCGCCTTCGCCATCGGCTACGGCATCGGGGTGTTCCTCGAGTGGCTGTGGGACTACATGGGGCTGAAGCTGCCGGACTCGAAATACACCGCCTGGCTCAAGCTGGTCGTGGCGATCGGCTGCATCATCCTGATGGCCGTCTGCCTTTACCAGACCACCGGCTGGCAGAACTCCGTCCGTGCGGTGATGGGGATGTCGCCGGTCGAGAGCGGGCACCCGCTCTGGGTGCTGCTGATCGCCCTCGTCCCGGCCGCCATCCTGATCGTCATCGGCAGGCTGCTGGTCTACGGCGTCAGCTTCGTGTCGCAACGGCTGGTGCGCTACGTGCCGCGCCGGGTGGCGATGGTGGGCAGTCTGGTGGTGGTCGGTATCGTCGTCACCACTCTGTTCAACGGGTTGCTGCTGCGCGGGGCGCTGCGCGCCGCCGATGAGTTCTTCCTCCGGCTCGATAGTATTGCCGGCCAGTTCGGCACGCCGCCGGCCGGTCCGCTGCAATCGGGCAGTGCGCAGTCACTGATCGACTGGAGCACCATCGGGCGCGACGGTCGCATCTATGTCGCTTCCGGCCCGACCAGGGCCGATATCGAGATGGTCATCGGGCGGCCGGCGCTGGAGCCGCTCCGTGTGTCGGTCGGGCTGCGCTCCGCCGACAGCATCGAGGAGCGGGCGGCGCTGGCATTGGCCGAGATGAAGCGGGTCGGGGCGTTCGATCGCACGGTGCTGGTGGTGATCACGCCGGTCGGCACCGGCTGGGTCGATCCGGCCGGCGTGGATACGCTCGAATACCTGATGGCCGGCGACGTCGCGTCGGTGTCGCTCCAATATTCCTATCTGCTCAGCCCACTATCGCTCATTGTCGAGCCGGATTACGGGAGCGACGCCGCGCAAGCCCTGTTCAATGTCGTCTATGCGTACTGGACGACGCTGCCGCATGATCGGCGGCCGCGGCTTTACCTCAACGGCCTGAGCCTCGGCGCACATGCGTCGCAGGCCTCGACGCATTTCTTCGACGTGCTGCAGGATCCGTTCCAAGGCGCGCTGTGGGTAGGGCCGCCCTACACCAGTGGTATCTGGCGCTGGGCCACCAACAATCGCCAGCCGGGCTCGCGCGAGTGGCTGCCGCGCTTCGGCAACGAGACCACCATCCGCTTCAGCAATCAGGGCGGCGGGCTCGAAGTCCCCGGCATCCCCTGGGGGCCGATGCGCATCGCCTTCCTGCAGCATGCCAGCGATCCGATCGTATTCTTTAGCTTCGACGCGCTGCACCGGACGCCGGACTGGCTGAAAGGCGAGCGGGCGCATGACGTCTCGCCGATTCTCAACTGGTACCCGTTGGTCACCTTCCTGCAGCTGGGCATGGACATGGCGCTGGCACTCGACGTGCCCCCCGGCTACGGCCACAACTACTCGGGTTCCGACTATATCGATGCGTGGCGTGCGCTGGTTGAGCCGCCCGGCTGGGACGACGCGGCGATCGAGAAGCTGAAGCTGGTGGTTGCCGAGCGCCTCGCGGCGGTTCATCCAGACAAGGCCGTGACCAAGTGACGAACCGGCAGGTTGCCGGACAATGGTGGTGGACGCTGGTTGCCGCCGCCATCTTCGGTCTCGCGGCTGTAGTTGCCGCGCCGGTTATCGGCTTCGACGTGGGCGGGCCGCTCGGGGTGGAGATGTCACCGGGCGGCTGGATCAGCACATTTGCCGGCACGTTTCTCACCGGCTATCTGGCGTGGTGGCTGGTCATCGGCTGGCCACGGCGGCTGTCGCTGGCGCGCGGCGCCTTTGCCGGCATGCTGGTGGGGTTGTTCTCCTACCCGATCGTGCTGGGCCTCGCCGATCTGCAGAGCAAGCCAGTTGAGCCGGTGGCTCTCGCCGAGCGTGGCTTCGGCGTGCTGGAACTCGCCATACTTACCCTGTTGACCACCGGCTTTGCCGCGGCCCTGATCATGGCGGGAGCAGGAGTGCTGACCGCGCTGCTGCTGCGGCCGGTCTATCCACAAACGGCGCCGCGGCCGATACCGTGGCTGGCCAAGCTCGGCGCGGCTGTTTTGACGATGGTCGTCCTGGCGCTGACCGCCGGCTTCATCTGGCTCTCCCAGTTGCCACTTGATGCCGAAAGTCTCGCCGAGAATCGTCCGCCCACCGCGCCGGTCGTTACCTACGAGGCGGCAGTTGCCGCGTTCGCCGCTATCGAGGCCGACGAGGCAGCACTGCCGTTGCACCCAGGCTGCCGTTCCCGCCTCCTCAGCCACGGCGCGAAAGTCGCCCGCGTGGTGCTCTACCTGCATGGTCTCACTAACTGCCCGCTGCAGGCGGAGGAACTGGCGCAGCAGCTGTTCGCGCTTGGCTACAATGTCTACCTGCCGCGCTGGCCGGGCCATGGCGAGGCCGACCAGATGACGCTGGCGCTGGTCGATCTCGACGCCGAGACCATGGTGGCGAGCACCGACCAGGCCATCGACCTGGTGCATGGGCTCGGCGACGAGGTGACGGTCATCGGCATGTCGGCGGGCGGGGCGATGACTGCCTGGGCGGCGCAATACCGGGCCGATGTGGCGCACACAGTGGCGGTGTCGCCTTTCCTCGGCCCGCATTTCGTGCCGCCCTGGGCCAATCGCGCCGCTGCCAACCTGCTGCTCATGATGCCCAACACGATGCTGTTGTGGAACCCGCTCGAGCCCGAGGGATCGCCGGGCATGGAGCACTCCTATCCGCGCATCCCGACTCACGCGCTGGCGCAGTTCATGCGGCTTGGCGAGGTCATCGGCGACGGAGCGCGGGCCGATCCGCCGCGTGCAGCCGGGCTCGGCATGCTGCTGAACGACGCCGATTTCGCAGTGAACAACGAGCTGGCGCGCCAGCTGATCGCGGCGTGGCGGAGCAGGGGCAGCACGGTGGACGTCGAGGTGCTGCCGCGCTCCGACCGGCTGCCGCACGACCTGATCGACCCCCGCATGCCGGGGGCCAGGACCGAATTGGTATACCCGCTGCTGCTCGAAATGCTGGCCCGTCAACCACCCGCCAGCCGATAAGTTTGACCGCGGGTCGATTGCCAGCAGGTTCGGGGTGCGATAGGAACAAAAAGAGAACAGGAGTGTCGAAGATGATGCAGCGGTACCAGATCGACTACCTCGAGTTCCCCTCTACCAGCGTGCAGAACAGCCATCGCTTCTTTGCCGAAGCCTTCGGCTGGGCGTTTACCAGCTATGGGCCGTCCTACGAGGCGATCAACGATGCGGGGATCGATGCCGGCATCGACTCAGGTGAGGGGCGGACCGAAAAGCCACTGGCCGTGATCCGCACCGAGGATCTCGAACTGGCCGAGCGCGAAGTGCTGGCGGCGGGGGGCGAGATCACCAAGCCGGCCTTCGATTTCCCGGGCGGTCGGCGGTTCCACTTCCGCGAACCGGGCGGCAACGAACTCGCCGTATGGATCGAGAAGGCGTAGGCTCCCGGCCAGCCAGAGGGAGCCGGGGATGAACGACGTCAAATCAAGTGCCGCGCCGGCCACCTTCTGTCCGGCCGAGAATCGTATCTATGTGCTCGTCGCGGCCATCCTCGCCTCTTCGATGGGATTCATCGACGGCTCGGTGCTGTCGATCGCCACCCCGGCCATCCGGGCGGATCTCGGTGCGACGCTGGCCGACGCGCAGTGGGTGTCGAACGCCTATATGCTGTTCCTCGCCTCGCTGCTGCTGATTGGCGGCGCGGCGGGCGACCGCTTCGGGCTCAGGAACGTCTTCGCGATCGGCATTGTGCTGTTCGTCGTCGCGTCGCTGGTCTGTGCGGTGGCGCCGAACCCGACCTTCCTCATTATCGCTCGCGCGGTGCAGGGGCTCGGCGCGGCGCTGATGGTGCCGGGCAGCCTCGCGATCATCGCCAAGGCCTATCCGCGGGAGGAGCGCGGCAAGGCGATCGGCCTCTGGTCGGCGTTCTCGTCGCTCACCACGATCCTCGGGCCGGTGATCGGCGGGTTCGTGCTCACCACGATGGGCGACTGGAGTTGGCGGCTGGTGTTCGCCATCAACCTGCCGCTCGGTGGTATCGCGCTGGCGTTGCTGTTCCTCAAGGTTCCAGCCGATCAGCCGGAAGAGGGCAGGCGGCTCGACCTGGTCGGTGGCGCGCTGATCACGGTGGCGCTGTTGCTCATCGCTTTGGGCCTCACCGGGACGGGTGGCAACGCGCCGATGCTCAGCCACATCCTCATCTATTGCGGCATCGGCATCGTCGCACTGGTCGGTTTCATTGTATGGGAGGCGCGCAGCAGTGCGCCGATGCTGCCGCTGCACCATTTCAGGAACGCCGCCTTTTCCGGAGCGCAGGGGCTGACCTTCGCGCTCTACTTTGCGCTCGCCGCCATCAGCTTCTTCCTGCCGATGACATTGATCGGCGGCTGGGGTGTCACGGCAGCCGAGGTGTCGATCGTCTTCCTGCCGCTCGGCATCGCGCTCACCCTCTTGTCACCTTACGCCGGCCGGCTTGCCGACAAGGTGGGGCCGGGACCGATGATTGCCGGCGGCGCTGCCATCGTGGCGCTTTCCTTTGCGCTCCTGGGTCTCCTTGCGCCGCTGCAGAACATCTGGATCGCGGTGCTGCCGCAGACCATCCTGCTGGGCATCGGCATGAGTGCGGTGGTGTCGCCGCTCTCTACCGCCGTGATGACCTCGGTCGAGGATCGAGATACCGGCCTTGCGTCGGGGGTCAACAACGCGGTGGCGCGCGTCGCCGGTCTCCTCGCCGTGGCGCTGATGGGCGGGGTTGCGGCCTTCGTGTTCGAGCGCTCGCTGGGGGGCTTTGCAGAATTGCCGGTGTTCTTCGGCATGCAGCCCGACGCACCACTTGCCGCCGATGCAGAAACGGCGCGTCAGGTCGCCAACAACGCCGCCTTCGGCGCCGTCGCCTACGGCAATGCCGCGCTGGCACTGCTGTCGGCGGTCATCGCCTGGTTTACCCAGGAGAACAAACTGAAGAAGAAGGCCGGATAGGCGACGAGCAGGCGCGTGAGGCCTCCCAGCCACCGGGGCATTCCCGCCGCGATGGCGCCTCGGGCGCGAAAAACGGAGTCTCCGCTTTCGCGTGAATGACGCCGGGGATGTGGAGAGGACCGGGGGCCGCCAGGCCTAGTTCAGCGAGGCCACCGTCATCGGCGCGGCGTCGCGCTTCATCAGGTCGCGGATCTGGGCGATGGTCTGCTCGAAATTGCCCTCGTACTGGGCGGCCAGCGACTTGTCGCGCGGCAGCTTGACGCTCAGCGGATCGACGAAGCGGCCGTTGACCTTGATCTCGAAGTGCAGGTGCGGGCCGGTGGAATTACCGGTCGAGCCGACATAGCCGATGATCTGGCCCTGCCGCACCTTGGCACCCGGCTTCATGCCGTCGGCGATGCGGCTCATGTGGCCGTAGCCGGTCTCGAAGCCGTTGACGTGCTTGAGCTCGACATACTTGCCATAGCCCGAAACCCACTGCGCCTTCTCGACCACCCCGTCGCCCGAGGCATAGATCGGCGTACCGGTCTTCGAGGCGAGGTCGACGCCGGTATGCATGCGGCGCGACTTGAAGATCGGATGGACGCGGTTGCCGAAGCGGCTGGCGAGACGCCCGCCACCCTGCAGCGGCCGCCGGGTGAGGAAGCGCTTCCCGGTCTCGCCGTCCGGATCGTAGAAATCGACGGTGCCGTCATTGGTGCGGAAGCGGAACAGCTCGCGCGTCGTGGTGCCGAGCTTCAGCCCCACATAAAGCAGTTCCTGGTGTCCGGTCGCGTCCTTCTCGGTTTCGAGAATTTCGATCGAGTCGCCGGCGCTGATGCGCTTGGTTAGGTCGATGTCGTAAGCGAACATCGCGACGATGCGCGAGGTGATGGCGTCGTCGATGTCGTGCTTGCGCGCCGTTTCCCAGATCGAGCGATAAACGGATGGCAGGTTGTTGACGTTGATTTCCTCGGTGTCTTCGTCCGGGAATTCGATCTTGGGGGGCTCGAGGCCGAGCACATAGCTGCCGCGATCGGTCAGCGCAGCGGTGGCCGCGTGCTTGATCTCGCCGGATTTGGGATCGGGGAAGTAGATGCTGAGGCGATGCGGAATCAGCGTCTGCGAGTTGCGCGACGGGCCCATCAGGATACGCAGGCGCGCGCCACCCGGCACGTTGGTCGATTGCAGCACGTTCTTCAGCGTCGCCGAAATCATCTCGTAGGTCTGGGGGTCGAAACCGTTCTTCAGCAGCGGGTCCTTCAGCGAGCCCGCCTCACGCACCGTGACGACGCGCTCGGACCGGCCCAACCCGGCTTCCTCCGCCAGCTTGGTCTTGGGCAGGATGCTGACATTTTCCGCGACGCCCGAGAGTCCGCCGTCGGTGACGACACCGAGATCGCGGACGCCGGTGTCGGGGGCGGCATAGGCCAGCGCCACTTCACCCTCGCCGCCGCCTTCGGCAAACAGATTCTCCACCGTCAGGCGTACGAAGTCGGAAGCGCTCTTGTCGCTGATGGCTGGAGCGGGAACGAAGGTCGCGGGCAGGGCGGCGGTCTTGATCTGGACCTCGCCTTCCACCTCGGCGCCGTAGATCTCGGGGTTGGCGACATCGTCGTCGTCGCTCACCACCGGTTGGCTGGCATCGATCATCGCCACGGGGTCGTAGTCGGGAATATCGCCCGAGAGCGCGGTCGCGGCGGTGGCGAGCGTGGCGCGGACGCGAACGAAAGGTTGCTTGCGGATCAGGGCGCGGCCATCGACGGTCTCGCGGATCGAGGCCTCGACGATCTCGAGCTCCGACTGGGTCTTGGCTACCGGGCGAATGCGATCGCCCTTGACCTGTGAATCGGCGGGAGCCTCGGCCGGCTTGGTGATGAGCTGCAGCGCCTCGTAGGCGGTGGAGAACGTGTCCTGGCCCTCGAACGACACATAGAGCGCGGCGCCCATCAGCAGCACCGAGGTGAGGCCGGTCATCACCGTACCGGTGAGCCAGGCGAAGCTCAGTTCGCGGCCATGCGGAATCTCACCATCGGTGGATTGCACGGTCAGTGCCGGACCGTCCTCGAAGCCACTGGCCTTGAGAAGCGCGGCGGTGCGATTACGCTGTGCTGGGTTCAACCCTGTTCGCCTGCTGCCTGATGCCGAAGCCCTACGCCCCTTGGCCAGAAGCAGTGCCGCGCACTCACGCGCGAGTCAACTCACTGGCCACGGCTCTTGGTGGGAGGACAATGCGGCAAAACTAGGCCTCGGACCTGATAGGGCAGGGAGAGCGGCAGCGAGTCACCAGCTGGCACGGGCGATCGCGAGGCCATCTCGGCAATCGGCGAAAGGAATCTCGCACCAGTTCATGCGCCGATTTCGCGCCGCACGGAGATTTCCACAGGCCCAAGACCCACCCGAAGTTCCCTTGAACAAAGCTGATTGCGAACCCCAGATGACAGTGTCCGCGCGCGCGTGCTATATACCCACGTGTACGGGTTGGATGGCGGTCCGGCCCGGTGCCGGCGAAAATGTCAGATTCGTCATCTTGGCCGGTTGACACCCCAAGGGGTCACCCATATAACCCGCCAATCGCTGAAGACCGCGGCGCCGGAAACGACGCCAAAGACTGAAGCAAGCCACTGAAATTGCAAAGAAATTAGCGATTTCAGGTTTTCAAAATTCGGGCCTTCCGAAAGCTGAAAACAGGGTGTTGACAGGCTAGGGTGCCTCGAATACAACCCGGCCTCGCTGACGACGCCGAGCACTAGCTGCTCCCACTGTTCAGCGTTTACTGAAAGGGCAGAGCTGCTGCCGGGCAACCGGAAGATAGGTTTCTGTTCTCTAGGAATTCGGAAGCGTGGCTTCCACCGACGCCGCCGTCGAGAGACGTACCCGGGGTCAGTTCTTTGACATTGTGAAGATTGGAAGAAAGAGAAACGTGGACGGCGAGGTTCTTGCGGTCTGATCGAAAGATCGGGCAAATAGACTTCGACGGTACGTTTTCTCAAGAGGTACATACCACTCAAGCGGACTTCGGTTCGTTGGTGTATGGTGTGTCCTCGTCAATTTGCATCGCAAGGTGCAAACGCAAAACGTGCAAGCGTCGACCATAGTCAGATATCAAA
>NZ_JBFUGO010000022.1:0-20575 GCF_056402875.1 Devosia sp. P3_B2 | reverse complement strand
CAGGCGGAAACCATCACGGCAAGGACCGGTTCGCCGGTCAAGCCGCTATCACGCGAGGGTCGCTCGATGCGGAGTGGCCCAAGGGACGAAGCCTGGCACGCATGAGCCGGGCGGGAGCAAGGAAACGCGGTGCTGGCATTCCGGCCGCCAACTGAGCTGCCATCGTTCTTGCGATGCGGCAGGGGATGCGCCCCGGCACTGGTGGCATAGGCCCAAAACCCCGGCCGGCCGGCGAGGCGTGAGCCTCTTTCATCTGCGGACTACCGCTACGGGGCAAACGCCTCGCCGGTCCCGCTTCGTTCCCTCCCGGGAACGGCTCTTTGAAACTCCGAAGCCCTTGGGGCTGTCGGACCCGTTGGCTCGTCGTGATGTCATCCCACCCTCGGCGTCACCCCGGCGACCGAGTGACGGGTCGCCGCGTGGCCTTTGTGTCCCAGAAGACACGATAGTGACTGTGCGAGCCCGTTCAGCGCGTGACGGAACATGAGCCATTGCCTACACTCCGTTGAGTTCTGCGGAGATTCACCGGCCCCGTGCTCAACCGGCTCTACATCGTCATCGGCGTCATCGCGATCCTGCTGCTCGCCGCGGCCTTCGTCGTGCCCAGTTTCATCCCCTGGGGGCAGTATCGCGATCGGCTGGCCACCATTGCCGGCGACGTGCTGGGCACGCCGGTCCGCATCGATGGCGACGTGGCCTTCTCGCTGTTGCCACAGCCCAAGCTGACCTTTTCCAACGTCAGCGCCGGTCCGCCCGAGGCTCCGAACCTGACGGTCGAACGGGTCGAAGCCGATTTCTCGCTGATCGATTTCCTGCGCGATCGCTACAACGTCACGCGGCTGCAGCTCGATGGGCCGGCGGTCACGGTCGAAGTCGCAGCCGACGGGGCGGTGGATACCGGCATCGCGCTCGCGCAGACCGTGAACAGTAACATCTCGGTTGCCAATGCGACGATCGCGGGCGGCACGGTGAAGCTCCACGACGCTCGCTCCGGGGAGACCTACATCGCCTCCAATGTCGCCGGCGACGTGAAGCTCGAGGCGTTGCGGGGACCGTTCTCGTTCCAGGGCAGCGGCAATGTCGATGGGGCGGTGTATTCCCTGAGGGTCACTACCGGCCAGCTGGACGCCGAAGGCGGCGGTTCGCTCGCCATGACCCTCCGACCGGTCGACGATCGCTTCACCCTCGCCGCCGAGGGCTTCCTGACGCCGGGGCTCACTCCCGGCTTCTCCGGCACCATGACCTACCGCCAGCCACCACCGAAGCCGGCCAAGCCAGGCGCCGAGGATGCGGGGCAGGGCGATCTGGTGATGACCAGCAAGGTCGAGGCGAGCCCCAGCAAGGTGCTGCTCTCCGACTATGTCGTGATCCCCGACGAGAACCGTGCCGCGACGCGCCTGCTCGGCGCCGCCGACGTGACATTGGGCAAGGGCATGGCGTTCAACGCAGTGATCTCCGGGGGGCTGCTCGCCTTGCCACCGCGGGACGCTACGGCAGAACAGTCGGTCGAGCCCTACGAACTGATCCGGCTGCTGCGCGAGCTGCCGCTGCCGACAGCGCCGGGCATTCCGGGGACGATCGGCGTCGACGTCGCGGAGGTCAACCTGCGCGCCTTCTCGCTGCGCAACGTCCGGCTCGATGCCAGTTCACACGAGGGCGGTTGGACCGTAACGGGCCTCACCGGCACCTTGCCCGGCGATACAACGGTGTCCCTCGCCGGCGAGATCGCCACTGCGACGGGCCACCCCGAGTTCTCCGGCACCCTGTCGCTGAAGGCGCAGCGCCTCGACGCGCTGACCACCCTGTGGCGCAAGCCCGCTGAGGGCAACCCGTTGTTCGGCATGCCCGGCTCGATCGCGGCGAAGGTCGATCTGGTCGGCGAGACGCTGTCGGTAAGCGACGGGCGCCTCGAGCTCGACGGCGAGGCGCGCTCGTTTTCGGCTCAGCTCGGGCTCAGCGCCACTCCAGATCTCCACATCACAGCCGATCTGGGCCAGCTCGATGCGGTCCGCAGCAACGCGCTGTTCGCCCTGCTGCCCGATCTCTCTTCCGATGCGGCCTTCCCTGCGACCTTCCCGAAAGGCGAGTTCGAGTTCGTCGCCGATAGCATGGTGCTCGGCGGGCTGGGTGGCCGGGCGCTCTCCGCCAAGGGGTCCTGGGACGGCGGCGTCCTCGTGGTCGACGATCTGTCGGCGGGCGACCTCGGCGGCACCAAGTTCAAGGCCTCGCTCACCGCCTTCGGCTCGATCACCAGGCCAGAACTCTCAGGCTCCGCCACTGTCACGGTCGGCGCCGCCGACGCACCGGCCTTGGCGAGCTTCTACAGCGCGCTCGGCGCCTCGCCAGCGATCGTCGATTTCCTCAAACCCTCACTACCGGCGGACCTGGCACTGCGGCTTGATGCGCCCAGCGGCGATGGCGCCCAAAGCCTCGCCGTCTCGGGGCGCCTCGGCACCGCCGAAGTCGCCGCCGACGCCGAGCTGCAGGCCGGCTTCCTCCGGGCTCCATCCGGCCCGGTGAAAGTGCGGCTCGACATGAAGTCCGCCGACGCGACAGCCATGACCGCGCAACTCGGGCTCGGCGATGTCAGCCTGTTCGCCGAAGGCGAGCCGGTGCACCTCGTCGGGCTGGTCGACGGCAACGTCGCCAATAGCCTCGAGACCACCGTGCTGGTCGAAGGAGGAGGGGACTCGCTGGGCTTTTCCGGCAATGTCGTCGTTACCAATCCCGACGCCTACAGCGGCAAGGGGACGCTCAAGGCATCGCTCGCCGACCCTTCGGCCTTCGCCGGCTGGCTCGGTGCCGGAGGCATTGCACTGCCTGCGCTATCCGCCTCGGCAACGGTCGACTTCAACGGCCTCACCGACGTGCGGCTTGAGGAGATCACCGGCAAATCCGGTGCGGAACCGTTCGCCGGCGACCTCCATCTCGCCGCCAAGGGCGGCACCCGTGCAGTGACGGGGAGCATCACGGCCGGGGCGTTCGACGTCGCGGGGCTGCTGCGCACGATCACCGGCCCAGCCTCGCTCCTGCCGGGCGATGCGATCTGGCCCGATGGCCCACTCAGCATCGGCGACCAACCGCGCAGCACCACCGGACGCATAGCGGTCACCGCCCCGGAGTTGGCCGTCGCCGGCAAGCCGCTGCTGACCGACCTCAGCTTCGACCTGGACTGGGACGCCACCACGACCCGCCTCAGGAACGTCGAAGCCAAGCTGGGCGAGGGCTCGGTCGGCCTCGAACTGGCGGTGTGCTGCGCCGGTCCGCTTACCGACAAGCAGGTCAGCGGCCGCGTATCGCTCGCCGGCGTATCGCTCGACAGCATCGTGCCTCCCGTTGTCGCCGATGCGCTCGAGGGTACCCTCGATGCGGCGGGGCGCTTCGACGGCACCGGCGACAG
The DNA here is from genome assembly GCF_056402875.1 of Devosia sp. P3_B2. Taxonomy (NCBI): domain Bacteria; kingdom Pseudomonadati; phylum Pseudomonadota; class Alphaproteobacteria; order Hyphomicrobiales; family Devosiaceae; genus Devosia; species Devosia sp. P3_B2. The sequence goes on along the minus strand of NZ_JBFUGO010000022.1, from coordinate 17,175 downwards.
TGTTGCCGGCATCACCGCCGCGCTGACGGGCGAGGGCACCTACGGCGTCACCGGGCTGCAGATCGAGCGCCTCGATCCGCGCGCCGCAGCCAGCGTCGCGGGGGTCGAGAACCTGCTGAAGATGCAACCGGAGGAACTCAGCGCACTGATCGAGGACCGGCTGGATGATGCGCCGTTCAGCGCCCCGCAGATGACCGGCAGCTTCACTGTCGCGGGCGGCGTGCTGCGCAGCCCCAACGTGCCGGTCGACGGCGATGGAGGCCAACTGTTCGGCAGCGGCTCGATCCATCTCGGCGATCTCGGGATTGCCGGCGACTACACGCTGGCAGCGACGACGGTCACTCCAGCCGCGCTGGTGGATACCGGCTCGGCAAAAGTCGCGACCAAGCTCGGTGGCACCCTGCTAGCGCCGACGCGGGAATTCGACGTCTCGGGGCTGGTCGATGCCATCATGGTCAAGGCCTACGAGGCCGAAGTGGCGCGGCTCGAGAAGCTGAGGGCGGAGGACGAGGCGCGCAAGCAAGCCGAGGAAGCCGAGAAGGCCCGCCTCGCCGCCGAGGAAGCGGCTCGGAAATCAGCCGAGGAAGAAGCCGCGCGGAAGCTCGCGGAGGCCGCCGCGGCCAAGAAGGCGGCGGACGATGCAGCCGCCAAGCAGGCCGCCGAGGAGGAGGCAGCGCGCAAGGCGAAGGAAGAGGAAGACCTGAGAAAAGCGCTGGAGGAGTTCAACAGGCCGATGGATATCGGGCTCGGCAACTAGCCGGCGCGATCCCGGTACCACGCAAGCACCGCCAGCCGCACCGCGGATGACAGGTTCGGGGCGTCGCGCTGCTGGTCGATTTCGGCAACGAGCGCGGCAATGGACTTACCGCTGCCCAGGGCCATCGCTTCAAGCCCAGCCCAGAAATCCCCCTCGATGGCGATGCTGGTACGATGCCCGGCGATGGTCAGCGAGCGCTTCTCCACCCGGTCACTTCTTGCGGAAGCTGTCGAGGCTCACGACCTTCTCACCCTGCGCCTCCGGCGTCACGGGCACTGGCTTAGGCGCATCGGGGTGCGCGTCCTCGGCCGTCTCGGCCTCGATCTCGCCGTCTTCGCCGCCGACCCGCTCGACGTCGAACTGCAGACCGAACTGCACCGAGGGATCAAAGAAGCCTTTGACCGCCGAGAAGGGAATGGCGAGCAGCTCCGGACGCCCGTCGAACGACAATTCCACCTCGAACCCGGTTTCGGTGACCCGCAGGGCCCCGAACTGGTTCTGCAGCACGATGGTCATCTCCTTGTCGTACTGCTCGAGCAGCCGCTGGCTCATCCGAACCCCCGGCGCCTTGGTGACGAACGAGATGAAAAAGTGGTGGTCACCGGGCAGGCCAGTCCGCGCCACTTCGGAGAGCACCTTGCGGACGACGCCGCGCAGCGCTTCCTGGGCCAAAATGTCGTAGCGGATCAGGTCTTCAGCCATATCGTCCTTGCGAGCGGGGGAATCCCCGAGAAGCGCCCATATCACCGCTCGCGAGGGTACAATTCAAGGCAAAACGGAAAACTTACGCCCCCTGCGATGGAGCGGCGTTACGATGCGGGCATTTGGAGGGAAGTGCAGGCTTCTGTTGCCAGGTGCCTGCGAACCCCGCCTGTCGGACTGCTAGGCCCGGAGGACTTCTAGTTCAGGTGCCAGCGCCGCATTAAGCAGCGAGAGCAACCTTAGCATAGTTGTCGTTGGCAACTATTAGGATGGCCCGATATCGGTGGTACCATGCCGAGCAAAAGTCTAACCTTTACGCCCTTGTCGATCCTGTTTCGTCCCCATGAGCCCGCCACGACGGGGAGTTCTGGTGGAGACGCCGGGCACTGCCCCCGGGTCCAATAGGTTTATTACGCTAGCCGTTTATCGCCATAGCCGTTGCCGGCAAGCCCTATATAGGCGCGGGCGCAGCGCGATGCAAACGCCCCTGTGGAACCTGGGCAAACTGACCACCGAATCGAGGTAATCTGACTGGATGCGCCAATATCTCGACCTTCTCCAGCACGTCCTCGACAACGGCATCGATCGGCCCGATCGCACCGGCACTGGTAGCCGCTCGGTGTTCGGCTACCAGATGCGCTTTGATCTTGGCGCCGGCTTTCCGCTGCTGACGACCAAGAAGCTGCATCTCAAATCCATTATCTATGAGTTGCTCTGGTTCCTCCGCGGCGAGACCAATGTCCGCTGGTTGCAGGAGCGCGGGGTCAGGATCTGGAACGAGTGGGCCGACGAGAACGGCGACCTGGGGCCTGTCTACGGCAGCCAATGGCGGAGCTGGCCGGACGGCAGGGGCGGGACGATCGACCAGATCGAGAACGTCATCGCTTCGATCAAGACCAGGCCGGATTCGCGCCGGCACATCGTCACGGCCTGGAATCCGGCGGAAATCGAGGACATGGCGCTGCCGCCCTGCCACTGTCTGTTCCAGTTCTATGTCGCCGACGGCAAGCTCAGCTGCCAGCTCTATCAGCGCTCGGCCGATATCTTCCTCGGCGTGCCGTTCAACATCGCTTCCTACGCTCTGCTGACCCATATGGTAGGGCAGGTGACGGGGCTGGAGGTGGGCGATTTCGTCCATACGCTCGGTGACGCACACATCTACCACAATCACTTCGACCAGGTCCGGGAGCAACTGAGCCGCGATACGCGGGCGCTGCCGCGGCTGACCATCAACCCCGACAAACGCGACATCTTCGATTTCCAGTTCGAGGATTTCATGATCACCGGCTATGATCCGCATCCGAGCATCAAGGCAGAGATCGCGGTATGAAAATCCTCCCGTTCGTTCTTGTCGCCGCCACTCTCGCGGCTGGCCCCGCCATTGCCAACGACACCATGTCGACGCTCGGCGCCGGCGGGTTGGTGTTCGTCCAGACCGACCAGGTGAAGATGCTCAGCGAGGACCTCTATGTCTCGCCCGAGCAGATCCGGGTGAAATACGAGTTCAAGAACGAGGGCGCCGAGGACACTGACGCGCTGGTGGCGTTCCCGATGCCCGACATCACCGGCGACGGCGACTTCATGGTGGCGATCCCCACCGAGGATCCCGAGAACATCTTCGCCTTCGAGACGCTGGTGAATGGCGAGCCGGTATCGGCCGAGCTGCACCAGTACGTGTTCGCCACCAACATCGACTACACCCGGTACCTCACCGACCTCGGGCTGCCGCTGACCCCCTACGGCGATGCGACGGTCAAGGCGATCAACGCGCTCGACGAGGCGACGAAGAAGGAACTGGTGCATCGCGCCCTGGTGATCCCCATGGAGTTCGATCAGGGGCACGGGATGCAGACCGAATACTGGCCGGTCTGGACACTGCGCTCGACCTACAGCTGGGAGGCGCATTTCCCCGCCGGGGAGACGGTGATCGTCGAGCACCAGTACAAGCCCAGCGTCGGCGGCACTGTGGCGGTAACGTTCCTGTCTCCGCCATACGAGGGCTACGATCCGGCGGCTGAGTACAAGCGCAAGTACTGCACTGATGACAGCTTCATCGAGGCGGTCAAGAAGACCCTCCCGAACCCCGACGAGCCCTACGGCGCGCCCTTCACCGAGAGCTGGATCAGCTACATCTGGTCGACGGGTGCCAATTGGGCCGGCGCGATCGGCAAGTTCCACCTGACGATCGACAAGATGCTGCCGCAGAACCTCATCTCGTTTTGCTGGGATGGCGAGGTGAAGAAGAGCGGCCCGACCACCTTCGAGATGGAGGCCAAGGACTGGTGGCCCCCTTACGGCCGGGAGCTCGAGGTGCTGATCCTCAACCGGCAGGACCCGGAACCGAACGTAGGCTGATGGCGACAATCACCGAACTGACGGAACGCGTCGAGCAGGTCTCCGCGATCTATGCCGCACGCTGCGAGATCCGGCGTGATCCCGATTGGTACGCGCTGAAACTGCAGGAAGAGGCAGGCGAGTTGGTTGCCGAGTACCTGCGTGGCAGCGGCCGGGGCCGAGTGGGAGAGCGATCCGAAGCGACCATACGGCAATCGCTCGAGGATGAAGCCGCGGACCTCCTAGCGCAGTTGCTGCTGTTCTGCCGGCACAACTCGATCGACGTCGAGGCGGCCCTCGAACGCAAGTGGTTCGTCTATCTCGGGAGCGGTGAGGCCAGCGCGCAATGAGCCTCAACATTCGATCGGCCATCGCCGACGACGCGGCGCTGATCATCCATTTCATCGAAGCGCTGGCGGCTTACGAGAAGCTATCGCATGAGGCCAAGGCGAGCGAGGCCGATATCGTCCGCGACCTGTTCGGGCCTGACCCGAAGGTGTTCTGCGAGATCGCCGAGTGGAACGGCAAGCCGGTCGGCTTCACCCTGTGGTTCTATACCTACTCGACGTTCCAGGGCCGCTACGGCATCTGGCTCGAGGATCTGTTCGTCGATCCCGAGGCGCGCGGGCTGGGCGTCGGCAAGGCGCTGCTGGTCAACCTTGCGCAGCGGTGCGTCCGCGAAGGGCTCGGTCGGTTCGAGTGGTGGGTACTCGACTGGAACGAGCCCTCGATACAGTTCTACAAATCCCAAGGTGGGATCATGCAGGACGAATGGACCAAGGTTCGCGTCGATGGTGAAGCGCTGGCGAGGCTCGGTGCACTTTGACTGTTCCGGTGGCGATGATCGCGGCCGTTGGCGAGAACGGCGTAATCGGATCCGACGGCGCGATCCCTTGGCGGCTGCCGACGGATTTCGCTCACTTCAAGCGGACCACGTTGGGCAAGCCGCTGATCATGGGGCGGAAGACCTTCGAGAGCATAGGCAAGCCATTGCCTGGCCGGACCAATATCGTGGTGACCCGGCGGGATGACTATCGGCCGGATGGCGTCGAGGTGTTCCACAGCCTCGCAGAGGCGCTCGATCGCGCCCAGGTTATCGCCGCCTCAGACGGTGCCGACGAAGTGATGATCGGTGGTGGCGGCGAAATCTATCGTGAGGCGATGCCGCTGGCGGAGCGGCTTTACGTCACACATGTGGCAGCGACCCCTACAGGAGATGCTCGGTTTCCACCTATCGATCCCAAGCAATGGGAAGTAGAAGCGGAGCCTGAAGTGTTGCGCACAGAACGGGATAGCGCGGATTTCTCGGTAAAAGTCTATCGCCGGCGTGAACCCGGCGCACGTTGATCGCGGGGAGGGCCTTCCCTATATAGGGCGGCAATCGATAATCCGGCTGAAAGGTGGCGTATGCCCTGGGATAACAATACGGGCGGGGGAGGCCGCAACTCCAATAGCGGCGGCCCTTGGGGTCAGACTCCCGGTGGTGGCAGTGGCGGCGGTGGCCGCCGGGGCGGCGGAACGCCAAATCTCGAAGAAATCCTCTCCCGTGGCCGCGACCGTTTCCAGGGCGGCATTCCGGGCGGGCGCTGGACCATCATCGGCGCCGTTCTGGCCGTCGTGGTGTTCTGGAGCCTCAACGCGTTCTACACGATCGATCCGCAGGAAGTCGGCGTAAAGCTGCGCTTCGGCCGCCCGATCGAGACCAGCAATCCCGGCCTGCATTTCCATTTGTGGCCGCTCGAGACCGTCGAGCGCGTGAACATGACGGAAAACCGTACCGAAATCGGTTCGGTCGGTTCGAGCCGGACCCAGAGCGACGAGGGCCTGATGCTCTCGGGTGACCAGAACATCGTGGACGTGAAGTTCTCGGTGCTGTGGTCGATCAGCGATCCGGCCTCGTACCTGTTCAACGTCCGAGACCCGGACGACATGGTTCGCTCGATCGGCGAAAGCGCGATGCGCGAAATCGTTGGTCGTCGGCCCGCACAGGATATTTTCCGTGACGATCGCGCCGGCATCGCCAACGACGTCCGCACCATCGTGCAGGGCATCGTGCAGAGCTACGGCATGGGCGTGACGGTGTCGCAGATCGCCATCGAACAGGCGGCGCCGCCGACCGAAGTGGCTGATGCCTTCAACGAAGTGCAGCGCGCCGAGCAGGACGAGGACCGTTTCCAGGAAGAGGCTCGGCAGTACGCCAACACGCTTCTCGGCGACGCCCGCGGTCAGGCCGCGCAGGTTCGCGAAGACGCTGCCGCGTACAAGAATCGTGTGGTGCAGGAAGCCGAAGGCGAGGCAGCCCGCTTCCTTTCCATCTACCAGGAATATGCCAAGGCTCCGGAAGTGACGCGCAAGCGTCTGTTCCTCGAAACCATGGAGCAGGTGCTGGGTGGTTCGGAGAAGGTGCTCATCGACAAGAGCTCCAGCGGCTCGGGGGTCATTCCCTATCTGCCGCTGCCGGAAATCCGGCCCAACGCGACACTCAACAGCACGCCGTCGACCACCACCACCGACGCGACGGCGAGGTAAGCCATGAACAGACTCATCATTCTCGGCATCGCCGTCATTGCGCTGCTCTATGTGTTCGTGTCGTCGATCTTCGTGGTCAATGAGCGCGAGCAGGCCATCGTCATGCGCTTCGGGCAAATCACCGACGTGAAGACCGACCCCGGTCTCTACTTCAAGATCCCGACCAACTTCATCGACACGGTCCAGATCGTCGAAGACCGGCTGCTGCGCTACGACATCGCCAACATGACGGTGCAGGTGTCGGACGGTAAGTTCTATATCGTCGATGCGTTCCTCACCTACCGCATCTCCGATCCGCGGCTGTTCCGTGCCCGCGCGCTCGGCGAACTGCGGGTGGTTGAAGACCGTATCTCGACCCGTTTCGACGCGGCACTGCGTCAGGTCTACGGTCTGCGTGACTTCACGGCGGCTCTTTCCGAAGAGCGTCCGGCGATGATGCGTGAAGCTCGTGACCTGATCCGTCCGGACATGGCTCAGCTTGGCGTGGAAGTGGTCGACGTGCGGATTCTCCGTACCGATCTCGATCCGAACGTCTCGGCCGATACCTTCAACCGCATGAAGGCCGAACGTCTCGCCGAAGCAGCTCTGCTTCGTGCACGTGGCCAGGAAGCGGCGCAGACGGCGCGCGCCATCGCCGATCGTCAGGCGGTCGAGGTTCTCTCGGCAGCCCGTCGTGATGCGGAAATCCTGCGAGGCGAGGGCGATGCCCAGCGCAGCCAGATCTTCGCCGATGCCTATAATCGCGACGTCGACTTCTTCGACTTCTATCGGTCGATGCAGTCGTACCGCGCGGCGCTGGGCCCGAATGGCACGACCATGGTGCTGTCGCCGGACTCGGAGTTCTTCCGGTTCTTCCAGAACCAGAACCCCGACCAGGTGACGCCGCCGCCTGAGGCCGCGACCACGCCGATCCCGGAGACGCCGCTGGTCGAGGAGCCCGCGATAGACTCCCCGATCCTCTCGACTCCGGCGACCGACCTGACGGCCCCGGCTCCCGCTGAGACCGCCCCCGTGACTCCGGCTCCGGCCGAAGCCACCCCGGCGACGCCAGCAGCGCAGTAAATGATCGAGCTCTTCTCGGCACTGGCCCTTGTGCTGGTCCTTGAAGGGCTCGTCTACGCTGCCTTCCCCGAGCAGATGAAGAAGTTGCTGGCATCGGTCCAATCGATGCCAGCTTCAACCATTCGTGCGGCAGCGTTGGCTTGCGCCGGGGTCGGACTTGTTCTCTTGTGGTTGTTGCGCGGCTGAACTCTATCGGCCCGGCCGCGCTTGAGTCCTTGCAGGAGAAGTTGATGCGTGCTGCCGGTCGGATGTTGCGGTCTCTGGCCGTTGCGGGATTGCTGGCTCTCCCTCTGCAGGCCGCACCGGCGACAGCGAAAGGCCCCGAATCGGTGGCTGCGCTAGCCGAACAACTCTCCCCCGCAGTGGTGAACATCGGCACGTCGCGCCGAGTGCCCGGCGGTGGCGGGGTACCATTCCCCGACCTGCCGGACGGCTCGCCGCTTGAGGAGCTGTTCGACGAGCACAACCCGAACAATGGGCTGGGTGAAGAGCAGATGCAGGAGGCGCGGAGCCTCGGCTCGGGCTTTATCATTTCGGCTGACGGCGTGGTCGTGACCAACAATCACGTCATCGAGGGGGCCGAGGAAATTGAGGTCTACCTCACCGACGGCACGCGGTTGCCGGCCAAGATCGTCGGCAGTGACGACAAGACCGATTTGGCAGTGCTGAAGGTCGATGCTGGGCATGATCTGCCGTTCGTCGAGTTCGGCGACAGTGACGGTGCGGTGGTCGGCGACTGGGTGATGGCGATCGGCAATCCGTTCGGCCTCGGTGGTTCGGTGACGCTGGGGATCGTTTCGGCGCGCAACCGCGACATCCAGTCGGGTCCGTATGACCAGTTCATCCAGACCGACGCCGCGATCAACCAGGGCAATTCCGGCGGCCCACTGTTCGACATGGACGGCAAGGTGGTCGGCATCAACACGGCGATCATCGCCCGCGGCGGCTCATCGCTGGGCATCGGTTTCGCCGTGCCGGTGAACCTGGCGCGGCCGGTCATCGACCAGTTGGCGCAGTTCGGCGAGACGCGCCGCGGTTGGCTCGGGGTCGGCATTCAGGAGGTCAGCGACGACATCGCCAGCAGCCTGGGGCTGAAGAGCACCGCTGGCGCGCTGGTGATCGATGTCACCAAGGGTGGCCCGTCCGAGGGGCAGGTGGCGGAGGGCGACATCATCCTCGAGTTCGATAGCAAGCCGATTGCGCGGATGCGGGATCTGCCGCGCGTCGTGGCCGAAACGCAGGTGGGCAAGGCGGTTCCAGTGAAGGTGCTCCGCAACGGGGCCGAGACGGTGCTCAGCATCACGCTCGGCAGGCTTGAGCTGGGCGAGCAGTTGATCGCCAACAACAAAGCAACCGCGACGCCTCCGGTCGCTTCCGCTCCCGAGGAGCCGGTTGCCGAGGTCGATGCGCCACCGCTGGGCTTGCCGGATCTGGTCGGCTTCGATGTCGCAGTTCTCGACGAGGCGAAGCGTGCGGAATTCGGGATCGCCCCAGAGGAGAACGGCATCGTCGTGACCGTGGTGAAGAGCGGTAGTGATGCCGATCAGAAGGGGTTCATTCCGGGCCTGCTCGTTACCGAGGTGAACCAGAAGGAAATCGGTACGGTGGACGAACTCAGCGAGTTGGTCGGGCAGGCCAAGGAAGCCGGCCGGCCCGCGGTGCTGTTCAAGGTGATCGATCCGACTGGGACCAGCCGCTTCATCGCGGTGCGTCTGGGCTAGAGGTCCAGCCGGTAGAGGAACAACAAACGTTCGATTCTCATTCGCCGCCGGCTGGGTTGGCGATCCGATAGACGACATGCGAACGCAACGGGTGGCCCGGCGCCAGCTTGGGGTGTTCGAAGTTCGCATCGGGATCACGGGTCATCCCGATCTTCTCCATGACCCGCTGGCTGGGTAGGTTGCCGGCGTAGGTGAAGGCGACGATCTCCGGCAGGCCGAGCGTCTGGAAGCCGTAGTCGAGCCAAGCGAGCGCGCCCTCGGGCGCAAGACCCTGGCCCCAGAAGGCCTTATCGAACTGCCAGCCGATCTCGACGGCTGGTTGCCTGCGAATGGCGGCTCGGGTTTCATCGGGAATGTAGCCGAGACCGATGAGGCCGACGAACTGGCCGGTGGCTTTGAGTTCGGCCGGTCCGAAGTGAAACCCGACTGCGGCCGCCTTCTCGATCGAGAAATCGATCTGGGCGCTGGTCTGCTCGGGCGTCAGCGTTGTGGGGTAAAAGCGGCGGACCTCCGGATCGGCGAGGATCGCCGCGAGCGGAGCGTGATCGCGATCCTCCCACGGGCGAAGTATCAGGCGCGGTGTTTCGATTCTCACCTGACGATGTCCTCATCGGTAAAGCCCTGCAGGTAGAGCAGGGCGGTCAGGTCGCCATGGTCGATGCGGATGCCTGCCTGCGCCGCCACATGCGGTTTGGCATGCAGCGCGACCCCGAACCCGGCGGCCTTGATCATGTCGAGGTCATTGGCGCCGTCGCCGACAGCCATCGTCGCGCCCATCGGCAGCGACCGTTCGGCGGCGAGGGCCTGCAGCCGATGAAGCTTGGTAGACTTATCGACGATCGGGCTCGCCACCGTGCCGGTCAGCTGTTCGCCATCGAACTCCAGCACGTTAGCGATCGCCTCGTCGAAGCCGATGCGTTTGGCGAAATAGTCGGCAAAGAAAGTGAAACCGCCGGAAACCAGCGAAGCATAGGCGCCATAGGCCTTCATGGTGTGGATCAGTGCGCGCCCGCCGGGAGCAAGCGTGATGCGTTCGCGACGGATCTCCTCGATGACGCTGCGCTCGAGGCCCTTGATCAGGCCGACGCGCGTGCGCAGTGCCTGCTCGAAATCGAGTTCGCCGTTCATGGCGCGCTCGGTGATCGCGGCGACCTCAGCCTTGATGCCGACGGCGTCGGCCAACTCATCGATGCACTCCTGCTCGATCATGGTGGAATCCATATCGGCGACCAGCACAAGCTTGCGGCGACCCTCGGCGGGCACGAGCGCCACGTCCACCGGCCGGCTGCCGATAACGCTGCGCGCTGCGGCCACAGGATCGGCGGCCCTCGGTGCGTGGATCTCGCAAGCGATGCGCTGGTGCAACCAGTTGATCTCACCACGGGTCTCGTGCTGGATCGCCGCGAGCAGCGCTGAGTCAATTGCGGGATCAGCCGGATTGGCGATGAGGCAGAGTACCGTCATGTGCGTGAGAGGGGCCTGAAAAGGATGGGCAAAAGCCCGGACAAGCGAGCGGTGTTGATAGCGGGTCCAACCGCCAGCGGCAAGTCGGCGCTGGCGTTGAAACTCGCCGCCGAGCGCGGCGGCGTGATCGTCAACACAGATGCGCTGCAGGTCTATGACGGGCTGCGTCTGCTGACCGCCCGGCCATCGATGGAGCAGATGGCACAGGCGCCGCATCGGCTCTATGGCATAGTTTCTCCGGCGCGTCGGTTTTCGACCGGCGAATGGGCGAGAGCCGCAGCCGACGTTATCGAGGCCGAAGGCGACAGGACGCTGATCTTTGTCGGCGGCACGGGTCTCTATTTCGATGCGCTGACGACCGGGTTTGCGGATGTGCCCGAGGTTCCGGCGGAGGCTGTGCTTGCAGCTGAAGCGGAGGTTGCAGGCCTCGATCGCGAGGCCCGGGGCCAACTCATTGCGGCACGCGACCCTCAGATCGCGGCCCGGTTGAAAGCGCCCGACCCGCAGCGGGTGATCCGGGCGCTGGCTGTGCTCAATGCCACCGGAAGGTCCCTCGCCAGCTTCCAGGACGAAGTGCAGACAGGACTGCTCGGCGGTTTCGAACTTGAGCGCCTGGTACTGAATCCCGACCGGGAAGTGTTGAGACAAAGGATAGCTCGCCGCTTTGAAACGATGTTCGAGCATGGGGCCGTCGACGAGGTGCGGGGATTACTTTCGCTCGATGTCGATCCGAGCCTGCCGGCGATGAAGGCGATTGGGGTGCCGGAGATTGCTGCGATGCTGGCGGGCGAACTTACGCAAGCCGAGGCGATCGAGCGGGCAGTGATCGCCACCCGGCAATATGCCAAGCGCCAGCGGACGTGGTTTCGCAACCGGATGGCCGACTGGACCTGGGTCGAGAGTTAGGTGACGTCGATCCGCGTGGCGCCGGTGGTGCGCTCGAGATCAGCCGCGGTGATCTCGAACACCGAGCGTGGATCGCCAGCAGCAGCCCAGACCGTCGCGTAGCTGTGGAGCGCGTCGTCCAGGTACGTCGTCAACGGGGCAGGGTGACCGTAGGGCGAGACACCCCCGATCGAGAAGCCCGTGTGGAGCTTCACGAAATCGGCGTCGGGGCGCTCGAGCGTTTCTCCGATGCGCTGGCCGGCACGCTTTTCGTGGACCCGATTGCTGCCCGAGACGAGCAGCAGGTAGGGCTTGCCACTGTCCTTGCCCTTGAACAGCAGCGATTTGACGATGCGGCCGACTTCGACGCCCAGAGCGTCGGCCGCCATCTGTGCGGTCGTTGCCAACTGTTCGAGGACGACCACCTGGCCAGGCAGGGCGTGGGTGGCGAGAGCGTCGGCGACGCGCTGTTCGGCGGGCTTGAGCTGGGTCAAGGGTACGGTCCTAGACTGGTACGACGATTCTTTTCATGAGGCCCAGGCGGCCGCGCAGGGCGAAGCGGCTGACCAGCAGCATAGCCACGAAGGCGAGGCCAACAGCGAGTCCGATCCAGACGCCGACACCGCGCAGGTTGAACACGAAGCCGAGCACGTAGGCGGTTGGCAGGCCGACGAACCAGTAGCCGAAGATGGCGAGCAGCATTGGTGTACGGGTATCCGACAAGCCGCGCAGCGAGTGCGCTGCCACTACCTGTGCGCCGTCCACCAACTGGAAGATGCCGGCGATGCCGAGATAGGTGGCTGCGAGCATCAGGGCGGTCGCGTTCGCCGGGTCGGAACTGTCGAGGAAGATCGCCACCAGTGCGTGCGGCACGGCGAGGAACAGGGCAGCCGTCAGCGCCATGAAACCGGTGCCCATGACGATCGCCGACCAGCCGGCGAGGCGAACACCCTCGGCGTCGCCGCGACCATAGGCGAGGCCGACGCGAACCGTGGCCGCCATACCGAGGCCGAGCGGCACCATAAAGGCGGTCGAGGCGAGCTGCAGCGCTACGGCGTGGGCGGCAGTCTCGTTGGTGCCGAGGCGGCCCATCAGGATGGCGGCGATCGAGAACAGCCCGACTTCGGCGGCAACGGTGAGACCGATGGGCAAGCCCACTTTCAGGATCTCGCGGAAGCGCGGCCAGTCCGGCTTGAAGAAGCGGACCAGGATATGGAAGCGCTTCAGCTTGCGGTGGGTCTGCGTATAGGCGAGCAGGCCCAGGAACATGAACAGGTTTACAAAGCCGGTCGCCAGAGCTGCGCCGCGCAATTCCAGCCGCGGGAAGCCGAAATGTCCGAAGATCAGCGTGTAGGCGACGGCCGCATTGATGATTACCCCGATCACGGTGATGACCAGGATCACCCGCGTGGCAGCGAATGCCGAAAGGAACGAGCGCACCACCATGATGCCCAGCGCTGGATAGAGCATCCAGAAGCCGGCGAACATGTAGCTTTCGGCCAGCAGCGTGACCTCGGGGTCCTGACCCAGGGCGAGATAGATCGGGCGGATGCTGAGCACGATCGGGACCAACAGCGTGGCAACGAGGATGGCCACCCAGAACCCCTGACGGACGATACGGCGCACGGCCTTGGTGTCCCCGCGGCCCCGCGCCTGCGCCACGAGCGGCGCCACCGCGCCGACGATGCCGATGCCGGTCAGCTGGAAGGGGATCAGGAAGGCGCCGGCGAGGGTGCCGGCGGCGAGATATTTGGGGCCGAGCCATCCCATCAGCACAACGTCGGTGGTGAACAGCAGGTTCTGCGCCAGTTGCGCGACGATCAGAGGCCAAGCGAGCGCGAAGCTGGCCCGGAGTTCCGTGGTCCAGCCGCCTGCAGACGTGGAAGCATCGGTGCCGGCTACCGGTACCGTCATAGGCTCATTCATTTTGGCAGTCCCAATCGCGGGCAGAGCTCTAACCCGTTCGGCGATTTGTCTCAAGCCGCGGGAACCTATCCTGGTTCGACGCATTGTCGTGACGGGCTCGCGTCTTAACAAACCTCCCGGAGGGTATTCATGCGTAAAGTTCTATCCACTGTCGCCGTATTGATGACGGCACTGACGCTCACGGCGTGCTCCACCACCGAGAAGACGGCCAGTGTCGGCGCAGTCACCGGCGCGGTGATCGGCGGCGCGACAACCGGTACGGTCGGCGGTGCGCTGGTTGGCGCAACGGTTGGCGGCATCACCGGTGCCGTCGCCGGCGAGCTCATCGGCCGTTACAGGGACGACCCGACCAAGTGCGTCTGGGAAGACCGGAACGGTCGCCGCTACCTGGCCCCGTGTTCGCCGAACGGCTGATCTCATCGTACCCGATCCGATGAATGGCCCGGCAGGAGACTGTCGGGCCATTGGTCTTTCTCTACTTGCCGTCATGGATACCCTCCGACCTGAACCGCCTCAGCATGCGCTGCATTGGGCGAAGTGGGGACAAGTTCCTGTCGTTGGAGGCAGGCTTGTGCTAGAGTGCAAGGGAAGGCTTCGGCCAGATGATACCGGCTGTCGCGCCCGTGGCGCCGGACTCGTGTCCCAGGAACATTCGTGGATTCGTTCAAGAGCATTGCTGTGCCGGTGACACGCCGGCAGGCTGTCGGCAAGGCTAAGCGCGCAGCTGAGGCGACGACAGGCGGCAGCACGGTCGCCGAGTTCCGCCGGCAGGAACCGCAGGAGGTCACTGCACATCCGGTGCATCGCTTCCGCGTCGGGCAGCGGCTGACGATGGCTCGTGGCTCCCGCGATATCGCCCGGTCGGCGGCGCTTTGCCAGGTGGTGGCGCTGTTGCCTCATGAAACGGGGCCGCTGCTCTATCGTGTCCGCAGCGAACTCGAGAGTTTTGAGCGGGTGGTCGACGAGGTCGACCTGGCGCCATACCGATAAATCAGCGTCCACGCCTTGATTAAGGCGCAATGGTGGCAGATATATCCGGGCACGTTTCGCTTCCATCTGGCGCTACCAGCTCGGGCCGCTTGCGGTCTAATTGGCTACCTCTTGATATTGTGAACGTTTAGACCCGGGCGGCATGTCGCCGAACGAGGAACGCGTGCGACAAGCGGGAGTATCCCGCGCACGACAATTGAAAGGGGGCCATCATGATCGAAGGCACCGTTAAGTTCTTCAACACCACCAAGGGCTTCGGCTTCATTCAGCCGGACGATGGTTCGAAGGACGCTTTCGTCCACATCTCTGCCGTCGAGCGTTCGGGCCTTTCGGGCCTCGCCGAAGGCCAGAAGGTGAGCTACGAGCTCGAGAAGGGCCGTGACGGCAAGGTTTCGGCGACGAACCTCAAGGCGCTCTAAGAACGCCCGTGGCGCTGAGGGACAAGTCCTGACAGTGCAACGACGGAAAAGGCCCCTGCGGGGGCCTTTTTTGTTGCCGCGATTCCGCACCTCAAGGGGCCAGCCCGGCTGGTACGGGCGGCGCTTCGTAGCGGACCGTGATCTGCACCCGGCCGTTGCCGGCGAGGTAAGGGTCGTTGGGGAAGAGCGGCTCGGAGGCGGCGCTGCCGTTGACGCCGCGGATGCGATCGTCGGCGAGGCCGAATTCACCGAGGATGGCGCGCACCGCATTGGCGCGGTCGCTCGACAGGTCCCAGGCGCCGTAGCGCGGATTGTCGTAGACGGCACCGGCGGCGGTGTGGCCGGAAATGGTGATCTGGTTCGAGAGCTTCTGCAGGATTGGGGCGAGGGCGGCGATGGCCTTGCGGGTGGCCTCGAAGGGGTACTTCGAGCCCTCGGGGAACATCGGGCGACCCTCCTGGTCGATAATCTCGATGTCGAGACCGTTCTCGGTTTCGCGGACGAGCAGGTTGTCGGCGATCTTGGTGATGTCGGGCAACGCCTGCCAGGCCTGGCGGATGCTGGCCGCGGCCGCGTGGTAATCCTGGTTGTAGCGGGACTCGAGCGTGACGTTGGAGGCGCGGATCGCGTCGTAGCTGCTGCCACCGATTTCCGCCACGCCGCCCCGGGCTTCGATCTGCGGGCCGGCTTCGCTGCTTTCCGGCGCGGTGAGGGCGTCCTTGTTGGCGTCGGCGGAGATCTTGGCTCCGTCCTCGGCGAAGGCCAGGCCGCCCATGACGCCGCCGGCACCGCTGGTGTTTTCGCTGACATTGGGCGGGGCGAAATAGTCGGCGAGGCCCTTCTTCTGCTCCGGCGTGGTCATGCTGATGAGCCACAGCAAGAGGAAGAACGCCATCATTGCCGTGACGAAGTCGGCGTAGGCGATCTTCCAGGCGCCGCCGTGATGGGCGTGGGCGGCGCGCCGCGACTTCTTGATGATGAACGGCTGGTCGTTGCGGGCCATCGTGGCTCAGGTCCTCACGAGGCCGGGAGGTTTGCGGTGGCTTCGTCGATCTCGGCGAAGGTGGGCCGGACTTCCGACATCAACGCCTTGCGGGCGAACTCGACGGCGATCGCCGGGGCATAGCCGGACATCTGGGCCAATAGGCCGACCTTCATGGACAGGAAGTATTTCGACTCGGCCTCGAAGATGTTGCGCAGCGATTGTGCCATCGGGCCGAAGAAGCCGTAGGCGACGAACACGCCGAGGAAGGTTCCGACGAGGGCGCCACCGATCATGTGGCCGAGCACTTCGGGCGGCTCGCTGATCGAGCCCATGGTGTGGATGACGCCAAGTACCGCGGCGACGATGCCGAGGGCCGGGGTGCCGTCGGCGAGCGCCTGGATGGCCGAGACGAGTCGCTCGTTCTCCTGGTGATGAGTCTCGAGTTCCTCGTCCATCAGCGCTTCCATCTCGTGGGCGACGTTGCTGCCGAGGGTGACCATGCGCAGGTAGTCGCACATGAACTCGACGGCGTGATGGTTGGCGTTGAAGGTCGGGAAACGCTGGAAGATCGAGGAGTTGCCGGGGTCTTCGATATGCGGCTCGAGCGCCAGCACGCCCTTGGCCTGCACCAGCTTGAACAGGGTGAACTGCAGGCCGAGCAGCTCGACATAGGCGGCCTTGTCGTAACGGGGGCCGCGGAACAGGATGCCGAAGATGCCGAGCGTCTGCTTCAGCACCGGGCCGGTATTGCCGATGATGAAGGCGCCGAGCGCGGCGCCCAGGATGATGAGCGCCTCGAACGGCTGCACCAGCACCGCCAGGTGCCCACCCATGGCGATGTAGCCGCCGATGACGCAGGCGATGATGATGACGATGCCGATAATCAGACGCATTTAGGGTAGACCCGCGCTACTAAACCAAGAACAAAAGCCCTGCAAAACCCGAGGCTGGTCGATCTGCGCGGTGCGATCCGTCGGCCTCGTGAACGTGCAGAAACTCCACTGAATATGTTGTCGAATGCCGCCCCCGGATCGCGCTGTACATCAGGATTTCCGGCGGGTTCGGTGGCGGCGCGCGTTGCCAGCCAATTTCCTATGCCGTGGTTAAGGTTCGGCTAATGGCCGGTGCGCGAAATGCGCGGCAGACTGACGCGTCCGACAGCCCCAGGGGCTTCGGAGTTTTCAAAGAGCCGTTCCCGGGAGGGAACGAAGCGGGACCGGCGAGGCGTTTGCCCCGTAGCGGTAGTCCGCAGATGAATGAGGCTCACGCCTCGCCGGCCGGCCGGGGTTTTGGGCCTATGCCACCAGTGCCGGGGCGCATCCCCTGCCGCATCGCGGGAACGATGGCAGCTCGGTCGGCGGCCGGAATGCCAGCACCGCGTTTCCTTGCTCCCGCCCGGCT
>NZ_JBFUGO010000021.1:0-64310 GCF_056402875.1 Devosia sp. P3_B2 | reverse complement strand
TGGGCACCCGTCCACCGTTTCCGTGCCTGGCACGGCGTGCGAACGCTTCCTCATGGTCCCCGCAAAAACCCCGAACAGTTCCGGCGTGGCGACGGCCTTCATATTGCGGACTACCCGCGTGGTCGAAGCCACGCCGGAACCGCCCGACTTATTGAACGCCCGGAGCCGCGAGGCTGCCGGTTTATCCGCTCGTCCAATTGACTCCGCCTGATCAATCAGGGCCCCCTCACCACCAACCGAGCGGGACAACCCCGCCGCCGAGGAGCGCATCGAATTGAAGATCACCGCCATCAAGCCCTACGCCGTCTGGGTGGGCATCCGTAACCAGCTCGTCGTCAAGATCGAGACCGACGAGGGCATTTTCGGCTGGGGCGAAAGCGGGCTGTCGGGGCGCGAGAAGGCCGTGGTCGGCGCGCTCGAGCACTACACCGAAATCCTCATCGGCATGGACCCGTTCCAGATCGGCCACATCTGGCAGCTGCTTTATCGCAGCCAGTATTTCGAGGGGGGCCGCGTGCTGCAGGCGGCGATCTCGGCCATCGACATCGCGCTCTACGACATCAAGGGCAAGGCGCTGGGCGTGCCGGTGCACCAGTTGCTCGGCGGCAAGCAGCGCGACAGGATTCCGACCTTCGCCAGCACTTCGGGCGAGCCCGGTCCCGAAATGATCGAGCAGGCCAAGATGCTGATCGAGCACGGCTGGAACGCCATGCGCCTCTCGCCCTCGGGCCATGGCGAAACCATCTACGAACCGCGCGAGCACATCGGCAAGACCGCCAAGTGGATGACCAAGGCGCGCGAGGAGCTCGGCGAGGACGTTATCCTCGGCATCGATTTCCACCACCGCCTGTCGGTCGCCGAAGCCGCGAGCTTCTGCCAGAAGATGCCGTCGGGCACGCTCGACTTCCTCGAGGAACCGATCCGCGACGAGACCCCCGAAGCCTACGAGTCGCTCCGCACCCTCACTGACATCCCCTTCGCCATCGGCGAGGAATTCGCGTCGAAATGGCAGTTCCTGCCCTACATCGAACGCGGCATTCACCAGTTCAACCGCCTCGACGTCTGCAACGTCGGCGGCCTCACCGAGTCGATGAAGATCGCCGGCTGGAGCGAGGCCCATTACGTGGACATGATGCCGCACAATCCGCTCGGGCCGATCTGCACTGCGGCCACTATTCATTTCTCCGCGGCCGTCGCTAACTTTTCCTGGCTCGAGACCCGCTCTAGTCCCGCCGAGAATCTCGGCTTCGATAACTCGGAGTTTTTCCCGGTGCAGCCGCGCCTCGAAGGCGCGCATTATCCGGTCAGCGACGCGCCCGGCCTCGGCATTGAGGTCAACGAGGAACTGATCAAAAAGCAGAGTTTCAAATTCTGGCAGGCGCCCATGCTGCACCGCCGCGATGGTTCTGTGACCAATTGGTAGTGTTATGCCGGGTTGACGCCTCGCCCCGCGATCCCACTTAGTACTTGTGGACGCAGGAATCGAACCTCAGCCCATACTTGGGCTGGGGATCGTTGCTTCGGCGTCAATTTGAGTCGCGGCGGGGTGGTGGAATTGGCGGACTTTTTTGAACCTGCGGAGCGGGGTGTGCAGCACGCCAGCCTGCGCGCCGCCAATCGTCGCGCCGTGCTGACCGCCATTGCGTTCAACCCCGGCCTCTCCAATGCCGAGGTCTCCCGCCGCACCGGCCTGGCGCCGCAGACCGCCTCGGCCATCGTCAGCGAGCTCGAGGACGATGGGCTGATAACCCGCGGCGAAGTGCTGCGTGGCCGTCGGGGCCAGCCGGCCACACCGCTCCATCTCGATTATTCCGGCGCCTACAGCATCGGCTGCGAGATATCCTGGCAGCACATCGACGTCGCGCTCATCAACGTGGGCAGCGAGGAGCTGGGGCGCTACCGGCGCGATTTCGCTTATCCCGATGCGCAGACCATCGTCGAGGAAGCGGCCCGCGCAATTGCCGCGCTCGTCGCCAAGCTCAGCCCCGAAAAGCAGCAGCGTCTCGCCGGCATCGGGCTGGCGACCCCGAGCAATATGGGCAGGCTGATCCGGCTGATCGATCCACCAGAGGACCAGCTGTCGCTATGGGCGGAACTCGACCTGCGCAGCGCCATCGAGACTGCTACGGGCCTGCCGACCACCTGGTTCAACGACGGCAACTGCGCCTGCTTCGCCGAAATGGTGATGTCGCCGCCGCCCCGCCCACCCAACCTCGTGCACCTGTTCGTGTCGACCTATCTGGGCGCCGGCATCACGGCCGAACACACGCTGTGGGAAGGCCCGACCGGCAACTCCGCCAATCTCGGTTCCATGCTGGTCAACGGCCATGATGGCCATCCCCGGTTCGGGCACGACCTTGCCTCCACCACTGCCCTCAGCCGCCGCCTCGCCGAGAGCGGCATCCGTATCCCCGTCGACGCTCCCGCCGCGTGGCCGTGGCAGGATTGGAAGGAACAGGTGGAGCCCTGGATCGAGGAAGCCGGCATCGCCATGGCCGAGATCATCTTCAACACTGCCGCTGTGCTCGAGATCGACCAGGCGATCATTGATAGCGCGGTCCCGCAGGAGATCGTCGAGCGGCTCGTCGATGCTACCCAGCGAGCACTGTCCGATCTCGACGCGGCCGGCTTCAAGCGCCCGCGGCTGGTCGCCGGCAAGCTTGGCGCCTTCGCCGCGCCGCTCGGCGCCGCGCAATTGACGCTGTTCCGCCGGCACTTCTCGCGCAACCTTGGCGATATGCTCGCCGAAGCCTAGCCCCGCGCCAGCTCGCGCAGCATCGCCGTGGCGCGCTCGAAAGCTCGCGCCTGCCGCGCGATCCGCTCGGCCCGCTCGGCCCGCGGCCGATACACCCGGCCCTGCACCGCCGCGCCCGAAGTCAGCCCCAGCGCCTTTGCCGCAATCCGGTACGCCCCGAGGCTCGCCGCCAGCACCGGATGCGCCGGTACCGTCACCTCGCGCCCCAGCACATCGGCCATGACCTGCGGCCAGACCGCACTCTGCGCGCCGCCGCCCACCAGGTAGACCGGCCCCGCCGCCCCCATTGCCCGCACATTGGCGGCAATGGCGAACGCCACACCCTCCAGCGCCGCGTAATAAAGTGCCCCCGCGCCGTCGGTGGCCGATACATTGGCAAACCCGGCCCTCAGGTCCAGATCAACGAAGGGAGTACGCTCGCCATTGAGATACGGCAGGAACAGCGCCCCACCGGGCGACGCATCTGCTTCCCCGGCCATGCGCTCGGCCTCCGGCAGCGTCAGCCCTAGCGTCTCGCGCGCCCAAGCCGCCGCCGCACCCGCCGAGAGGATCGGGGCGACCTCGATCAACCCGCCATGCAGCGGATGCGCCAGCCGATAGTACGGTCGTGGCGTCCGTTCGGTCACCGCAGTGACACCCGCCACCCAGCCGCTGGTGCCAAGATAGACGCTCACCTCGTCCGCCTGCTCCGCCCCGCTCCCGATGGTCGTCGCAGCGGCATCCCCGCAGCCATTGATCACCGGGGTACCCGCAGGCAACCCCAGCGCCTCCGCCGCCCTGGCGGTGAGCCCACCCAGCACAGTCTCCGCCGCGAGGATCGGCGGCAGCAGGCCCCGATCGACATCGAGCAGTTCGACCAGTTCCCCGGACCAGTCCCGCGTCGCGATGTCCATCAGCCCCGTCGTGCTGGCACAGCTCGGATCAGTCGCCGCGACACCAGTGAGCCGCAGCGCCAGGTAGTCCTTCGAACCCGGCAGCACCCACTCGGCCCCCTTGGGTCCGAGCGCCAGCAGCTTGAACGCCGTCATCAGCGGCCGCGGCTCATTGCCGAGAATTGCCGTCGCGTCCGCCGCCTCGAGGCGCCCCGCCACCGCCTCGAACGCCTCGGTGCCGATCGGATCCGAGTAGAGCGCCGCCTCCCGCACCGGCACCCCGGTGGCATCGACCGCGATCAGGTTCTCCATCATCCCGGTGAGCGAGATCGCCGTCACCCCATCAAGGGGCAACTTCCCCACCGCCTCGACCGCCGCCCGCCACCAATCCTCCGGCGCCCGCCGATGTGGCGCGCTCGCCGCGGGATAACCCGCATCGGTCGTCGCGATCACCACCCCATCATCGCCAAACACCGTCGCCTTCAGCGCCGAACTGCCGCAATCGAGAACCAGCACGCTCATCGCCCGCGCCCCACGCGCCGCAGCAGCACCGCAACGATGATGATCACTCCGGTGAGAATGCGCTGCACGAACGGCTCCACGCCCACGATCGTCATGCCATTGACCATCACCCCGGTGATCGCCACGCCCAGCAGCGTCCCCGCCACCGTCGGCGCACCGGTCGGCGAGGCCGTGGTGCCGATGAACACCGCCGCATAGGCCGGCAGTAGCAGCGGCTCGCCCATCGTGTGCTGCACGCTGCCTAGCCGCGACGCCAGCAACAACCCGGCCAGCGCCGACAGCCCGCCGGCAATCGCAAACGTCACGATCACGTCGCGCACGATCGGCAACCCGGCCAACCGCGCCGCCTGCGCATTGCCGCCGATCGCCTTGAGCCGCCGCCCGAACTCGGTCTGGGTCAAGACGAACGCCGCGATGCCCAGCACCCCGACGATCCAGAATCCCAGCACCGGAATGCCGAAGATGTCGCCCCTGCCCAACGCCTTGAACCCCTCCGGCACCGACTGGAACAGGCTCTGCCCACCGCTCAACCCGAAGGCGAAACCGGAGAGGATCGTCCCAAGCGCCAGCGTCGCGACGAACGACGGAATGCCGAACCGCGCCACCAGCACGCCATTGGCCGCGCCGCCGACGATCCCCACCAGCAGCGCCGCCGGCACCGCCAGCCACACGTCATAGCCCTGCCCGAACAGCACGAAGCAGATCACCGCCGCGAGCGAGGCCGAGAACCCTACCGACAGGTCGAACTCCGAGATCGTCATCACCAGCGTCGCCGCCGTCGCGACGATCGCGAGCGTCGCCATCTGCTGCACGAGGTTGAACACGTTGGCCGGTGAAGCGAACGCCGCCGGCGCCGCAATCGAAAAGCCGATACACAGCAGCACGAACGCGATCAGTGTGCCGAAACGATTGAGATTGGTGCGGGTCACGCCGCCTCCCGGGACTGCGCGGCCGCCGACAGCGCCTCCGCGCTCGCCTCCGCGCGGGTGAAAATCTTGACGATGCCGCCCTGCCGGAACACCGCGATGCGATCGCCCAGCTCCAGCGCCTCGTCGCGGTCCGAGGTCGAGACGAGCACTGCGTTGCCATCGGCGGCGATCGCCCGGATGATGTCCTTGATGGTGGCCTTCGCCATCACATCGACGCCCTCGGTGGGCTCGTCGAGCAGCATCACCCGCGAGTGCCGGTTGGCCCAGCGCGAGAAGATGAGCTTCTGCTGGTTGCCGCCCGAAAGCGTCCGCGCCAGCTGCTTCGGCTCGCGATAGCTGAGCGACACCCGCTCGGCCGCAACGAGAAACTCCGCCCGCTCCGCCTTGGTGTCGGGCACCGGCAACCCCCGCATCCGGCGATAGCCAGACAACAGCGGCAGCGTCTTGTTGAAGATGAGGTCCTCGGCGAGGAACAGCCCACTGCGATGCCGGTCTGCCGGCACACAGGAGACGCCACGTCCGATAGCCTGTCGCGGAGAACGCGGCGCATAGGCCTCGCCTTCGAGCCGCATTGCGCCGCTCCACGGGATCGCCCCCCAGATCGCATTGAGCAGGCTCGACCGCCCCGACCCCGCCAGCCCGTAGAGCGCCATCACCTCGCCCGCGTGCACATCGAGTTGCGCAGGTCGCGTCAGGTCGCCGGCTGTCACACCGTCAATCTCGATGATCTTGGGCGCGCTCGTATCGGTCGCCTTGGTCGAGCGCTCCGACGTACTCCCGCCCATCGCCGCGATCATCGCCTCGGGCTTCACCTCGCCCGCGCCCAATCGCGCCACGATCCGCCCATCGCGGATCACCACTGCGCTGCTGCAGAAGTCCGCAATCTCATCGAGCCGGTGGCTGACGAGAATGATCGAGGTCCCCCGCTCCCGCGTCCGCCGCAACACCTCGTAGAACCGCTCGGCATCCTCCGCCGGCAGCGCCGCGGTCGGCTCGTCGAGGATCAGCAGCCGCCCCTTGTCGGCGATGGCGCGCAGTAACCGCACGAACTGTCGCTCCGCCGGCGGCAGGAACATCACGGGAACATCGAGGTCGAGCTCCGGCGCAATCCCGGCCGCCACCTCGGCGATCGCCGCCCGCATCGCCTTGCGGTCGATCCGCCCGAAGCGCCGCGGATACGCCCGCCCGAGATAACAGTTCTCGACCGTATCGAACCCCGGCACCAGCGGTGCATCCTGGTGGATCACCCGGATGCCCGCGGCATAGGCGTCATGCGCCGAGTGGAAATGCACCGGCACACCGTCGATGCGGATCTCACCCGCATCCGGCCGATCGGCGCCCGCGATGATCTTGATCAGCGTCGATTTGCCGGCGCCGTTTGGCCCCACAAGTCCGAACACCTCGCCCTCGGAAAGGGCGAGGCTCACATCGTCGAGCGCATGGGTCGCACCGAAGTGCCGGCTGATCCCTCGGAGGTCCAGCAACGTCAGGGACAGGTAACGCCGAGGCTCTCGCGGGTGATCAGTTCCACCGGCGCGTAGAGCTCGTCCGCACTAGCGGGGCCGCCCGCGAGGATGGTGTTGAGCTCGGTGGCGGCGATGTTGGCCATCTCGCCAAAGCCCTGGCGGACTGTGCCGACATAGGCCGTGCAGCCCTTGATCAGCTCGATCGCCTGCGGGTTGCCGTCGATGCCGGCAATGACGATGCCCTTGCGGCCAGAAGCTTCCACCGCGAGTTGCGCGCCGATGCCGGGCTCGTCCCAGCCGGCCCACACCGCGTTGATCGCGCCGTCGCCCGGGTTCGCCAACAGCATCGCGTCCATCGCGGCACGGCTGTCATCCACCTGGCCCGGCACCGCCACGTAGTGGTCGGCGACCTGTTTCACATCCGGGTTCGCCTTCAGCGCCGCATCGAGCGCCAGTTCACGCTGGTGCACGCCCGGGTGCGCCGAATAGAAGAAGCGCACGATGTTGCCCTTGTTGCCGATCTGGTCGAACAGGAACTTGGTCATCGTCTCGCCGAGCACATAGTTGTCGGAGGTGACGTTGAGCACGCTCGAGGCGTTCTTGGCGCCATCAATGGTGATCACCGGCACGCCCGCGGCCTTGGCCTTGTCGACCTGGTCCTGGATCTGCGCAGGATCGACCGACACCAGGACGATCGCGTTGGCGCCGCTGGTCGTCGCGTCTTCGACGCGGCTGGCGAACGCCGCCATGTCGCCGGCCGTATCGACCACGTCGACGGTCCACTGATACTCGGCCGCCTTGGCCTTGAACGCCTCGATCATCTCGCCCGTCGCGATCGCCGCGAGGAACGGGGTGATCACCGACACCTTCTCGCCGGCAGCCAGCGCCGCGGGAGACACGCCGAGTGAAAGGGTTGCCGCGAGCCCGAGGGCTGCGATGACTTTATGCATGGGATTATCCTCCAGAATTTCCGGCGACATTATCGGCGCGGTGGCACCCCGCAAAGCCCTCCCAACGTGGAATTCGTCCGGTCCGGACGTCAGAACTGCCGCGGCGAACCGCCGCTCGTCACCTGTGCGTCAGCCGACCTCGAACCCCTTGAGCCCAACATCGCGCGCTGCCGCTTCCAGCTGATCGAGCGTAGCCGTGTCGACTGGAATGCCTTCAGCGCTCCGCTTCGCCTTCGTTTCCAGCTCCGGCATCCCCGGCAGCTTCACCGAGCCACCAGCCTCGTTCTCCGAGAGCACCCAGCCGAGCACCGACTCCATCTCCGCCGCGAACGGCCCTGCCGTCCCCAGCCGCTCCGGCGAGACGATCACCGAGAACATCGAGTTGATCACCGCGCCACTGCCGTCCTTCTCGTGCTGCGTTGGCGCACCCACCATTGCCGCGCCCAGCAGTTCACAGGTCAGCATCAGCCCCCATCCCTTGTGCTCGCCGAACGTCGTCAGCGAGCCCGGCGGCGTTTCGAACAGCGCACCGGGGTTGATCGTCGGCTTGCCCTGGTTGTCGAGCAGCGCCCCGGGCGGCAACTCCACGCCCTTGTTGTGCGCCACGCGCACCTTGCCGGCCGCCAGCTTTGACGTGGCGAAATCCACCACCACGGGCGGGGCATCGGCCCTCGGGAACCCCGCAGCAAACGGATTGGTCCCGAGCCGCGACTGCGTCCCGCCGAACGGTGCGACGATGGCCCCTGCAACCACGTTGACGAAGTGGATCGACACCATCCCCGCCGCCGCGCACTGCTCGGCCCAGTGGCCGATACGGCCGATGTGATGGCTGTTGCGCAGGCTGACGATGGCGCTGCCCTCGTCCCTGGCGCGGGCAATCCCCAGCGCCATTGCATCATGCGCCATCACCTGGCCGGCGCCCTGGCCCGCATCGCAGATCAGCATCGCGCCGGTGTCGACGGCGACCTTGAGGCTCTGGTTCAACACCATGCCGCCCGAACGCACGCCCTTGATGTACATCGGCACCACGCCGACCCCGTGAGAGTCGTGGCCGCGCAGGTTCGCCTCCACCAGATGCTCGGCGATCAGTTGCGCTTCCCTCAGCTCCGACCCCGCGGCGCAAAAGACACTTATGGTGCTCGCCTGCAGCCGTTCCCACGGCACGAGGTGTGTTTTGGTCTCGGTCAAAATGCGGTTCCTTGCGCGGCTAGATGTGTGGAGATGCGTCTGGCCGCGCCCTTTAGCGCATCTGCCGCGACGATGGTAAGTTCGGGCTTCATCCGCCGCTCGGGCGCCGACAGGCTCATCGCTGCCACCGGATAGCCAGTCCGGTCGAGGATCGGCACGCCAATGCACATCACTCCATCCTCGTTCTCGCCCACCTCGATCGCGTAGCCACGCCGCCGCACGTCATCCACCTGCCGGCGCAGCTTGTCGGAATCGGTCAGCGTGTTGATGGTCCGCTGCGGCAGGCCACGCTCGCGTAGCGCCGACGCGGCTGCATCCGGCAGGAATGCCATCATGGCCTTGCCCAGCGAAGTCGAATGCGCCGGGTGCCGGCGCCCGATCCGAGCCTCCGCCTTCAGCGGCCGAACTGTCGGCTCCAGCATGTCGATATAGACCACCTCATTCTCCGACAGCACGGCGAGGTTCACCGTCTCGTGGAACGTCTCCATCAGCGTCCGCATCTCGGGCTGGGCGATATCGCGCAGCCCCTGCAACTCCTGGTCGACCCGCGCCAGCGAGCGGAACTTGCTGCCCACGCCATAGCGGTCGCGCTTCAGGTCGTGCTCAAGGAACTGCGCCGCCGACAGCGTCTGCAGGTATCGGAACACTGTGGTCTTGGGCAGCTTCAGCTCGTGCACCGTCTCGGTCAGCGTCACGTGGTGCCCCTGCCGCGCCACGTAATCCAGCACCTGCATGGCCTTCATGACAGGGAGAACGACATAGTCGTCGCCAGACTTGCTCATCGCTTCACCACTTCGAATTGATCCCGGCTGGTCGGAAGAACGGGCCGCCGCCTGCCGCTCGTCGTCCTGCATAATGGAACGACATCGAACCTCCCGCCTAGAATGTAGTGGCAATCCAGTCCCCCTTTTTTCCGCCTCGCGAAACGGGCGGCCATTTACAACTTTCGGGGCGTCGGGCCAGTTGGACCGCAAGAACTGAGGAGACCTGCGTTGACCGTTACATCACCCGCCGCTGCGCCGCGTCCGCTCAACTTCGACAAATCCATCGAGGCGATCCGCACCAATTCGCAGTGGATCTCCGGTGGCGTGAACAGCAACTTTCGTCTCAACATCTCGCCCACTCCGCTGGTGTTCGAACGCGGCGAAGGCGCCTACCTCTACGACATCGATGGCAACAAGCTGATCGACTACTACCTCGGCATGGGCCCGATGATCCTTGGCCATAAGCCGCAGGCGCTGGTCGATGCAGTGAAGTCGCAGATCGACAACGGGATCCTGTTCGCCGGGCAAACCGCCATCGAGGCTGAGGCCGCCCGCCTTGTCTGCGAGATGGTGCCGTCGGCCGAGCGCATGCGCTTCGGATCCTCCGGCTCCGAGGTCGACCAGGCCGCGATACGCCTCGCCCGTGCCGCGACCGGCCGAACGAAGATCCTGAAGTTCGAAGGCCACTATCACGGCTGGTTCGACAACGTGCTGTGGTCGACCGCCCCGGCCATCGACGCCGCTGGCCCCGCTGATGCGCCGGTCCCGGTCGCTGGCAGTAAGGGCCAGCTCAAGGATACCGCCGACACCCTGGTCGTCCTCCCCTGGAACAACCTCGAGCTGCTGACGGCCCGGCTTTCGCAGGGCGATATCGCCGCCGTCATCATGGAAGCCGCGATGTGCAACCAGGGCTCCATCCGCCCCGCCGCCGGCTATCTCGAAGGCGCGCGGGAGGCCTGCACCAGGACCGGCACCGTCCTGATCTTCGACGAAGTCATCACCGGCTTCCGCCTCGCCGCCGGCGGCGCGCAGGAACTGTTCGGCGTCACACCCGACCTCTCGACCTTCGGCAAGGCCATCGCCAACGGCTTCCCGGTGGCGGCAGTCGCCGGCCGCGCCGACCTCATGGACATGTTCACCTCGGGTGGCGTCGTCCATGGCGGCACCTATAACGCCCAGCCCATCGCCATGGCGGCAACTGCCGCGACGCTTAAGTCGCTGACCCCGGCGCTCTACAAGAAGATCGGCGCCGCCGGCACCGCCCTGCAGGAAGGCTTCAAGGAGATCTTCGCCTCGGCCGGCGTCACCGCATCGGTCGTCGGCTTCCCGCAGGTCTTCCACGTGGCGCTCGGTCTCGACCAGCCCGCCCGCGACTACCGCGATCTCGCCAAAATGAACCGCCCCGCCTACATCGCGCTGACCACTGCCCTGATGTATCGCGGCGTGCGCGCCCTCGAACGCGGCGCCTGGTTTCTCTCCAGCGAGCACGATGCCGGCGTCGTCAACGACACCCTCGTCGCGATGAAGGACGCCGTGCGCGAGCTCAAGGCCAAGGGCACCCTGTAGCCCAGGCCGTTTCTGAAATCAGGAATGGCAACATGGAGCGGGAGTCTGCTACCGGAACGAACCGCCACATGCTCGAACCGGATCAACGATGGCGCCTGACGGCGGAACTGCCCCTTACGCACCGATCTCGACCCTGAGACTGCCCGTCGGCGACGGCCACGAACTCTATGTCGAGACCGTTGGCGCGGCCGATGGCATCCCCGCGGTCTACCTCCATGGCGGCCCCGGCAGCGGCTGCCAGCCGGCCCATCGCCAGCTGTTCGACCCCACCCGCTTCCGCGCCGTGCTGTTCGACCAGCGCGGCGCCGGTCGTTCCACCCCGACCCGCTCGCGCGACGCCAACACCACCGCCCATCTCGTCGCCGACATGGAACGCATCCGCGCGCATCTCGGCATCGAGCGCTGGCTGGTCGTCGGCGGCTCCTGGGGCGCCACCCTCGCCCTCGCCTACGCAGAAACCCACCCCGAGCGCGTCCTCGGTATCGTGCTGCGCGCCACCTTCCTCGGCACCCGCGCCGAGCTCGAATGGGCCTTCGGCACCGGCCTCTCGACCTTCTATCCGGCGCTCCACGAGGACTTCCTCAGCCTGCTCACGCCCATGGAGCGCCTGTCCCCTGTCGACAGCTACTTCAAGCGCATCCTCGATCCCGATCCGGCGATCCACGCCCCGGCCGCCCGCGCCTATGGCGATACCGAGCGCGTCCTCTCCGAGGTCCGCCCCGTCACCACCCGGCTGGACTTCTCCCCGTCAAACCGCATCCCGGCGACCGCACTGATGGAAGCGCACTACTTCAGCAACAACAGCTTCATGGCGCCCGACCAGCTGATGGCCAACGCCCACCGTCTCGCGGGCATCCGCGGCGTCATCGTGCAGGGCCGCTACGACCTGCTCTGCCCGCCCCGCACCGCACACGCGCTCGCCGCGATCTGGACCAACGCCACGGTGCAGGTCGTCGACAACGCCGGCCATTCCCTCAGCGACCCCGGCATCACCGAAGCCGTTACCGCCGCCATCCGCAGCTTCGCGGGCTAAAGGCCGAACTTCTCCATCACAGCCTCGACGTCATCGCGCACGTCCTGCGCATCGCGCCCCGACCGCCACAGGTCGTCGATCTGCTTCTTCACCGTGCCGTCGAGCGCCGCCCAGTTGCGTTCCCACTCCGCCAACTTGTCGGTCCAGTAGCCGGTAATCGAGTACCTGGTCGCGGGCCACTTCAGCTCATGGCGCAGATACCTGCGGATCGGCCGCACTGCCCTGGCCTCGGACGCCACCCACACATAGACCTCGCGATCCATCGGCAGGTTCATCGACCGCACCGCGTCCTCGAGTTTGCTCGGCGCGATGCCGTTGCCCGAACCATGCAGCCACACCAGCTTCAGCATCGCCCTGGTCTCGAACACCTGCTCATGGCTGGCGTCCGGCACCTCGACGATGGCCCGTGCCTCGACATCCGCATCGAGCCCCTCGAGCAACCGCCCCAGCGCCGGCAACCCGGTCGCATCGCAGACGAACAGCTGCCACTTGGCATCCGCTGGCGCTTCGTAAATTCCGCAGGGTTCGCGCATGGCGATGGTGTCGCCCGGCGCGCAGGCCTGTGCCCACTCGCTGGCCCGGCCGTGCTCATGCACCACGAAATCGAGGTCCACCTCACCCGGCCGCGGATAGCGGACAGTGTAGCACTCGCAATGCGACGGCTTCTTGCCCTCGGGGTATTTCCAGAACCCCTGAGCGTCGACCTGCGGCAGCACTAGCTCGCCAGTTTCCGGATCGGGGAAGAACAGCCGCACGTACTCGTCGCCGACGCCGGTGGTCTTGAGGTCCTTGAGGCCCTCGCCGCCCAGCGTCACCCGCACCATACCCGGAGTGACCATGCGGCGGCCCAGCACCGTCCCCGTCAGCAGCTTCAGCGGCTTCATATGCTCAACCCTTCACGCTCTAATCAATGCGCTCTGGGCTACTAATTTTGATAATGCCAGTCAACTTTGATTCGACCGTAGCCGTTAGAGCTTCAGCTCGATCCAGACGGGCGCATGGTCGCTCGCCCCATCCTGACCGCGCACCTCGCGATCGATCCCGGCGGCCCCAAGCTTCCGTACCAGCTGCTTGCTCAGCAGCATGTGGTCGAGCCGCAATCCGGCATCGCGCGGCCAGCGGTTCCGCATGTAGTCCCAGAAGGTGTAGAGCGTCTCGTTCGGAAATTTCTTCCGCAACGCATCGGTCCAGCCCTGCTCCAGTAGCCGCCGGAACTGCTCGCGCGGCTCCGCCTGCACCAGCGCATTGTCCCGATACGACGTCGTGACATAGATGTCGCGCGGCTCCGGCACGATGTTGTAGTCACCCGCCAGCACCACTGGCACGCCACTGTCGAACAGCTCTGCCGCGTGCGCGATCAGCCGCTCGCCCCAGGCCAGCTTGTAGTCGAATTTCGGTCCCGGCTGCGGGTTGCCGTTCGGCGCGTAGAGCGAGGCGATCACCACCCCGTTCACCGCTGCCTCGATATAGCGCGCCTGCTCATCGTCCGGATCACCCGGCAGCGACTCCTGCGTCAGCACCGGCTCGACCCCCTTGGCGAGGATGGCAACGCCGTTCCAACTCGCCTCGCCGCGCCACACCGCCCCGTAGCCGGCGTTGGCCAGCGCCGTCGCGGGGAACTGGATATCGCGCGCCTTCAGCTCCTGCAGGCAGACGACATCCGGTTCGGCCTCATCCAGCCATGCCAGCAGGTTGTCCAGCCGCCGGTTGACGTTGTTGATGTTGAACGTCGCGATCTTCAAAGCTGGTGCTCTACGGCGCGATGCGCCCGACCCAGGCCGTGACGCTGTCTGCCACCGTCTTCAGGTGATCGGCCGTCGAAAACCCCGAAATCGCCTTCCGCGGCTTCAGGTCATGGTCGCCGTCCTCGAGCCACTTCACCTCGATCTGCGGCGACAGCCCATAGGTCGAGACTTCGTCCGGCACGCCGAACTCGTCGCGCGTACCCTGGCAGATCAGAGCGGGCGTCTTGAGCCCAATCAGGTGCTTGGTCCTCAGTTGCGCCGGCCGCCCAGGCGGATGGAACGGATAGCCGAGACACAGCAACCCCGCGATCCGCCCTGCCTCGAACTCGGCATCCGCAATCATGCTCGCGACCCGCCCGCCCATCGATTTGCCGCCGATGATCAGTGGTCCGTTAGTCGGACCCAGGTCGTCGACCGCCGCCAAATACTCCGGCATCACCGTCTCGGCCTTCGGTGGCGGCTTCTTGCCCGCTTCCGTCCGACGGCCCGCCATGTAGCCAAACTCGAACCGCGCCACGCGGAACCCAGCCGCTGCCAGCGCCTTGGTCGTGGCGTTCATCGACGCCGAGTCCATCGGCGCGCCAGCGCCGTGCGCCAGCATGATCGTGACCCGCGCGTCCTCGGGCCCATCGAAGAGGAAGTTCGTCGCCATCAGCCCGCCGATTTCCGTGTGTGGAGGTCCGCATAGGCAATGCCGCGCGACGCGGTCTTCGCCCATTCGGAATCCTGGTCGAGTTCGAGGTACCGTACCCACCAGCGCCGCGCTTCGCTCAGGTTGCCAGCATCGTATTCAAGCGTCGCAAGGTTGTAGATCGCGTCGGCGTAGTCGGGGTCGATCTCGATCGCCGTCACGAGATGCTGGCGCGCGATGGCGATCTTGCCCTCCTCGCGCAGCAGCCCGGCATAGTTGAACCACGCCTCGACGAAATCCGGATCGCGCTTGATCGCCTGCATGTAGGCGTTGGCCGCCTCGGAATTGTCGTTGGCCGCCTTCAGGCAATTCGCCCGGTTATAGGCCGCCACCGAGTCATTGGGGTCGATCGATAGGCAATGCCCGTAGAGCACCGCCGCCTCGGCAAACAGCCCCGCCGCTTCGGCCGCCTCCGCGAGCGAGAAATACTCCTCGGACTCGTCCTCGATCGGCGCCAGCGCCAGCAGCCGCTGCCCATCGAGTTCGGCGCGATCATCGCCGAACAGCGCATGGATCCGCTTCGGTCCACCCGGGTGTAGCGACATCGCCGTCAGCGACGCCACCGGTCCCGACCGATGCACCGAGCGCGCAATCGCCCCCCAGGTGGCTCCGCCAGCCAGGAGTCCCGCATACTTGCGCGACAGGATCAGGTCGCGGAACGAGAACGGCTCGGCGTCATGCTCGAATGCGTCGAACAGCGCCAGCAGGTCGAACATCCGCCCGTCGAGCTTCGATTGCTCGAGCAGCGATTGCCGCGTGAGGTTGGATTGGTCCGGCGCGCTCATCAGCCCGAGCCAGCGCAAGAACCCGTTCTCGCTGATCAGCGTCGCGCCGCTCTCGCGCAGCGCCGCGACACGCTGCTCGATCTCGGCGTCGGTGAACTTGTCGAGCAGCGTGCGGCCCAGCACCATGCGCGATGTGTGGCGCGTGACGCCGCGGCGCAGTCGTCCGCCCTTGCCGGAGACCGCCTTGGCCGCCAGCCTGCGCGGGAAGGCGCTGAGCCCGCCCACGATGCCGATGGTGCTGTCAGGTTTCCGCATTGGCCGATTCTACAGGCTTCCAGGGCTGATCCGCCAGCCCTGCCCCAAGCGTCCCCTCGCCCCTTTGGGGAGAGGGTCAGGGTGAGGGGCAGCCAAGGGCACCGGATCAGGCCTTCTTCTTTGTCGCCGCAGGTTTTGCTGCCGCCGCCTTCGATGCCGCCACCGCTTCCTTCAGCGTCGGCTTCTTCGCCGCGGGCTTCTCGGCCGGTTCGGCCTTCGCCTTGCTCGGGGCCGCCGGCTTTGCCTGTCCCAGGCTCGCCTTCAGCGCATCCATCAGGTTGATGACATTGCCGCGTTCCGGCGCCGCCGCGATGATCGGCTTGTGACCCTTGAGCTTCTCGCGGATCATCGCCATCAGCGCAACCTCGTAGCGATCCTCATAATCCTTGGGGTCGAACTTCTTGACCTTCTGCTCGATCAGCTTTTCAGCCAGTTCCAGCATCTCGGCCTCGGGCTTCACCGCCGGGATGTTGCCGAAATACTCGGCCGTGCCGCGCACCTCGTTGGGGTTGCGCAGCACCGTGACGAACATGCCGTTCTCGCGCGCCCCGATCGTCACCACCCGCTCGCGATTGGTCAGCACCAGCCGCGCGATGGCGAGCTTGCCTGATTGCCGCATCGCCTCGCGGAGCACCGCGAACGTCTCCTCCGCCATCGCTCCGTCCGGCGCCAGGTAATACGGCGCATCCTGGTAGATGACGTCGACCTCGTCCTCGTCGACGAAGGCCTCGATGTTCAGGGTGTGGTTGGATTCGATCCGCACCGCGTCGAGATCGCTCTCGTCGATGATGATGTACTGCTTGTCCTCGTACTCGTAGCCTTTGACGAGGTCCGAACGCTCCACCAGACCCAGTTCAGGGTCCACCGGCTTCATGTTGATCCGGTTGTGGGTGTCCTTGTGCAATTGGTTGAAGGTGATCCGCTCCGACGCGCTCGTCGCCGGAAACATCTTCACCGGACAGCTGACCAAACTCAGCTTGATATAGCCCTTCCAGCTTGCCCTGGGTGCCACCTTCGCCTCCTAAACGCGCGTACTACGTCCAGCCTTTGATAATGCAGGCAAATCCCGGGCGAACTCATTAATCTCCGCCCACGGATCACCGGACGTGGTTAATAATCCCGGAAGCGTAGAGTAGTTCAAATCGACCGGAGCGTCGATGGATTCGAGATCACGCCAATCGAGCGGAGTAGAGGCCGGCATGTTGGTCCGGGCCCGCAGCGAATAGGGCGATACCGCCGTCGCACTGCGCGCATTTCGATGAATATCGATAAGGATCCGGCGCTTGCGGTTCTGCGCGCCGATCGTCGTTACGAAGGTGTCCGGCGCCGTCTTTGCCAGCGCGGCCGCCATCTCACCGGTCACTGCGTGCACCTGCTTCCAGGTCTGCTTGGGGTTGATCGGCAGCACCACGTGCAGCCCCTTGCCGCCGGACGTCTTGACGAATGGCACGAGCCCCAGTGCCTCCAGTTCGCCGCGGATATGCACCGCCGCCTCGACCACCTCGCGGAACTCGATCCCCTCGCCGGGGTCGAGGTCGAAGGTGACGCGATCCGGTTTGTCGAGATGTGTCAGGTGGCTACCCCAGGCGTGGAACTCCACCACTCCGAACTGCGCCAGCGCGAGATAGCCCTTGGCGTCCTCGATCGTCAGATAAGTCCGGTCTTCCTCGTCCGAGTTCTGCGTCTCGAACACGTTGATGCTCGGCGGCATCCCCTTGAAGGCGTGCCGCTGGAAGAAGCAGTCCTTCGGCAATCCGGTCGGGCAGCGGAACAGCGACACCGGCCGGTTGAACAAATGCGGCAGCATGAAATCGCCCACCGCCGCATAGTAGACCGCAATGTCGAGCTTGGTCGGCCCGCTCTTGCCGAACAGCCGCCGCGTCGGGTTGGTGATCGAGATCGAGGCGAGATCGGCATCGGTGATCAGTCGCTGCCGCGGCGCCTCCGAGGCGGTCAACTCGGTCTCGATCAACCCCTTGAACACCGAGTGCCTGAGCAGCTTGTCCGAGGTGATGTTCGCGTAGTGCACGCGGCACCGCAGCACCGGCTGCACCCAGATGATGTCCTTGGGCGCCCCCTGGAGCTTCAGCGCCGGATCCTGCAGCGGCTCCAACCGCCACAACAGCTGCGCCAGCATGGGCGCATCGAACCCGGTGCCGCACTTGCCGCGATACTCGAGCTCGCCGTCCACAAACTCGGCCAGCGCCAGCGACGCCAGCCCGCCGGCCGCCGCAGAAGTGGTATAACCTGCTATGACGAAGTCGCCGATCGGCTTTGACTTCACCTTCACCCAGGTCGACGTGCGGCCCGACTGGTACTTCGCATCAGCTCGCTTCGAGACGATCCCCTCTAGCCCCAGCTCCGACGCTCGCTCGTACAGCGCGTCGCCATTGCTCTCGACATGGTCGCTGACCTGGATCGCCGAACGCCCGGAAACGTGCCCGCCGAGCAGTTGCGCCAGCAACTGCTTGCGATCGGTCAGCGCCGCCCCGCGCAGATCGTAGCCATCGAGGTACAGCAGGTCGAACGCGTAGAAATGCAGCTTGCTGCCGGCACCTTCCGACAGCGCGTCCTGCAACGCCGAAAACCGCGAAATCCCCTTCTCGTCCAACACCACGATCTCGCCGTCGATGATCGCCTGCTTGACCGGGAGCTTGGCGAACTCCTTGGGCAGGTCACCGTAGCGCTTGGTCCAGTCGATGCCGCTACGGGTGATCAGTTGCACCTTGCCGTCGATGACATGCGCGATGGTTCGGTAGCCGTCGAACTTGATCTCGTGCACCCAGTGCGCGGCGTCTTCCTTGGGTGGATCGGTCGCAGCGGAGGCCAGCTGTGGCTCGACCTGCGAAGGGGGCGGAGCCTTCACCGCGCCCGCCACACCGGAGGGCTTAAGTACCTTTGCCGGCTTGGGCTTTGCCGCTTCGAGCAGCTGCTCGGTGGTCATGCCGGACTTCACGCTCTCGGGCCGCTCGGCGAGGATATCCGTCTCGGTGTCGACCGCCGGATCGTGCTCCTTGAACAGCAGCCAGTTTTCCTTGTCGTTGTCGCCCGGTCGACCCTTGAGCTTGGTCAGCATCCAGCCGCCCTTGAGCTTTTCGCCCCACAGCCGGAACTTGAAGCCGCCCTTGCGTAGCCCCGCGTCGACGTCCTCCATCGGCGCCCAGTCGCCGGTATCCCAGACGATCATCGGCCCGCCGCCATACTCGCCCTCGGGGATCACGCCCTCGAAATCAATGTACTCGATCGGGTGATCTTCGGTGTGCACCGCCAGCCGCTTGTCGGCCGGGTTGAGCGACGGCCCGCGCGGCACCGCCCAGCTCAGCAGCACGCCACCGTGCTCCAGCCGCAGGTCGTAGTGGTCGGCAGTGGCGGAGTGTTTGTGGACGACGAAGCGGGCGCTGCCGGACGCGGCGGCACCACCGGCGGGCTCCGTGGTTTTGGAGAAGTCGCGTTTCCCGCGGTAGCTGCGTAATTTCTGGTCGGCCATGTCGAGACGCTAGGTCGGCTCGAATGCGGCGGCAACCCCGATTTAGCCGCCGGATTGCCACGCCGATGAACGCGTCCTGTCAGACCGTTCAGTAATCGCTCTCGTAGAACACGCCGAAGCTCGAATCCCCGTTTGTACCGGTCGAGACCTTGGCCTTGATGTCGTCCGTCACGTCGAGGTTGACGGTGACCCGTGAGTTGCCATCGGCGCCCGCCTGCACCCCGAGATAGATGTTGTCCTGCAGGTAAGCGCCCGCCTGCACCGCTAGGCTACCATCCTCGTTGGTGACCACGTCGAGATCGTCGAGCCCGGCCTTGCCGCGCAAAGAGTCGACCAGTGAGCCGCCACCGCCACCCGCGAGTTCCGCCGCTGCGCCGGCGAGCTTCGCCAGCTGGATCGGCGTCAGCTCGCCCATCGAGCGCTTGAACAGCAGCCGCGACAGCACCTCGTCCTCCGGCAGTACCGGGTTCGAGCTGAAGCCGATATCGAGGTCGGAAACGCGGCCGGTGACATTGACGAACACCGTGATGCCGTCGCCCTCGGTGCGCGCCGTGAAATCGAGGAACGGGTCGAGATCGCCGACCAGCGTCACCGAACCCTCCTCGAAGGTCACCCGCTGCCCGAGAATGGCGAGGCGCCCGCGATTGAGGTTGAAGCCACCCACCGGCCGGATGTCGTTGACTGAGCCGGTGAGCCGCACCGAACCGCCGACTTCCGCATCGAGCCCGCGCCCACGGATGAAGATCTGGTTGGGCGCGCGAACAGTGACATCGAGCTGCACTACCGAGGGCCGCCGCTGCGGCATCGGCGCACCCGACGCGGTCACCGCCGCCCGTTTCAGCGTCACCAGCACCGGCTTCGGCGCATTGATATGCTTGGCGTCGATCAGCGTGCCCGCCGCGCCGAGCGAGTCCGGGATCGTGATGTCGGCTTTCTCGATCATCACGTTGCCCGACAGCAGCGGGCTGGTATCGAGCCGCCCCTTCAGCGCCAGGTCGCCCGACACCGTGGCGACGAACATGTTGCCATCGGCATAACGGGCCGAGTTGAGCCGCACCACGATATCGGCCGGATTACCCGCCCCAAGCCCAACCGAACCGCCGACCGAAATCGAGCCGCCGGTCGCAAGCCCCGCGGTCAGGCTGTCGATATTGATGCGGTTGCCGGCGAGGCTGGCCCGTCCATTGATATCGACCAGCCGGACGTTGAGTACTGGGTCGATATAGCCCGAGCCGCTGGTCGACACGGTGCCCGCGAACTGCGGCGACGTCAGGCTGCCGGTAACCCGCGCATAGAGGTTAGCCGTACCGCTGAGCTGGCCGCCACGATCGGCGACGAACCGGTTGCCAAGCGCCAGCGGCGCCGAGCCCTGAACTTCCAGTGCCAGGCCGCCGCCGCTGAGTGGCACGCGGCCATTTGCGGCGAGCTTCAGTCCATTGGTAGCGGTGGCGGACAGGCTTTCGAGCGTCACGACCTGGCCCGAAAGATTGCCACGTGCCGCGACCTGCATCGAGGACACCCCGAACCCGCTCACCGCGGCATTAAGCT
The DNA here is from genome assembly GCF_056402875.1 of Devosia sp. P3_B2. Taxonomy (NCBI): domain Bacteria; kingdom Pseudomonadati; phylum Pseudomonadota; class Alphaproteobacteria; order Hyphomicrobiales; family Devosiaceae; genus Devosia; species Devosia sp. P3_B2. The sequence goes on along the minus strand of NZ_JBFUGO010000021.1, from coordinate 43,754 downwards.
GGAACACCGACCGGCCGCCTTGCTGGGTCGCGGTGCCGCTGAACGTGGCGACAGTGATGTCACCCGCCGCGAGCGATCGCCCGTTGACGTTGGCGGTGATCGACGGGGCGCCGAACAGATCGGCGGCCACCGCCCGGATATCGGCAGATCCGATCCTGACATCCGCCGCCGCGAGGTTGCGAACGGACGCCGCGATCTCGGCATTCTGCTTACCGCCAGCCGGGCTGAGCGTAATCGACGCATCGGCACTGCCGGTCGCATCGAGCAAGAACAGAGCCGCGGCAGTCGTCACATTCGGAGAGGCGAGCTTCAGTGCACCGGTCAGCAGCCCATCGGCATCCTGCACGACGTCGCCGGTGACCAGCGTCGGCCCCGCCTCGAGACGCAAGCCGCTGAGCCGCCTGGTCTTGGCGTCCACCGCAACACCGCCGCCGAGCGCCACGCGGAAGCGATCGAGGAACGCGTCGCCCTTGAGCTGCCCGGTCAGCGTGCCGTCCTCGGCCAGCGTCCCAGTGAACCCGAACGCGGCGTCTGACAGCGACTTGCCGGCCAGCACCCCGCTCGGCACTTTGGCCGCAACGTCGAGCGCAATCGCGCCCTTGCCCTTGGCCGTCCCGGTGAGCGTCAGCGCCCCCTTGGCCTGGTCCGAAACCAGCGCCAGGTCGGCAAGCGCCGCGCTGAAACTGAAATCCGCCGCACCCGTCGCGAAGGTACCGTGGGCATCGATCTGCACATTGTCGTTGGCGATGCGGAACGCCTCCGCCTCCAGGCCCTGCTCGGTGCGCGCCACACGGCCGCTGAGCTTCACCGTGCCTGCGAGCACTGCATCGAGCGCCGGCTCGGAGAGCGCCAGGTTCTCCGCCGTGCCATCGAGCCGCAGGTTGAAGCCGCCGATCAGCGGGCTCACCGTGCCGGTCGCCGTCAGCGCCATCGCGCCATCGAGATCGCGCCCGGCAACGCCCGAGAATGGCGAAATCGAACTGGTCTTGATCTCCATCGTGCCGTCAAACACGCTGTCGTCGATCTTGCCCGCAGCAGCCAGCGTCAGCGCCTTGCCGACCAGTTTGAACTGCGCCAGCTGCAGCGGCTCGCCGGCATTCCACAGCCCGGCAAGGCCGAGCCCGGCGCTATCGCCCAGCGCCGCCTGCACGTCGGCATCGCTTGAGACGATCCCCGACACCATGCCGTCGGCATTGAAGGTCAGCCGGCGGCCCGCCGGATCTTCGAGATTGCTGGCGACACCGTTGCCGCGCAGCGCCACCTCGCGCGCCTGCAATCCGCCATTGGCAAAGCCCTTGGCGACAAGGTCCGCCGACCAGTCGTCGCTCCCGGCCCCGCCGAAATCCACCTTCACCGTCGCGCTCTCGATCGTCGTCGCGGCTCCCGGCGCCGGCAGGATCACACGCGCACCGCCGGGATCGGCGATCACCGCCGACAGGTCCAGCCGGCTGAGAAAGCCATCCGCAGTCGTCGCCGCCGAGGCTTCAAGCCCCAGCTGCCCGCCGCTCAGCTTCAGCCCCGAAATCTCCACCCCACCCGCCGAGCGCACCAGCGCCGAGGCCTTTAGCGAGGTCTGCCCCCCGAAGAACGCCTGATAGGCCGGCGCCACCAGCACACCGATCGGCCCGCCTAGATCAGCTTCGACCGCAAAACCGTCGGGCTTATGCACGATCGTCGCCAGCCCCTCGAGCGCGCGCTTGCCGCCGGCATCGAGGGTCATCGTCGTGCGCAGGTCTGCGACCGGACCGGAGCCGTTCACCGCCAGCGCCATCTCCGGCCTGCCCTCGATGTTGAGCAGGTTGGCGAGAATGCCGTTGGGCGGCTCGGTCAGCGTCACGCCGACATCGATGCTGTTCTCGGCCTTCTTGTAGGCCACGGCCACATCGAGTTTCCCACCCGGCCCATCGAGCCGGACGATGTTCAGCGCGGTATCGAGCGAGCCGCCTTCGAGCCGGAACCGGCCATCGACCGAAATCTCGGACCCAAGCCCGAACACGTTCTCGCCGAACGTCACCTTGGGCACGCTCAGCTTGTCGAGCTGGATGGCCACCGGGAATTCCGGAATCGCCAGCGGCGCGGCTTCCGGCGCCGGCAGGTTGGGATCGGCCGTTCCGCTCGGCACGGCGTTGCGCAGGTACTCGATGCTCTCGGCCGTCAGCGCGCGCACCAGCAGCCGGCCGGTGAACAGCGCGCCCTGGTCCCAGTCGATGGCCGCATTGTTGACCCGCAGCCACACCCCCTCCTTGTCGGAGATGGTGACTTCGCGGATCGAGGCGGTCGACGACAGCACTCCATCGATATTGGAGATGTGGATCTGCCGCTCGGGCGTCGAGAGTTGCCCCTCGACGAAGCCGACGAACCAGTCCTTCTGCTGCTCGGCCGTCATCTGCGCCTGGTCCTGCGCCACGAGCGGCATCGCGGCCAACACGCCGAACCCGAGCATCATGCCGATGGCGAGGACCCGTCTCAAAACGCCTGTCCTATGCCGACATAAAGCGCATAATCCGGATCGCCCGGGCGCTTGTTGAGGGGCACGGCCACATCGAGCCGCAGCGGCCCGAGCCCGGTGTAGTAACGAACGCCCGCACCGACACCGAGCCGCAGCTGATCCAGCCCCGGCAGACTGTCCGCTGCGACATAGCCGCCATCGACGAAGGCGACGACGCCGATATCGTTGGTGACCTTGTAGCGCGCCTCGAGCGAGCCCTCGACCAGGTACTTGCCGCCGGTGACCGTATCGCCCGGCCCATCGACGCCGATGCTCTTGAAGCCATAGCCGCGCACCGAGCCGCCACCGCCGGCGAAGAACAGCCGGTCCGGTGGGATCTCGTCGAGCGCCGGCCCGACCAGCGCGCCGACCTTGGCTCGCCCCGCCAGCACCAGTTGCCCGTCGCCCATCACGTTGAGATAACCGCGCACCTCGGCCGTCGTCCGGAACGCCGGGTTGCCGTAGTAGAATTCGTAGAACGGCTCGGCCGTCACGTTGACGTAAAAGCCCTCGGTCGCGTCAGACGAGTTGTCCCGCGCATCCCAGATCAGCCCGCCGGTCAGCCCCACGAGCGAGAAATTGCGCGTGCCGAAATCATCCTCGAACAGCGAGCGCTCGTAATAGGCCGCACCGTCCAGCGTCAGCTGGTCGGTGAGATACTGCGTCATCCCCACCCGCGCCGACGCCGAGGTCTCGGTATAGGCCGGCAGCACGCTGCGCTCGGCCGAAATCGCCGCGACGAGGTCGTTGTCCGGGTTGAGGAAGCCCGGCTTGGTGAAGGTGCCGCCGAACGCATAGTCGAACTCTTCGGTGGCGATCGGCCAGTTGATGCCCGCAACCTTCGCGTCGAGCCGCAGCCGCTCGGCCCGCCCGAACAGGTTGCGCCACAGGTGGAAGCCCTCGAGCCCGAGCCCGTCGATGGTCGAGTAGGTGGCACCAACGCCGAACCGCCGCTCTGCCTGCTCCTCGACAATCACGTTGAACGGCAGCACCCCATCATTGCCGATGGCGCCCGCCGCCTCGATCCGCATGGCACGGAACACATCGAGCCGCGCCAGCCGCTTTTCGGCCCGGGCGATATCGTCGGGGTCGTAGTCGTCGCCCGGCTTGAGCCCGGTCTGCTGCGCCACGAACGCCGGGTCCATGCGGTTGGTACCGCTCACTCCGATGTCCCCGACCGTCGCATGACGACCCGGCGCAACGGTGATCGTCACGTCCACCGTGTCGGTCGCGTGATCGGCCACGACCTTGCGGTCGACCACTTCAGCCTCGGCGTAACCCTGCTGCCGCCATGCCTCCACGGCCAACTGCTCCGCCCGCGCCACGACAGTCGCCCTAGCCACCAGTCCAGCGCCAAAACCGGCGATCTCCGGCGCCTCGACCCTGTCGCCATCGTCGGAGGCGACTGGCGCGCGATGCACGATATTGACGTTGCCGAAGCGGAACAGCGGCCCGGCATCGACCTTCAGCACCACCGCCACCGGATCGGGCAGATCGGTGTCAGGTGGCAGTTTCGCCGCCTCCTCGCCGCCGACCAGGATGCTGATGGTGCCGCCGTAATAACCCTGATTGTAGAGCGCCGCGAGCATCCGCCGGTAGTCGCTGCGCGCCTTGGCCAAAAGCCCCGCCGCGCCCGAAGCCGGCGCTCCCTGGTCGGCGATCAGCGCCGACGCGTTGCGTATGGCGCTCGCCACATCGCCTGTCGCCGTCGTTTCCAGCGTCGCCGTAAAAGTCTGCGGATCGCCGATCACCGCGTCGGCGTCGATCTCGCTCTGGTCCTCGAACAGCTTGATGCCAAAGAACTCGAACGCCGAGGCTCCCGGCACCATGAGCGGCGCCAGGGCCAGCATGGCCAAACCGATTCTTACCCGCCGCTGTAACAGTCCCGACTACCCCTGCCCTCGGCGGACGCTGTGAGTGCACCTCCGCTCGTGGCCCCGAGCGGTTGCTGTGGTGAACTCCGGCCGATCCGCCGTGCCCGATGGGAGCCCTCCCACCACGGCGGGACACCTCCCGCCTAATTCGCAATGCCAAGCAACCGTCAAACGGCGGCTTCTATGAGGCGATTTTGCGGCATCCACGATCACGACATGGCCGTAACCGGCTGTCGACGAACGCGTAATAGCCGCTCCTGCGGCGCGCGACTATGGTCCGGAAAACGTAAATGGGAGGCAAACATGCGCATCGTCGATACCCACCTGCATCTGGTGCACATGGACCGCTTCACCTACCCGTGGCTCGCCGGAGCTGGCTCGCTCAACCGCGCCTGGCCGGCCGAAACCTACGCTGCCGAGGCGGAAAAGCTGGGCATTGAAGCCGCGCTGCACATGGAGGTGGACGTCGCCGAGGCCGATATGGAAGCCGAGACGCGCCACGCCCTCGACGTGCATCCGGTCGTCGTCGGCGCCATCGCCGCCTGCCGACCGGAGAGCCCCGATTTCCCTGCCTATCTCGATCGGCTGTCCGCACTGGGCGGCGTGAAAGGCTTCCGCCGCATCCTTCACACCTCCCCCAATGAACTGAGTCAGGGCGAGCTGTTCCGCGCCAACCTCCGCCGCCTCGCCGACAAGCACCTGCCGTTCGATCTCTGCGTGCTGTCCAAGCAACTGCCAGTGGGTCGTGAACTTGTCGAGAGCTGCCCCGGCGTGCAATTCGTGCTCGATCATTGTGGCATGCCCGACGTCGCGGCCAGAGCGCTCGATCCGTGGCGGCGCGAGATCAAGGCGCTCGCCGCGCTCCCCAATGTCGCGGCCAAGATCTCGGGCATCGTCGCGTACGCTGCCCCAGACTGGACCACCGCCGATCTGCGCCCATTCGCAGAGCACATCATCGAGTGTTTCGGCTGGGACCGGGTGGTCTGGGGCTCCGACTATCCGGTGCTGACCCTCACCGCCGACCTCGGCCGCTGGGTCGCCGCGACCAAGGAGATCGTCGCCACCGCCAGCCCCGACGAACAGTCAAAACTCTTCCACCGCAACGCCGAGCGCCTCTACCGGCCCTGATATATCAGCGTTGCCCCGCTGGCTCATATGTGAAATGCTCATTCACAGAAGAATAGGCTGCGAATAGCGGCTGAGGGAGTTGCGTTGAGCATCGCAGTCGAAGAGCTCCGGCAGAGCTGGCCTCGGCCGAGCACGCCCAGGCCGATCGTCATCATTGGCGCCGGCGGCATCGTCACCGATGCCCACCTGCCGGCCTACAAGCTCGCCAACTTTCCGGTGGCCGGCGTGTTCGACCTTGATGCCGATCGCGCCAAGCAGGTGGCAGCGAAGTGGGAGACCCAAGCCTTCGCGACGCTCGACGAAGCCATCGCCACGCCCAATGCGGTCTACGATCTCGCCCTGCCGCCCGGCGCACATCTCGACGTGCTGCCAAAACTCCCCGATGGCGCCACGGTGCTGCTGCAGAAGCCAATGGGCCGCGATCTCGCCGAAGCCACCGCCATCCTCGAGCTCTGCAGGCAAAAATCCCTCGTCGCCGCCGTCAACTTCCAGGGGCGGTTCTCGCCGCAGATGCTGGCTGTCGCCGATGCGCTCGAGCGCGGCTGGCTCGGCAGGCTCATCGACGTCGAGGTGCACCTCAACCTCCTTACCCCCTGGCATTTGTTCCCATTCCTGAAGGGCATGCCGCGTGTCGAGATCGCGGTGCACTCGATCCACTATCTCGACACGCTCCGTGCCCTCATGGGCAACCCGGTGGGCGTCCACGCCCGCAGCGTCGGGCACCCCTCGACCGACCTGGCCCAGACGCGCACCTCGGCCCTGTTCGACTTCGCGCCAGACCAGCGTGTGCTATTCTCGATCAATCACAACCACGATTTCGGGCGCCGCTTCCAGGACGCCAGCTTCCGCTTCGAAGGCACCGAAGGCGCCGCCGTGGTGAAGCTGGGCGTGCTGCTGAAATATCCCGAGGGCGAGCCCGACGAACTCTGGATCACCCGCCGTGGAGAAGACTGGACCCAGGTGCCGCTGCAAGGCCACTGGTTCCCTCATGCGTTCATCGGCACCATGAGCAACCTGCAGCGCTACGCCGCCGGCGAGGACGCAGTGCTGGTCACCTCGGTCGAGGACGCCTGGCACACCATGGCGCTCGCCGAAGCCGCCTTCGAGTCCGCCGCCAAACCGGCCACCCCAGTGAAAGCCGCCCCATGACCCTCCCCCTCGACGGCGTGCTCGTCGTCGATCTCTGCCAGTTCCTCTCCGGCCCCTACGCCTCGCTGCGCCTGCAGGACCTCGGCGCGCGGGTCATCAAGATCGAGCGGCCGGACGGTGGCGATCTCAGCCGGCGGCTCTATCTCTCGGACACCGAGATCGGCGGCGATAGCACCATTTTCCACGCCATCAATCGCTCGAAGGAAAGCCTGGCGCTCGACCTGAAGAACCCCGACGACCTCGCTGCTCTCCGCAAGCTCATCGGCTGTGCCGACGTCATGCTGCAGAACTTCCGCCCCGGAGTCATCGAACGCCTCGGCCTCGATTACGAGGCGGTGAAGCTCATCAACCCCGGCATCGTCTACGCCTCCATAACAGGTTATGGCGAGGAAGGTCCGTGGGCGCAGCGCCCCGGCCAGGACCTCCTGGCCCAGGCCCGCTCCGGCGTCATGTGGCTCAATGGCGACCACGACCAGGGGCCCGTCCCCTTCGGCCTGGCCATTGCCGACATGCTGGCCGGCGCCGCGGTGGCGCAAGGCATCCTCGCGGCACTGGTCCGCAAGGGCCGCACCGGCCAAGGCGCGCATGTCGAGACCAGCCTCCTCGAAGCGCTGGTCGATTTCCAGTTCGAGGTGCTGACCACCCATCTCAACGACGGCCGCCGCAAGCCCAAGCGCTCGGAGTTCCGCTCCGCTCACGCCTATCTCTCGGCCCCCTACGGCGTTTACCCCACCGCCGACGGCTGGCTCGCCCTCGCCATGACCCCGCTCGGCAAGCTCCGCGACCTGCTGCAACTCGCGGCGCTCGATCCCTATGCCGGCAATTCCAAGAGCTGGTTTAGCGAGCGCGACGCCATCAAGACCATCATCTCGCGCGAACTGGAGACCCAGCCCACCGCCCACTGGCTCGACCTGCTCGAGCCCGCCGACATCTGGTGCGCCAAGGTGCTCGAATGGCCCGAGCTCATGGAGAGCGAAGGCTTCAAGGCCCTCGACATGCTGCAGACCGTCACCCGCGACGATGGCGTCTCCATCCTCACCACCCGCTCGCCGCTCCGCATCGACGGCAAGCGCACCCAGACCCACCGCGCCGCGCCCTTGATCGGCGAACAGAGCGCCGCGATCCGCAAGGAGTTCGGACTGTGACGACCCTCAAGGGCATGACCTGGAACCACCCGCGCGGCTACGACCCGATGGTCGCGACGGCGAAGGCCTGGGCCGAAAAGACCGGTGTCGCCATCGAATGGGACAAGCGGAGCCTCCAGGATTTCGAGTCCTTTCCGGTGGAGGAACTGGCGCGGCGATACGACATGATCGTCATCGACCACCCGCATGTCGGCCAGGTCGTCGCCGAAAACTGCCTCGCCCCGCTCGACGTGCCCGGCCGCGAGGCAGAGCGCGAGGCGTTGGCCAAGGGCTCGGTCGGCCGTTCCTACCCGAGCTACGAGTATGCCGGCCATCAGTGGGCCTTCCCGATCGACGCCGCCACCCAGGTCATGGCCTATCGTGCCGACCTGATCGACGCGCCCAAGAGCTGGGACGACGTCGTCGCACTGGCTAAGGCCGGCCACGTGGTCTTCCCACTGCTGCCGCCGCATTCGATGATGAGCTTCTTCACCCTCACCGCCAATCTCGGCCACCCCTGCTCGGTCGAGCAGGGCAAGCTGGTCGACCAGACGGCAGGCATCCGGACCATCGAGATGCTGGCCGAAGTAGCCCTTCACCTCGAGCCCTCGAACTTCGCCATGGACCCTATCGCCGCGTCCGAGGCCATGGCCCGCCCCGATGCGAAAGTCGCCCTGATGCCGCTCGGCTACGGCTATGTCAGCTACGCCGTCCCCGGCTTCCGCCAACGCACGCTGACCTTCGCCGATATCCCGCTGCCCAACGCCGCGGGCTCCGCCCTCGGCGGCACCGGTATCGCCGTCTCCGCCTTCTCGCAGAGCCGTGACGCCGCCATCGACTACGCCTATTGGGTCGCCTCAGGCCCAGTACAGGCCAGCCTCTATGCCAGCTCCGGCGGCCAACCCGGCCACGCCACCGCCTGGGAGGATGACGCCGTCAACGCCGCCACAGGCAACTTCTACCGCAAAACCCGCAAAACCCTCGAAGCCGCCTATGTCCGCCCGCGCCACACCGGCTACATGGCCTTCCAGGATGCCGCCAGCAAACGCCTCAACGCCGGCCTCATCGGCCGCGAGGCGCCGGCGGCGATCGTCGCCGACCTGAACCGCATGTTCCGGGAGAGTTTCTGATGGAGCGCCCGCGCCACTTCGAGGACTACGCCATCGGCGAGGTCCGCAAAACCTCCGGCCGCACCATCACCGAGACCGATTTCGTCGTCCACGCCGGCCACACCGGCGATTTCTTCCCGCACCACATGGACGCCGAGTTCATGAAGGGCTCGGAGTTCGGCCAGCGCATCGCCCACGGCACCATGACCTTCGCCATCGGCATCGGCCTCACCGCCACCGAGATCAACCCCCTCGCCTTCACCTACGGCTTCGAGCGGTTGCGGTTTCCGAAGCCGGTGTTTATCGGCGATACCATCCACACCGAACTCACCATCACCGCGCTCGACCCCGATCCCAAGCGTCCGCAACACGGCCGCATCACCGAGCAGGTCCGCGTGCTGAACCAGCGCGGCGAAACCGTGCTGGCGTGCGACCACATTTACCTGGCACAGCGCCGGGCCAGCTGATCCTCCCCGCGTGGCGGGGGAGGGGGACCGGCGAAGCCGGTGGAGGGGGCGGCAACAGCGCAGTGGCCTCTAGATTCGGTTGCCCGATACAGGATCGAAGAGGTTGATCGCCGCCGTATCGACGCTGAGCGTCAGCGTCTCACCCGGTTTCGGCCGGTCCTTGGGTCCGAGCCGCGCCGTGAGCAGCTGCCCGCCGACGCTGGCGATCACCATCGTGTCCGGCCCGGTGGGCTCAACCACATCGACGATACCCTCGAGCGTCGCGGCGCCCTGCCCAGCGCTCAGCGTCTCCGGCCGGATGCCGGCCGTCACCTCGCGCCCGACGAACGCCGCCACGTCCTGCTGCAGCCCGGCCAGCGCCAGCGTGCCAGCGGCGTGGCCCAGCACCAACCCACCCTCGCCCTGCTCCAGCGTGCCCGTCAGAAAGTTCATCGTCGGCGAGCCAATAAACCCGGCGACGAACATGTTGGCCGGCCGGTCGTAGATTGTCTCGGGGTCCGCGAGCTGCTGGATCACCCCACCCTTCATCACCGCCACCTTGGTGCCAAGCGTCAGCGCCTCGACCTGGTCGTGCGTGACGTAAACCGTAGTGGTCCCCAGCCGGTCATGCAGCCGCTTGATCTCGGTCCGCATCTCGACCCGCAGCTTTGCATCGAGATTGCTCAGCGGCTCGTCAAACAGGAACAGCTCCGGGTTGCGGACGATGGCGCGGCCCATGGCGACGCGCTGCCGCTGCCCGCCGGACAGCTGGCCGGGCTTCCGGTCGAGCAGGTGTTCGATCTGCAGCAACTCGGCGGCACGCTGCACCGCCGCATCCCGCTCGGCGGTCGGCACCTTCCGCATCTCGAGGCCAAAGCCGATGTTCCGGCGCACCGGCATCGTCGGGTAGAGCGCGTAGGACTGGAACACCATGGCGATGTTGCGATCCTTGGGGTGCACGTCGTTGACGTTGCGCTCGCCGATAATGATGTCGCCACCCGAACTCGGCTCCAGCCCGGCGATGATCGACAGCAGCGTGGACTTGCCACAACCCGATGGTCCGAGCAGCACGAGAAAGCCACCATCCTCGAGGTCGATGTCGATATTTTCGAGCACGTCGACTGCGCCAAAGCTCTTGCGGACGCCCTTGATCGATAACGTGGCCATTGCCGCTAACCCTTGACTGCGCCGGCGGTGATGCCGGCGACCATGACGCGTTGCACCAGCGCGAAGAGAACGATCACCGGCAAGATGGAAATGATGCCGCCGGCAGCGAGCATGCCCCAGGGCAGCTGGAACTCGCCGACCATCAATTGCAACCCGACCGGCCAAGTGCGCGAGCCGGTGCTCGAAGTCAGCATCAGCGCGAACAGGTACTCGTTCCACGCCGCGATGGCGACGAACACGCAGGTGGCGACCAGTCCGTTGCGGGCGATCGGGATGACGATGCGGAACATCGCCCCGATGCGGGTCGAGCCGTCGATGCGCGCCGCGCTCTCGAGCTCCTTGGGCGCCGCGTCGAAGAAGCCCTTCAGCATCCAGACGAACAGCGGCAGCAGGAAGCTCGTATAGGCGACGGCGAGGCCGAGGCTGGTGTCGAACAACCCGAGATTTCGCATCACGATGAACAGCGGGATGATCATCAGCACCGCGGGGAACATGCGGACGATGAGGTAGCCCAGCATCAGCGGCGTGCGGCCCGGGAAGTTGAAGCGCGAGAAGGCGTATGAGGCGATGGTCCCGGTGAACAGGCAGATCGCTACCGTCAGCGTGGTGGTGACGAGGCTGTTGATCACGAGGACCGGATAGCCCGACTGGTTCCAGAGCTTCACGTAGTTATCGACCGTGAAGCGGGTGGGGAAATACACCATCGTGCGGGTGACGATGTCGTCGTCGACCTTGAACGAGGTCAGCAGCATCCACAGCAGTGGGCCGATGCTGAGCAGCGCGAGGACAGTCAGCACGGCGTAGCTGAGGATGTTCCAGGTAAGGTTGGAGCTGGTGCGGGTCTGGGCCATGGCGCTAGTCCTGGTTGACCTTGCTGAGCCGGATATAGGCCCAGGCGAACAGCATCAGTAAGACGAACATCACCACCGACAGCGCGCCCGCGTAGCCGAAGTTGAAATCCGAATAGGCGTTCTGGAACGCATAGAGCGAAAGTACCTGCGTCGACCGTCCGGGCCCGCCCTGCGTCAGGATCAGCAGCAAGTCCGGTGAGTTGACGAGGCCGATGACGCGCAGGATCACCGCCGCAGCAATGATGGTGCGCAGCATCGGCAGCGTGATCAGCCGCAGTTGGGCGAACGCCCCTGCCCCGTCGATATCGGCCGCCTTGTAGAGATCGGTCGGGATGCCCTTGAGCCCCGCCATGATCAGCAGCGTGAAGAACGGGAAACTGTGCCAAGCCTCGACGAAGATCGCCGTTGCCATCGCGGTGTTGGGATCGGCGAACCACGCTTTGTATTCGTGCAGCAGGCCGATAGTGACGAGGATGTCGTTGATGACGCCGACACGGCTGTCGAGCATCAGCGCCCACATGTTGCCCGCCACCACGTTGGGCAGGAAGTAGGGCACGAGGATCAGCACCGCCAGCACCTTGCCGCCCGGCAGGTTGCGGTTGAGCGCCAGCGCCGCGACGAGGCCCACCACGAATTCGATGACGATCGAGAAGGTCACCCACACCGCCGTATTGCGCAGCGAAAGCCAGAAGATCGGGTCGGCCAGCATCCGCTGGTAATGCTTGAGCCCGACGAACGCGCCATTGCCGGCGGGCCGGTTGAGCCGCATCTCGGTAAAGCTGAGCTGGAAGCCGTAAACGGTGGGGAACAGGACGATCGCCGTGATCAGCAGCGCGCTCGGCAGCAGCAGCAGATACATCCCGAAGCATCAGGCGATGGCCGCTGCCAGGCCTTCGACGATCTGGTCTGCAGCCTGCTCGGGCGTCGCCTGGCCGATCAGGATCTGCTGCAGTGCCGGCAGCACGGTGTTCTGTGCCCAGCCGGCCGCACCCGGGAAGCTTGGCTGCGGAATGCCGAAGCCGAGCGTATCCGCCGCGGCCTTGTACATCGGGTTGCCGACGATGCGCTGGTCCTGCGCCGCCACCGTCGAGGCCGGCATGTAGCCGGTCTTTTCGAGGAAGGCGACGGCGGCATCCGGCTCGCCCCAGAACTTGATCCACTCCCACGCCGCATCCGCACCCTCCTCCTTGGTGATGCAGTTGTAGGCGTAGGCGAGGCGTGCCACGCGGGTGGCCGGGCCGGCCGGCATCGCGAAGGTGCCGAACTCGACGCCGGGCTTCAGCTTGGACGCGATGTCCTGGTAGGAGCCAGTGTGGTGCCAGATCATCGCGGTCTGCCCGGTCTGGAAGCCGGAGATGATCTGCTGGAAGCCATCGTTCGCTGCGCTCGGCGGCACGGCCTTGTCCTTGACCAGGAGCCCCGAATACCAGTCGAGCGCCTTGACGACAATGTCGCGGTCGAGCCCGATCGAGCCGTCCTCGTGCTTCACCGGCGAGCCGAACGCTTCGATGACGTTGACCACGAAATTCTGCCCGCCCGGTCCGCCGCGCAATCCAAAGCCATAGCGGCCCTTGGACGCGTCGGTCAGCTTGATCGCCGCATCGCGGAATTCGTTATAGGTGGTCGGCGGGGCGAGGCCCGCTTCATCGAACCAGTCCTTGCGATAGTAACCCCAGTCGACGAACGTGAAGCCGGGCACACCGTAGCTCTTGCCGTCCTTGGTGATCGAGGCGAAGCGCTTGTCGTCGAAGTCGCCGCGCCGCTCCCAACCGGCGATGCGGTCCGTCATGTCGATCAGCGCGCCCATCGCGAGCAGGTCCTCGAACCGCTCGGACGAAACCATCGTCACGTTCGGGCGGCTGCCGCCGACCACGGCCGCGGTGATCTTGGCCATGAACTCGGGGTTGGGGATGTTCTCGGGCGTTACCGCGATGTCGGGGTGCGCGGCCTTGAACAGGTCGAGCACCGCCTGCAGCCCGGCGGCTTCCGACTGGCTGGTAAAGGTGTGCCAGTAATTGATTGCCGTCGACTGCGCGAGGGCGTGGCTCGGCAGGAACGCGGAGGCGGCCAACAGGCCACCGCCCATCTTAAGTACTGAACGTCGGTCAAAACTCGTCGTCATCCTATTCCTCCCTCATGATAGCTCAGTTATATAATCTGATATATCAGTGCCATGGTACCTGACTGCCCGGTGGCGTCAACCGCTCGGTCACCTCGACCTTCGTAAGGGCCGTGGCATCGAGTTGCTTCCAATCAAACTGGTAGCCGATGCCCGGCTCGTCGCTGACCGTCAGGTTGCCGTCGACGATCGCCAGCGGCCCGAGCTCGTCGAGGCCCTTGATCTGCTCCTCGTTCATGACGAGTTGCTCGTAGTAATCGTTGTTCGAGATGGCAGCGCAGATCTGCGCGTTCTCGAGCCCCATGCCGTGTACCTGGGCCCGCATGCCGTGGCTTTCCGAGAGGTGCGCCACCTTCATCGAGCCGGTAAAGCCGCCCTTGTAGAAGGTCGAGACGCGCGTCATGTCGAGCGCCTTGTTCTCGATCCAGGTCGCCATGTTGCCATGCACGCCGTCCGAGGTTTCGGCGGCGAGGATCGGGATATCGAGCTTCTCGCAGAGCTTGGTGTAGCTGCCGAGGTGGAACTCGCGCATCGGCTCCTCGTACCAGAGGAAGCCGAGGTCCTGGATCGCCTTGCCGAACTCCAGCGCGTTGACATAGTCCCAGCCGGCCGAACCGTCGAACATCAGGTCCGCATCCGGGCCGACCCACTTGCGGAGGTTCTTGCACAGCTCAATGTCGCGCTTCACCGGCCCGCCCCAGGCGTGCAGCTTGAACGCCTTGAAGCCGACGTCGCGGCTCATCTTGATGTAGCGCTCGTACTCATCCATCGTCGGCCAGGTGACCGTCGAGGCATAGGCCGGCACCACCCGGTCGTCGCCGCCCAGCATCTGGTAGATCGGCATCCTGGCCTGCTGCGATTTGACGTCCCAGCACAGCATGTCGAGCATGCCCAGCGTCCGCATATGAAACTCTTCGATGCGGTCGAGCTCCCAGATCAGCCGCCACATCCGCTCGGCCAGCAGCGGGTTCTCGCCGATGAACTCGTGGTAGCGCCGCCGCACCAGGTCGATGACCGCCTCGCCGCGATTCATCTCGATGGCGCCGTAGAGCCCGCTGTCGGTCTCCATCCGGATCACCGCCTTGTGCGGTTTCGAGCCACGGGGAATGTCGCCGTGCGAGCCGGGAATACCGTCGCGCCAGATGAATTTCGGCCCTGGCTCGTGCTCGACCAGCCAAGCCGTGAACCCCGTGATCTTCATTCAATCCTCCACAAGTAAGATCTTTGGCGACCGCTCTAGGCAGGGCTTGGCTTCGCCAAGTCCGCCCGCGAGGGCGCCTAACCCTTTTCCGCGCCCGACAGCATGCCGGAGCGCACGAACCGCTGCGCGGCCATGAAAATCAGCAGCACCGGCAGCACCACGAGGATGGCGGCGAGCACCACCTCCGGCTTCTTGATCGGCACATCATTGGACGGCAGGTTGCTGAGCGCCCCGGAGCCAGAGACCAGCGCCGTCAGCCCCACCGGCAAATTGTAGAGCTTGTCGTCGCTGAGCAGCACAAAGGCGAGGAAGTAGTTCGACCAGATGGCGAGGAAGCTGAAGAACGCCACGAGCGCGATGATCGGCCGGGCCAGCGGCAGCGCGATGCGGGTGAATAGCTGGAACCGGTTGGCGCCATCGACCCGGGCAGAATCCATCACGCCCTTGGGCAGCGAGGTCGAGAAATAGACATAGGTGAGATAGACGCCGAACGGGAAGAATCCGCTTGCGAGGATCAGGCCGGCATAGGTGTTGTTGAGCCCCAGGAGGTTCATCTCGAGGAAGATCGGCAGCACCACTGCGGTCGACGGCGTGATCATCGCGATCAGCGTCAGCGTCAGGATCAGCTTGCGGCCCGGAAACTCCGACTGCGCCAGCGCATAGCCACCCGGGATCGAGGCGATCAGCGACAGCAGCACCCCGCCCACCGAGTAGATCAGCGAGTTGCCGGCCCAGGTGAGAATCTGGAAGTTGTTGTAGGTGGTGAGATTGTTCCAGGTCCGGCTGAACGCCTCCCAAGTGCCGAGCGCAAACGGCGGATCGGTCAATAGCGACGCCTCCGACCGCGTCCCCGCGATGAACAGCCAGAGCAGCGGAATGCCGTAGAAGCACACCGCAAAGGCCAGCGTCGCGAATACGACGAAGCGGCCGAGGTTGAGGCGCATCGGTGCGGTTCTGGTGCTCATCGTGCCCTCAATCGATCTTGTAGAATTTGGTGGCGAAGACGATCACCAGCGCGATGACGATCGACGAGCCGACCAGCAGCGTACTGAGCGCCGCCGAGGCGCCGAAATCGCCCATCCGGAACGCGTACTGGAACGCCATCTGGTTCAGCGACCAGTCATTCTGCGCGAATTGCGGGCCGGCGAGCCCCATCAACTGCGGCTCGACGAACAGCTGCAACCCGCCGGCCAGCGACAGGATTCCCATCAGCACCAGCGAGCGCCAGATCATCGGCAGCTTGATCCGCGTCGCCAGCTGGAACCGGTTGGCCCCATCGATGCGCGCCGCTTCCATCACCTCGGTGGGAAGGCTCGACAGCGCCCCGCCGAACACCACGATCCAACCACCGGAAGCCGAGAAATACGCCATGATGGCGAACACGCCGGCGAGCCCGATACCTGAAATCACATCGGCACGCGTCCCCCAGCCCAGCCCATGCAGCACCGGCTGGAACGGGCTGACCGAGGGGTCGAGCACGAACAGCCACAGCACCACGATGGCCGAAGAGGTCACCGCGCCGGGAAGAAAATAAATCGTCCGCAGCGTGTTGGCGGTCTTCCTGTTGATGCTGTCCAGCATCAACGACAGCACGGCGACGCCGGTCACCGTCAGCGTCACCCAGATGGCGACGAAGGTGAGGACGTTGACGACGCTCGCCGGCACGCGGAAATCGTCGAACACGAACTGGTAGTTGGTCAGCCCCCAGAACACCATTTCGATGGTGTCGAAGAAGCTCAGCCCGAACGCATAGGCGATCGGGAACAGCCCGAACATGAACAGCAGGATGATATACGGCGCCAGCAGCAGGTACGACATGCGCGTGTCGCGCCGTGCCTTCTGCTTTTCCTTGCGGGCGCGGTCAGTCGCTGCCGCCCTCACATCCGACGCCATTGCTGTCGCGCTCATTTATGCCCCGCAGTGGTCGGCCGGACGCGCCCGAAAGCGCGTCCAGCCAGGCTGTTGCTTACTCGACGGTGTAGCCGTTGAGCTTGGCGAGGTTGGTGAGCTCGGTCTGCAGCGCCGGCAGGGCGCCCTCGACCGTGCCACCGCTGCTCAGCCCCTGCACCACCACCTTGGCGATGGCGTCCGACACGGTGAAGCGCAGGCTGACATAGCCCGGGTGGCTGAACGCCGCCGCATCGGCTTCCACCTGGAAGACGTTCGGATCGGCATAGTAGGCATCGCTCGCAAGGCGGGCGCCCCAGGCCTCGGCCGACGGCCGGTGCCCCGGCAGCGTTACCGCCGCGGTCTGGTTGGCGACGTCGGTTGCCATCCAGGTCACGAGATCGACGACCTCGGCCGGATGTGCGGTGTCCTTCCAGCCGCCATAGGTACCACCGCCCCAGCTCCAGGTGAGCGGTTGCGTCTGGTCGTCCCACTTCAGCGGAGCCGCAGCGGCGAGCTTACCGGCCGGCCACTCGTAGGTCGGCTTGATCACGTATTCGCCGAACCAGGTCGGCCCGATCATCAGCGGGATCTTGCCGCCCTTGGCGAGCGCGACGAAATCGGGCTCGAATGGCCCGACCTTGGTCAGGCTGCCATTGGCCAGCATGGCGTCAACCATGCGGGCGGGCTTCAGGCACTTCTCGGTGGTGAGGTCGATCTTGACCGTATCTCCCTTGCCCTCGACCGGCATCACCAGGTCGCAGCCATCGGAGACCAGCATGGCATAGAGCGGGTAGCTCTCAACGCCGGTGCCGAGGCTGAGGCCCTGCGGCGCCAGTTCTTCGCCGAGTTTCTGGAACTCTTCCCAGGTGGTCGGCACGGCCTTGCCGAGCGCTTCCATCGCCGGCTTGTCGTACCAGACGATCATGTGCGCCAGGTCGTTGCGCATGCACAGCAGCTTGCCGTTCACATGGCACGGCGAGTTGCCGTTCGGATAGAACTCGTCCTGCAGCGCCTGCGGCACCTTGTCGGTCAGGTCCATCAGGTAGTTCGAGCGGCGGGTCGACAGCTGCGCCGTGTAGCCGATGTCCGACATGAAGATCACGTCGGGGATCTCGCTCTTCGCCTGCAGCGCGAGCTGGATCTTGGCGATCAGGTCGGCCGGCGCGACGGTGGTGACATTGAGCGTCACGTTGTCGTGGGTCTTGTCGTAGAGATCGAACATAGTGAGGCGCGGTGTGTCCGACCACACGTTCAGCGTCACCGCATCCTGGGCCATCGCCGCGCCGGCCATCAGGCCGATAGCGATGCCGCCGGCAAGCGCGGCGGTCCTTGTACGAAGCATAGTCTCTCCTCCTGTTTGTCCCGGCCTCTCGCCGAGTTTATCTTCCGGCCGCCGACGCCATGACGGCGCCTGCCGCATCGAAGACGTGCACCTGATCGGGCCGCAGCCCGACCTGGACCTCCTGCCCCGGCTCGAGGTCGGAATGGCCCATCACCTGCACGGTGATCACCTCCGGCGTTCCTCCATCGAGATAGGCGTATGTGATGTTGCCGAGCCGTTCGACGGACTCGACCCTCGCGGGCAGCGCGGTGAGTCCGGCCGGAACGGCGGCTCCCGCGGCGACGACTTCAAGCGTTTCCGGACGCACCCCGACGGTGACCGCATCGCCCGCGCCTGCGCTGCCGGTAGCGAACTCGAACCTGGCCGCGGCGCTGGCCTCGAGCCGGAGCATTGCCTTGCCGCCTGCAGTGCTCAGCACCTTGGCTGGCAACAGGTTCATCTTCGGCGAGCCGATGAAGCCGGCGACGAACAGGTTGTTCGGCCGCGCATAGAGATCGAGCGGCGGCCCGACCTGCTGAATGCGGCCATTATCGAGCGCCACGATCCGGTCGGCCAGCGTCATGGCCTCGACCTGATCGTGAGTCACGTAGATCATCGTGGTGCCGAGTTCGCGGTGCAGCCGCTCGATCTCGAGCCGCATCTGCACCCGCAGCGCCGCATCGAGGTTCGAAAGCGGCTCGTCGAACAGGAACACCTTGGGATTGCGCACGATGGCGCGCCCGATGGCCACACGCTGCCGCTGCCCGCCCGAAAGCTGCGCCGGCGAACGGCTGAGCAGCTCGTTGAGCCTGAGGATGCGCGCCGCTTCCTTCACCCGCTTGTCGATCTCGTCCTTGCCGAAGCGCGCCAGCTTCAGGTTGAAGGCGATGTTGTCGTAGACGTTCATGTGCGGATAGAGCGCGTAGGACTGGAACACCATCGCGATGCCCCGCTCCGACGGCTCGGCGAAGGTCACGTCCTTGCCGTCGATGAGGATGTCGCCATCGCTCACCGTCTCGAGCCCGGCGATCATGCGCAGCAGCGTCGACTTGCCCGAGCCCGAAGCTCCGACGAAGACGACGAACTCACCCCTGTCGATCGTCAGGTCCACGCCCTTGATGACGTCGACCGTCCCGAACGACTTCCGGACATCCTTCAGCTCGACCGCGGCCACCTAGCAGCTCCCGACCGAGCGGCCCGACACCATCACCAGCTTCATGCGACCCCTCCCGTTGAGATATTAATTGGCGGCAATGATATCTCAAGTCAAGGCACCAGAGGGCCATAGGAGCAGGATATGCCGTCCTTTGGCGCGCATCTGATCGCTCGTGAGCTCCGCAGAAACCTGTGTTCTCTGGCGTTTTGCTGAGATTTCCAAATCGCCTGTTGATATACTAAAGTGCGAAAACACTTCTCGACCAATTCACTGGTGAAAATGTCTGACGTCCGCAATGACAACGAAGGTTACCGTCGCTTCCGCAAGGCGATGCATGACGGCACGCTCGAAGCCGGCATGGTGGTGACCCAATCCGAGCTCTGCGACCTGCTCGGCCTGTCGCTGTCACCGCTGCGCGAAACACTGGTGCTGCTGGAAGAATTCGGGCTCGTCGAGATCAAGCCGCGCGCCGGTATCAAGATCGTCTACCCGGAGGTGGCGTTCATCCGCGAGAACTACCAGTTCCGCATCATGATCGAGATCTTTGCGCTGAAGAGTTTTGGCGACACCGTCTCGGACGCCTGGCTGGCCGAGATGCGAGCCAACCACGAGAAGTGCCGCACCAGCCTGACCGACGGCAGCCCGTTCGAGACGGCGCACACACCGTTCCTCGAACTCGACATGCGCATGCACCGCGAGATCGTCGCCTCACTCGGCAACCGCGCCATCCTCGACACGCATGAGCGCCTGCAGGAGAATATCCGCATGGCGCAGCGCGTCCACCGCCGCCCAGGTTTCCGCGGCTATCTCGTCGATACGGTGGATGAGCACATGCGCGTCATCGCCGCCCTGGAACAGCACGATATCCCCGGCGCCATCGCCGCGATGGAAGCCCATTTCCAGGGCTCGACACACCGTACTTTCGCGGCGTGATCTGGCCGCGCCCCGCCGCGCCGATCGCTGCCATCCCGGCGCGCTAGACCACCGTATCGATCGCCCAGAACACCACGATGATCGCCCAGATGGCGATGATGACGGCGATCACCCCCAATATGCCGACGAGGATGCCGCCGAGAATCAGCCAGCCGTCGCGGTTGAGGATGCCTGCGCTGATCATCGCCACCGCCAGCGACGGCAGCATGTTGCAGAACGGGATTGGCGGCAGCATCACCACCGCCATGAGCACGTTGAACAGCCCGAGCACCGGCAGAACGGGCCGGCTCGACAGCACCAACAGCCGCGGCGATGAGATCTTGCCCAAGCCATCTGCGATGCGCGCCAGGATGTCCATCAGTTTGAGCAGCGGCTTCAGTGGCAGCTTCCGTTCCCCGAACCAGCGCCACAGGTAGATCGGCTTGTGCAGCAGCATCAGGATGGCGAAGGCCAGGATCACAAGCGACACGACGAAGTTGTAGCCGGGCGGGGCGGGCAAGAGGTTCAGCAGCGAGAACACCAGCAGCGCCAGGGCATGCGAGTGGATGCCGATCAGCTCGATCAGCCCGTCGCAGGTGATCTGCGCATCCGGCTCCGCCGCCACCTTGCGGAGCTTGGCGATCATCTCCGCAAGCGTCGCCTGGATCGGGTCCTGCTCCGCTCCGGGCGGCCCTGACGCCGCTTCGGAGCCGGATGTCGAGTCGACCACAGTCAGTGCGCCAGCGCCGCCGCCTTGAGCTCGGCGAACTCGGCCTCGGTGATCGCGCCTTCGCGCAGCAGCGACCGGGCCCGCGCGATCTGGTCGGCCGGCGAGGTATTGGCGACCTCGCGGATATAGGCATCGGCCTGCGACTTGAGCCGCTGCTCATCGGCGATCTGCCGCTGCGCCATGCCGCGACCCCGCGCGATGATGTAGACCAGCGCCGTCAGCAGCGGCACCACCAGCAGGGCGATGATCCACAGCGCCTTGGCGAAGCCGCCCATGGTGTTGTCGCGGAACAGGTCGACGACGATGCGCACCAGCACCATCAGGTAGGACAGAAGGAAGAAACTGATCGCGATCAGCCAGAGGAATTCCCAGAAGTTCGAGGTCATCTGCATCTCCTATTGGTCACATGGAGGGCGTTGAGGGTTCGGCGCCCCCGGGCACCACCACTTTCCAGGCGAGTGCCAGGATGGCGCCCCCTTCCCCGATCAGTTCGAGCCCGACGAACAGGGCGATGACCCAGACCGGCGGCTCCGGCAGGCCGGCGATGAGCAGCAGCGACAGCGCGACCCCGAGCACCCCGCTGAGCACCACCCACAGCCAGTTCTCGAACGGCCGGATGGTGAGGCCGAAGGTCAGCCGGGCGACGCCCTGCACCATCAGGAACACGATCACCAGCAGCGTGATCACCTCCCGCGCCTGCTGCGGGTTGCGCAGCAGTAGGAAGCCGACCAGCAGCGCGATGACGATCGAAAGCAACTGCATGCTGAAATGCGGCATCTGCCGCGTGCCGAACAGCGCGATCCCCTGCAGCACGGCCGCCGAGATCAGCAGCCAGCCGAGCGGCACGGCGACGGCCGCCCCGGCGAACAGCGGATAGAGCACAGCCAATAGCCCGGCGATGATCAGCAGCATGCCCTCGGCGATGTAGACCAGCGCATATTTCCGCACCGCCTGATGCATCGCTGCCCGATAGGCCTCCGACGCTTGCTCGAGAGAAATGCTCTGCATCTCGGTCTCTTCTGCCTAGAAGTCGACCGCGTCGCGCGAGATCGGACAGGTCATGCAATGCCCGCCGCCGCGGCCGCGCCCAAGCTCGGCCCCCGAGATGGTGATCACCTCGATGCCTTCGCGCCTGAGGAGCGTGTTGGTGTAAGTGTTGCGGTCATAGGCGAACACCACGCCAGGCGAGGCGCAGACGAGGTTAGCGCCGCTATCCCATTGCGTCCGCTCGCGCATGTAGGCGTTGCCGCCGGTCTCAACGACGCGCATCTTCTTGATGCCCAATGCCTCGGACACAGTTTCGATCAGCCCCTTGTCCTTTCTGAGCTCGAGCCCGCCCTTGCCGTCCGGCCGGTAGGAGAAGCATTCGATCGGGTTGACGATATCGGGGTAGATCAGCACGCAGTCGCGGTCAGCGAAGGTGAACACCGTATCGAGGTGCATCGCAGCGCGGAGCTTGGGCATCGCCGCGATGATCACCCGCTGGGCCGCCCCCCTTTCGAACAGCTTCGCTGCGAGCTGGCTTATCGCCTGGCGCGAGGTGCGCTCGCTCATGCCGATGAGCACGTTGCCCTTGCCGATCGGCATCACGTCACCGCCTTCGAGCGTCGCGAGCCCCCAATCCTCGGTCGGATCGCCCCACCAGACATTCACCTTGCCGGCGAAATCGGAGTGGAACTTGTAGATCGAGGCGGTGAGGATCGTCTCCTCGTGCCGCGCCGGCCAGTACAGCGGATTGAGCGTCACCCCGCCATAGATCCAGCAGGTAGTGTCGCGGGTGTAGAGCGTGTTGGGCAGTGGCGGGAGCAGGTACTCGTTGACTCCCGCGGCATCGCGCACCAGTGCCATCGTCTCCCCGCCATGCGTGTCCGGGAACTCCTCGGTCGAGAGCCCGCCGATCAGCGTCTCCGCCAGCTCGCGGTGGGACAGCCCGTCGAGGTAGGAGCGCACTTCGTCCACCAGCCCCAGGCCCACCTGGTTCGGCACCACCTGATTGTCGAGGATCCACTTCTTCGCCTCGGGAATGGCCACCGTCTCGGCCAGCGCATTGTGCATCTCGACCACGTCGACGCCGCGATCCCTGAGCTTGGTGATGAAATCGAAGTGGTCGCGCTTGGCCACATCCACCCACAGCACATCGTCGAACAGCAACTGGTCGCAGTTGCTGGGGGTGAGCCGCTGGTGCGCCCGCCCCGGCGCGCAGACCATCACCTTGCGCAACTGGCCGACTTCGGAGTGGACGCCGAAGGAGGTTTCCGTGCTCATAGCCGTGGACCTTTCGAGGATCATGGTGTGATAGTGCCGGTCAGCAGGCCCCACGCCCCGACGGCGCCTGCGATGAGGGTGACGCCGAAGACGACGAGCTCGACGGGGGTGAAGAGCCTGAGCTTCTGTTCGCGCCGCGCCCAGAAGTAGAGCACGGTGCCCGGCACCAGCAGCACCGCCAGCAGCAGCACGTATTTGAGCCCGGCCGCTACGAACATGACGAGTGTGTAGATCACCGCGATCCAGGCAACGACCTGGTCCCATCCACGCTCTTTCGAATTGGCCTCGTAGCCCTCGCCACGCCGGGCGATGAGCACGCCATAGCCCGCCACCAGCAGGTAGGGCAGCAGCGCCGTCACGCTCGTCATGTCGAGCATGAAGTTGAAGGCATCCTGCGAGAAATAGGTCGAGATCACGAACAGCGAGACGACGATGTTGGTGAGCCACAGCGCGTTGGCCGGCACCTTGTCGGCGTTCTCCGCCGCGAACAGCTTGGGCATATCCTTGGACTTGGCCGCCGCGAACAGCACTTCGGCGCAGATCAGCGACCAGGCGAGATAGGCGCCCAGCACCGAGATCAGTACGCCGATGGAAATGAACACCGCCCCCCAATGGCCGACGATCTCTTCCAGCGTGCCGGCGAGCGAGGGCTGCTGCAGGCCGGCAATCGTCGATTGCGGCATGGCGGCATAGGGCAACAGCGTGATCGCGACCATCAGGCCGGTAACGCCGACAAACCCGAGGATCGTGGCGGTGCCGACGTCGGCGCGCTTCTTGGCGAAGCGGGAGTAAACGCTGGCCCCCTCGATGCCGAGGAACACGAACACCGTGATCAGCATGGTGTCGCGCACCTGGTCGACCAGGGATTTCTCCGGCATGTCCGCGCCACCGAAGAAGTTCTCGGAAAACTGCTGGTAGTTGAACACGAAGATCATGATCAGCAGCGCCACCACCAACGGCACCAGCTTGGCGATGGTGACGACGGTGTTGATGAAGGCGGCCTGCTGGACGCCGCGCAGGATCATGAAATGGAAGGCCCAGATGCCGACCAGCGAAACGATGATCGCGATGATGCTGCTGCCATCGCCGAAAATCTCGGGAAAGAACCGGCCGAGCGTCGAGCCGATCAGCACCCAGTAGAAGACGTTGCCAAGGCAACTGCCGAGCCAATAGCCGAAGGCCGACAGGAACCCCATGTAGTCGCCGAAGCCGGCCTTGGCGTAGGCGAACACGCCGGAGTCGATGTCGGGGCGTTTCTCGGCCAGCGTCTGGAAGACGCGCGCCAGCATATACATGCCGGTGCCAGCGATCGCCCAGGCGATGATCGCCCCAAATGGACCGGTGGCCGCGCCGAAGCGGCCGGGCAGGTTAAAAATCCCTGCCCCTACCATCGACCCGACAACCATGGCGATTAGGGCATTGAGTGAGAGCTTCTCGTCCTTCGTCGCCACGAAAGCCTCCGGATCGCAAGTATCGGGCGTACGGTTTCGTACAAATACTTCATCTAAAAGCTTAGATGCACGCTCATGCCGCACACATGAACACTCTGCATTGCAGTTTATTACAATGATCTAAGCCAATAGCCAACCTGCATTTAAGCAAGACTGTGTACGATTTCGCACAGAGAGCGACGCGGCGATATTGACAGCGTCGCGCCTGATAAAGCTGTCGATGCCCGTGCCGCATCGAAGTAGTAAATGGTGCGCAGCTGGCCTGGCCGAAGCACGGTGAGCGTGTCCGACCCTAATTCCGGCGCCACCTTGTTCTCGGCGCAATTCATCCCTATATAGCCGCCATACGTTACGGCCATCTTTGGCTTCTGATCTGCCGGCTTGCCGGTTGTTTGGTTCCCCTGAATTGCGAACGTCTAGACCCCCTGCGCGTGTTGCGCCGGAGGAACGAGTGCGTTCGCCCGCCGGGCGTCCCCTCACAATCGAAAGTAAACCGTCATGATCAATGGCACCGTGAAATTCTATAACTCCACCAAGGGCTTCGGCTTCATCGCTCCGGCCGATGGCAGCAAGGACGCATTCGTCCACGCCACCGCGCTGGAAGCAGCCGGCATCATGGGCCTGGCCGAAGGCCAGAAGGTCACCTACGACCTCGAGAGCGGCCGGGACGGCAAGCTGTCCGCGACCAACCTTCAGCTCGCCTGATCGATCCGCCGGGCCTACCGTCAAGGCAGGCCCGGCACACGTCTCCCGGTTTCGGTTGAGGCGTTCAACGAGAGGCCCGCATCTGACGATGACCGGCCCACAAGAGAACACATGGCACATCTGAACTACCAGGCTCGCGCCGAGCTCTATCTCGGTCGCGACTGGCAAACTGCCACGGCCCAGGGCCCTCGGGCTTTCCGGGTCGCGGCACACGCCTTGCGCTTCGCCTTCGAGGAAGTTGCACCCATCAGCCTGCGCGGCGCCCGCCTACGGGTCGGAGACCGCGTCTATGCCGGTAGCGCCTTGGCGCGCCTCTACCGGAGCGGCGATTACCCGCTGCAACGCAAACCCACCGGCCGCCTCCGCGGCTCATCGCCCCGAAAGGACACGACTTGGAAAACTTCAGCTACACCGCCTCCGCCGAGCTCTATCCCAGCCGCCGCTACGCCAAGTCGGCCCGGGAGCAGTATCGCCGCTTCAAGACGGCCGCCGAGGCCATCCAGTACATCGTGGAAGACCGCCCCGCAGCCTGGCTGATCGGCACCTTCCTCGAGGTCGACGGACGTCGCTTCGATGGCAACGCCATCCGCGCCCTTTACGAGGCGGATGGCTATCCGCTAGAGCGCCAGCAGGCCGCTGCCGCCTAACCTCTCGGCCCTTTCCTCCTGAACCCCGATCGTGCAGACATCGCCAGTGTCGTGCTGCATGAATCTGCGCCGCCCCGGCGCGGGGTTCCGGGAGGACAGGCGATGAGGAAGCTCATCAACGATATTCCTTCGATCGTCCGTCAGTCGCTCGAAGGCCTCGCGGCCCTCCATCCCGGGCTGGCCTTGCTCGGCAACCAGAACACACTGGTACGCGCCGACCTCGCTGCAGCTGCTGCGCCAGCGCGGCGTCATCGTCGAGCGCGCCTATTGTGGCACCTTCCTCACCGCCATCGCCTGGGCGGCGCGCCGACGCTGACGACCACACCATGCTGGACGCCCTCATCCCCGCCGCCACTGCGATGACCACTGGCAGCATCGCCGACCAGCTCGACGCAGCCGCACAAGCAGCGCGCGACGGAGCAGCCGGCACCGCCGCGATGCAGTCGCGCCGCGGCCGCTCGAGCTATATCGACGATCGCGCCCTCGGCCATCCCGACCCCGGCGCAGTAGCAGTCGCGATGTGGCTGGAAGCAGCCGCCAGGCCGGAGCTTGAGCGGATCCGCTGTTCCCCTGCCGACTTGTACGGCCCAGAAACGAAAAACCCCGCTTTCGCGGGGTTTTCCAATGCCAAGCTTTGGTTGCGGGGACAGGATTTGAACCTGTGACCTTCAGGTTATGAGCCTGACGAGCTACCGGGCTGCTCCACCCCGCGTCAGATATCAAAGCCTTGGCTTTTTGCGTCTTTCGAGTGCGACCATCGCCGCCGACGCAGGGGGTATATAGGGGGTGATCCGGCTTACCTCAAGGCAAAAAGCGATCAGCGTGACAGTTTTTTGACCAGCGGTGCGGATGCCCTACTGGGCGGCGGGCGGCGCGTCTTCTCCGGCGGGCGGAGCCGCACCGTCCGAGGGGGCTTCCGCCTCGGGCGGGGCCGTGGCCCGGCACCCCACCCCGAGTTCGCGATAGAGCTTGTTGCCGGCGGCGACCAGCTGGCTGCGTGCCACTTCGAGACCACGCCGGCTGGCGCGCGGACCCAGCGCTTCCGGGCGCTTGGCGACGTCCTTGCCCAGTTTTTCGAGATAGGGCACGAACAGCTGGATCGACTGCATGGCCGAGATCACCTGCGGGCACTTACGGCTGATTCCGGCCGCCACTGCGGCCGCGAGGTTGGCTTCGGCGGCGTCCCGCGCCTCGATCACCGCCTCGGTATATTCGGCCGTCTGGATCTTCACCGGCACCGCATAACGCGGTTCGCTCGCCTTGTCGGCCGGCATCTGAAAGCCGACGCAGCGGCGGCTCAGCCACTCCTCGGCGCGGACCCGGGCGGCAAAGGTGATGACCCGCGACTGCACGATATGCGACTTCAGCACCAGCACGTCCTTTGCCGGCTTGCCGATCAGCGCCGCGTCCGCCTCGTCCAGCAGGCGATAGCCCAGCGCAAACGAGTTCGCTGCCCGGATCAGCTCGGCGCAGTCATTGCTCTGCGCCGCCGGCTGCAGCTTGATCGTGTCCTGCCCGACCGAGCGGGTAACGGCACCGATGAACTCCGCCAGTTCCTTGAGGCTCATCTTGCCCAGCCGCGCGATGTCGGGGTCGGATTGCGCCTGCGCCGGGCCAGCAGATAAACCGCCTAGTATGAGGCAAAGGGCGGCGAGCAGCTGCGTCAGCTTGGGCACGGGCAATATCCTTGAAGTGTCGCGCGCAATCTCTCCGATCCTCGCCCCCGGCGCAACCTCGGCTCGAACCATCGGAGGGATTGTCTCAGCCGGTATCGCCACTTAGGGTGCGCGCCGCATTCGAGGGGCTTTTCCGATGAAGATGAAGACACTTGGCCGCACCGACATCTCGGTGTCCGAAATCTGCTTGGGCACCATGACCTGGGGCAAGCAGAACACCGAGGCCGAGGGCCACGCGCAGATGGATTACGCCATCGAGCACGGCATCAACTTCTTCGACACCGCCGAAATGTACGCCGTGCCCCCCGATGCCTCGACCTACGGCAAGACCGAGGAGATCATCGGCACCTGGTTCAAAAAGACCGGCAAGCGCGACAAGATCGTCCTCGCCAGCAAGGTCGCCGGTGGCGGCCGCCCCTGGGTGCGCAACGGTCGCGGCATCGATGGCCCGAGCGTGCGCGAAGCGGTGGAAGGCAGCCTCAGGCGCCTGCAGACGGACCGCATCGACCTCTACCAGATCCACTGGCCGCGCCGCGGGCACTACCACTTCGAGGGCTCGTGGGATTACAACCCCTACCTCCAGGACCGGGAGGCCGTACTCCCCAACATGCTCGAGGTCCTGCAGGTGATGGGCGAGCTGGTGCGCGAGGGCAAGATCCTGCATTTCGGCCTCTCCAACGAGAGCGCCTGGGGCACCATGCAATACCTGAAGCTCTCGATGGAGCTGGGCCTGCCGCGGGTGCAAACCATTCAGAACGAATACAATTTCCTGCGCCGCTACTACGACATGGACCTGGCGGAACTGGCCTTCCACGAGGATGTCGGGCTCCTCGCGTATTCGCCGCTGGCGGCGGGCGCCATCTCCGGCAAGTACCTCGGCGGCGTGCTGCCGGCGGGGACGCGCGGCGCTATTGCCGGCTCCGCCTACCGCAACAACCAGTACACCGAGCCGGCGATCCGGGCTTACATCGCGCTCGCCGAAAAGCACGGGCTCGACGTCAACCAGATGGCCATCGCCTTCTGCTTGACCAAGCCGTTCATGACCTCGGTGATCATCGGCGCTACCACCATGGACCAGCTAAAGGTCAACATAGCTGCCGCAGATATCGAGCTGTCCGAGGCTGTGATGAACGAAATCCAACAGATATTCATGCGCTACGCGCGCACCTTGTAGAGCGCGTGTCGACAGGCCGGTGCGAGCCGACCCCCACCCCCGGTCCCCTCCCCCTAAGAATGGGGAGGGAGACGAAACGCCGGCATCAGTGTGAGGGTCTCCCTCCCCCTTGCGGGGAGGGGACAGGGGTGGGGGTCCACTACCACCGGCCGCGCCGCCCTATTTTACCTGCCCCAACCCCCACGCAAATCGCTTCCCCCTCACGCCCGCGATTTGGCATCTCAATTCTCGACCAATCCGATAGTCTTTGTTATTCTACTTCGCATACGCCGGGGGTCTCCTCCTCCCTTCTCCTGGCGGGCAATGCGGCCCTGCCGCCTCCCCCTGTGGGCGGCGGGGCCGACCAAAACGAGGAGTGATGACGTGCTGCACTTTGTCGGAATCCTGACCCCGCGCGACGACCTGCCGCCGGGCGACGATCGCCAGAAGCCGTTCTTCGGTCCTGAATGGCGCCTGACCCGCACCGAGCGCGATGCCGCGGTGCTGGATGGCAAGTGGCCGCTGCCCAGCGACGCGCCGGCGGACCGCAACGAAGGCATGCGCTTCGTTTCGATGCTGTCTCCGCCGTTCATCTGAGCCAGTCGCCAACGGCGTCGGTGGCGCTATAAAGGAGCACCCGAATCTCCGAGGGCTCCGGCGCGCCATGACGCTGTTTGCGACACTTTTTCCGCTCTTCTGCTGGTTCGCCTATAACTATGGCGTCCCGCTGCTGGAGCGGCACCGCCCCTCGCTATCGGTGATCATGTCGATGCAACGGCGGCGCTGGGTGGCGAACGCGGTAAAGCGCGACACCCCGCTCGATGCCATCCTCGCCGGCAACCTGATGGGCTCGGTGAGCTTTCTCGCCTCCACTTCGGTGCTGCTGGTGCTGGCGGTGTTCACCGCCTTCGGCAACCTGACGGCGCTCACCGACACGCTGTCGACTGTCGGCCTCAAGGCCAGCTACAGCACCCAGGACGTGCAGATCCACCTGTTCGCGACGCTCGCCATCTTCGTGCTGAGCTTTTTCGCCTTCACCCTGGCGCTGCGCCAATTCAACCACTTCTGCATCCTGCTCGGCGCCATCGAGCATTCCGAGCACGTCGCCCGCGACGAGATCGACGGCATCGCCCAGCTCAACACGCTCGCGGCCAAGAACTTCAACAACGGCATTCGTGCCTACTACTTCGCCGTGCCGATGGTCGCCTGGTTCGCCAACGAGTGGCTTGCCGTTGCCGCCAGCGTCGTGACGGTCGGCTTCCTCATCCACCGCGAGTTCTTCTCCACCGCCCACCGCGTCGCGGCGTCCATCGCCGTGCTGGCGAGCCGGCGCGAGAAGGAACACAGCTGACGAGCCGACCGCGCTAGCGCACCTTGAGCAACACAGCGTAGAGGATCGCCGAGACGATCAGGTGGGCGATGACGAAGCGCACCAGCACCTGCGACCCGGTCCAGCCGACCTCCTTGCGAAAATGATCGTGCAGCGGAAACCGCACGCGCCCAAACACCAGCACCTTGAAGAACCGCTTCAGAGCGACCTTGGCGATACCGGTCGAACCGTTGGCAAGGATGACGAACCCGACGACCACGATGAGCAGCACATTGTGGCTCGCACAGACCAAAACGCCGATCAGCAGGCCCAGGGGGCGTGACCCCGCATCCCCCATCAGCACGCTGCTCGGCGGGGCGTTGTGCCAGAGGTAACCGGCAACGCACCCCACCATGATGAAGGCGAGGCTCGCCCACAGGCCGGCGCGCGGATCGAACGGGATCAGCAGGTATTCAGCGGTCGCCTTGTCCCCGACCACGCCGTAGAGGAGGAACGCCAGGAACACGAGGGAGACCACGCTCAGGCTGCCTGACAGGCCGTCGACGCCGTCGCTGCAGTTCGTCGCGTTGATCGATATCCAGATCGTCCCCGTGAAAATCAGGAAGACTGCAAACGGCGGCAGCACGAAGGATCCGCTGATGAGGGGCAGCCAGAGCGCCAGGGACCCCTCTGCGTTCAGCAGCAGCCACGCCGATAGCCCGGCAACCAGCAGATCGAGAAAGGCCAGCCGGTATTCCGACAGGCCGCCTGTGGCGTCGTCCACCAGCCCGATGACCGAGGCGAGCAGCATGACGCCGACGAACAGCAGCGCATCGAGCCGCCACGGAACGAACAGGAACACCGCGAGCGCGAACACTGCGACGAAGAACAGGCCGGCCCCCATGGGCTTGCCGACGCTCTTGTCGGCATCGACCGCAAACGCGCGGCCGCGATCCTTTGGCAAGAGGTGCGCAACGCGCGGGATGCCCAGCACCGTAATGAAGAATGCCAGGCACGCCCCGGAGGCGATCAGCAGCATGTCCGACCGGAGCAACCGAAACACACCGATCGCCGGCGACAAGACGTCTGATATCCAGGGGAACAACAACCGACTCCAGCGTGATGCAGCACGAACACTGCATGAGCGCTCCCTTTGCCGCAACGGCTCGGGGCACCCCAGTTGGACCCACTCTCAACGAGCGGGGACGAACGGCTAGGCAGCCCTAGCTAGTTGTCGATCTTGCTCTTGGGATAGGTCTTCACCGTCGGCGTCTCGGTCGGCGCCTGCAGCGTCGCTTCCAGGCGCCGGTGATTGTCCGCCCCCGGCTGATACCCGAGTTCGGCCGCCTGCTGGTAGAGCTCCAGCGCCCTCGTGGTATCCAGCGTCACCCCGAGCCCATTCTCGTAGAGATGGCCGAGATTGTTGAGCCCCACCGGGTTGTACTGGTCGGCCGCCTGTTGCGTGAAGCTCAGCGCCTTGCCGTAGTCGAGCACGCCGCCATGGCCATCGAGATACATCAGCCCCAGGTTGGCCGCCGCATCCGCATTGCCGTTCTGCGCGGCCTGGCGGTAGTACTGCCTGGCCAGGGCGGAATCCTGCGCTACGCCCACGCCGTCTTCATAGAGCAGCGCCAGGTTGAACTGCGCCTGCGCGATCCCCTGGTCGGCCGCCCGCTGGTACAGCGCCACTGCGCCCTCGAGGTCGGGCTTGGTGCCGTAGCCATTCTGCTTGAGATAGCCCAGCGCGTTGATGGCCAGCGCGTAGTTCTGGTCGGCCGAAGCCTGGTAGAGCGCTACCGCCCGCTCGTAATCCGCCTCGCCCAGCGCCCCGGTCTCCTGAAGCTTGCCCAGATTGAACTGCGCGCGGGCATCGCCGCGATCGGCAGCCCGCTGATACCAGGCGGAAGCGGCGACCAGGTCGCGATCGAGCCCCAGCCCGTCGGCATACATCGAACCGAGATTGGCCATGGCGCGCGGCAAGCCCTGCTCGGCGGCGCGACGATACCAGCGCGCCGCCTCGGCATAGTCCTGCGCAACGCCCTCGCCGTAATCATAGGAGAGCCCCAAGCTGTCCTCGGCCGGGGCGAAACCGGCATCAGCGGCAAGCTTCAACAGCTCGGCGCCGCGGGTCATGTCCTGCTCGATCCCCTGCCCGACGATCAGGATGTCACCGAACAAGGTCTGGGCCAGCGGATTGCCGGCAGTCGCCGCCGGCTCGAGATAGGTCACGGCCTGTGCGGAGTCGCCGGATGCGTCATAGGCCCGGCCGAGCCAGGCCTTCAGCGGCGCCGATTCCGGAGCTTCGGCCAGCGCGGCGGTACAGGCTTCGATCGCTGCCGCCGTATCGATGGCGCTGCTGTCCATCCCCGTTTCGGCATAGCCCGTCTCGTACTGGCTCGCCGCCTTGGCAGCACAGGCATCGAACAACTCGGTGGCGAACGCCGGGGCCATGCCGGGCCCGAGCGCCAGCACGGCGCCGCCCACCAGAGCTCGTTGCAGCAAACTCAACCGCAGCCCACTCATCGCGTCACTCCCTGCTCACCCGCTCCGATCATAGCGTTGCCGTCCCGTCGCGCCAGCCGCAATGTGCGCTCGAGGAAACCTGCGACCTCTCCGGCGAGGCTGGACCGGCGGGTGAGGAGGCTCCCCAGTTCCAGCAAGGTCGAAGGGTGGGTGAAACGCGGATAGTGCCGCTCCACCACCATCACGCCGTGCTCGCGCAGCCGCCGCGCCAGCGCCACCGTATTGTGCGGACCCACGACGGTGTCGCCGTCGGCGCTACCCAGGAACATCGGCGGCGCCGCCCCGGTGACGAGGTTCACCGGCTGCGTCTTCAGCTGGTCGGCAGCCCCGCTGAAGGTGCGAATGGCGATCGGCACGTCGAACGGGTGGAAGTCATAGGGACCGGACAGTCCGACTACTGAGCGGATCGCGCCGGCCACCCCATAGGCGGGCTCCAGCGCCAGCATCACGGCGTTATACGCACCGGCCGAGTGCCCCAGCAGCGCCAGCCGCTTCTCATCCCCGCCGAATTCGGCAGCGTGTTCGAGCGTCCAGCGCGCTGCTACCGCGCAGTCCTCGAGAAACACCGGATACTCCACCTCCGGCAGCACCCGATAGTCCGGCACCACCACCAGATAGCCGAGCGCTGCAAGCCATCGCGCGGCGAAGGCGAAATCGCGCCGGTCACCCTCGTTCCAGGCGCCCCCGTATATGAACACCACCACCGGCACCGGTCCTGCGGCAGCTACCGGCCCATAGATATCGAGCCGCTGCTTGGGCCTGTCACCATAGGCAAGACCGGCGGCGAGACGGCGCGACCGGCGATCCTTCGGGCTGGCGAAGTTGAGGAGGCCGACGAGAGAGAACGACATGCAAGAGACCCTACGAGTGCCCGAACAGATACGCACGGGGACGGCGATGGTTTCGTGATTCATGCTGCGGCATTATCTGACATTGACAATCAGGTTTCGGCGGCGCTCTATGCCGCCCGACCCTCACAGCCGACGCCCTTTCTGCCCATGCTTGTCTGCCAGTGCAACGTGATCACCGACAGGGAGATCAAGCAGATCAT
This sequence comes from Devosia sp. P3_B2, assembly GCF_056402875.1. Taxonomy (NCBI): domain Bacteria; kingdom Pseudomonadati; phylum Pseudomonadota; class Alphaproteobacteria; order Hyphomicrobiales; family Devosiaceae; genus Devosia; species Devosia sp. P3_B2. The sequence goes on along the minus strand of NZ_JBFUGO010000021.1, from coordinate 10,309 downwards.
CATCGGGCTGTTGCGTGAGGATCCCTGGCAGATCATCGTTCCGGCAATGGTTTATCGGGAGCTCCAGAAGCGCTGCAAATGCGCCGGCTGCGTTCCGAATGTGGTGGACATTATCATCACGGTAACGGAAGAGTACCACCTCCAATTGGCCGAAAAATCCGCCGAGGCACCTCCTGTGCACGGGCGGCTTTCGGCCATGCGTCGCAAGCGCCAAGGAGGTCGGAATGAAAGGCGAAGCACAGGTCATCGAGCGGCTTAACGAGGCTCTGTTCCTCGAACTCGGGGCCGTGAACCAGTATTGGGTGCACTTTCGCATCTTGTCCGACTGGGGCTACACCAAGCTCGCTGCCAAGGAACGTGCCGAGTCCATCGAAGAGATGCACCACGCCGACAAGCTGATCGAGCGCATCATCTTCCTCGAAGGCCACCCCAACCTGCAGCGCGTCGCGCCGCTCCGCATCGGCCAGACCATCAAGGAAGTGCTCGAGTGCGATCTCGCCGGCGAGTATGACGCCCGCAAGGCCTACAAGGCCTCGCGCGAGCTCTGCGAGTCGTTGGGCGACTACGTGTCGAAGAACCTGTTTGAAGAGCTGCTCGCCGACGAGGAAGGCCACATCGACTTCCTCGAGAGCCAACTGCAGCTGCTCAACTCGATCGGCGTCGAGAAGTACGGCCAGCTCAATTCCGACAGCGCCGACAAGGCCGAGTAAGGTTTCTGTCGCTGACATTTTCGAGCCGGCCGTCCCACCAGGCGGCCGGCTTTTCATTGGCCCGTGATTGACACGTCGTTCTCGTTATGTTCACTTTCGCGCCTCAGTGAGTAAGGAGGCCTGAATGCAGTTCCACGCCGGACGCTTGATCGATCACGTGCACATCAACGTCGCCGACCTCGACAAGGCCGCGACCTTCTACTCCGCCGTGCTCGAAGCCCTCGAACTGCCGCCCGGCAACCGCTCGTCCTACGCCTTCCAGGCCGACGAGCTCTATATCAGCCAGCCCGGACCTGGGCAGCACATCTCCAAAGTCCACCTCGCCTTCCAGGCGCGCGACGAAGCGATGGTAAAGCGGTTCTACGAAGCCGCGCTGAAAGCCGGCGGCGCCGACAATGGCGGCCCGGGCGAGCGGAAATACCACCCCGGCTACTACGCCGCCTTCGTCTTCGACCCCGACGGCAACAACATCGAAGCCGTCATCCACGGCAAGGAAAAGCGCTCAGCCCCCTCGGTCATCCGCGAGCCGGTGTAGCACCGCCCGCGCGGTGATCCTCCCCCGCGTGGCGGGGGAGGGGAGAAAGACCCTCATCCGCCCCGCGGCGACTGCCCTTGGCCTCTAGGAGGACGCTAGCTCTTCGGCCCAGCGCGACCAGTGCCGTATTGCGGCTCTGTCTGGCCCCGCTGGAGATCGGCCAACCGGTCGGTTGCCGCCTGCATGTCATGCTTGGCAGCCGCCCGGTACCACTTCGCCGCCAGCGTCGCATCGACCGGAACACCGCGCCCGTTCTGGTAGGCGACGCCCAGCCCGAACTCGGCCGGCGGAAAGTCGCGCGCTGCCCCAGTCCGATAGAGCGCCACGGCCCGGGCCGGATCCTCGTCCACCCCGTGCCCCCACAGCAGCAGATCGGCGAGCAGCACCATGCCCGGCGTCCAGTCGCTCAGGGTCGCCGCCTCGAGCAGTGGCGCTGCTTCCGACTGCCGGCCGGCTGCTATCAGCGCCCGTGCGTACCAGGCCTTGTTCTCGAGCGAGTTGCCATCGAGACCTATCGCCTTGTCGCAGGTGGTGACCGCGGTCTCGGCATCGATCTGCTCGATCGGCTTGCCGGTACTCTCGAACCCGGCTTCGTAGGGCGACGCCGCGATCAGCCCGCAGGCCTGCTCGGCCCGCACTTCTGCGGCCCGGCTCTCGCCATAGCTGTTGCCCTGCGCCGCCGCCTGGTCGAACAGCTCGATGGCGCGCGCGAAATCGCGCGGCACGCCGAGCCCGTCGGCATAGATGCTGCCAAGCGTCGTCTGTCCGTAGCTTGCTCCGGCCTCGGCCGCCTGCGCGGCGTAGATCAGCGCCTGCGCGTAATCGAGCGGAACGCCCTCGCCGTAGAGATAAGCCTGCGCGAGACCCACCGTGCCGCCGATTTCGCCCTGGTCGTGAGCGAACGAATAGAGCCCGAAGGCGCGGTCGAAATCCCGCTCGACGCCGCGACCGGTGCTGTACAGCTGCGCCAGGTTAGCGCTGGCCAGCGGATAGCCCTGGTCGGCTGCCATCTGGTAGTAGCGCGCCGCCTCGGCCGCGTCCTCGGTAACCCCGAGCCCGGAATCGTAGAGGTAGCCCAAGTCGTTCTGCGCGTAGGAATCGCCCAGGTCGGAGCCGAGCCGGAACTGCTCGGCCGCCTTGACGTAGTCGATCTCCACCCCCTGCCCGAACTCATAGAGCTGCCCGAGGCCATAGATGCCGATGACGTCGTTCTTCGCCGCGGCGAGCTCGTACCAGTGCTTCGCCTGCTCATAGTCGAGCGGAACGCCCGAGCCGCCGTGATAGAGGTAGCCGAGATTGCCCGCGGCCCGCGGCTCGCCCTGATCGGCGGCACGCTTGTACCAGTCGGCGGCCAGCACATCGTCCTCGTCGATCCCGCGCCCGAGGTCATAGGCATAGCCGAGGCTGAGCTGCGCCGGCGCGAACCCTGCCTCCGCCGCCGGCCGTGTCACTTCGACGGCGCGCGCATAATCGTCCCTGCTGCCATCGCCCAGATCGCCGAACAGCACATCGCCCAACAGCTGCCGCGCCAGCGGACTGTCGGCGGCAACCGCCTCCTCGAGCAGCGGCAGCGCCGCGTCTGTCTCGCCATTGGCCAACAGCGCTCGCGCCAGCCATGCCTTGTTGGCGATCGCATCCGGCGTCGCCTTCACTGCTTCCTCGCAGGCCGGAATAGCGATGGCGGTATCGATCTGGCTGAGCTCGCGTCCGAACCCCGCGTAGCCGGCTTCAAACTGCGATGCCGCCGCCATGCCACAGATCGATGCGGTCGCCCCATCCTTCGCCAACACGCTCGCCGGCAGCAGGATCGCAGCCAGACCGACGATCACCGGCAGAAGTCCATGGCCTACGGACAGACTTTTGCTGTGCTTTGTCACGACCAAACCCTGCTCTTCTACCCCGACGCAACCTAGCGGAAGCTCTGCGCCCCCGTCGAGTGATACGGCGCCTCGAGCCGGGCCACCTCGTCGGCACTGAGCCCCACATCGAGCGCCGCCACCGCATCTTCGAGCTGCGCGAGCTTGGTCACCCCGACGATTGGGGCGCTAACCGGTTGTTTTTGCAGCACCCAGGCGAGCGCCACTTGCGCCATCTTCACCCCGCGCGCTTTGGCGATCTCACCAACCACCGCGTTGATCGCCTGGTTCGCCGCTTCGTCCCGCAAATACAAGGTCTTACCGTAGATGTCGGTCTCCATCCGCTCCGTGCTCTCCCCCCACGGCCGCGCCAACCGCCCGCGCGCCAAGGGAGACCAGGGGATAACCCCGATCCCCTGGTCGATGCAAAGCGGCAGCATCTCCCGCTCCTCCTCCCGCTCGATCAGGTTGAGCTGGTCCTGCATTGAAACGAACCGGGCCCAGCCATGCTGGTCCGACATCATCAGCATCTTCAAAAACTGCCACGCCGCCATCGACGAAGCCCCGATATAGCGGGCCTTCCCTGCCCGCACCACGTCGTTAAGTGCTTCCAGCGTCTCCTCAATCGGCGTTGCCGGATCGAACCGGTGGATCTGGTAGAGATCGACGTAGTCGGTGCCGAGCCGGCGCAGTGAGTTGTCGATCTCGGCCATGATCGCCTTGCGGCTGAGGCCGTGACCGTTCGGCCCCTTGCGCATCTCGCCATGCACCTTGGTGGCGATCACCAGCTCGTCGCGCGGCGCCAGTTCGAGCAGCACCTTGCCCACGATCTCCTCGCTCGAACCGAGCGAATAGACATTGGCCGTATCGTAGAAATTGATCCCGGCCTCCCACGCCGCACGCAGGATCGGACGGCTTTGCGCCTCGTCGAGCGTCCACTCGTGCGAGCCCTGCTTGGGGTTGCCGAACGACATGCAGCCCAGGCAAATCCGGCTGACTTCGAGGCCGCTATGGCCCAGGCGCGTGTACTGCATGGCAAGCACTCCATTGTTTGTGCTGGAGTTTAGCAGCGGCGGGGCGCGCCGGGGCAAGTTCTGTGCGGAAATCGTGCGCCGCCTTGGCGATAATGGCACCGCTGCGCTAGGCTGGCAGCATCAAGGAGGGGCCGTGAGATGCTGATCCGATCGCTCGCGATGGTGGCCCTGTTGTTGGCGCCGATCGCTGCGCCCTTCGCCGTCGCCGCTCCCGTCCAGGCGCAAAGCCAGCAACTCGCCGTGGCCGAACTGATGCGCGCCACCGCGCTCGATGTCGTGTTCACCCAGTTCGGCGCTGCCATTGCCGCCTCGGCGCGGACCGAAGAGATCTCCAGCGACGAGATTTTCCTCAAGCACTGGGAAGCGACGGCGAATGCGGTGTTCGACGCCGGCGACCTGCATCGCCGCCTGGCCAAGGCGCTCGAGGGCAAATTCTCCGCCGACGAGCAGTCGGTGCTGGGAGAGTTCTTCCACTCGGAGTTCGGCCAGCGCATGACGACGCTGGAGCGCTCGGCGGCGCTGCTGGAGCCGGCGGCGCAGGTCGCGGCGATTGCCAAAGGGCAGCAGCTGGTGGCCGCCGCCTCGGTGATCCGGCAGACCCAGATCGACGCGCTGATGGAGCTGGTCTCGGCCGAAATCTCGGCTGCGATGGTCGGCCAGTCGGTGCGGGCGCTGCTGCTCGGGCTTTCGGTGTCGCACCAGCAGGGCGATATCGCGGTGCCGTGGCAGGAGATCGACACGCAGGTCGAGGCGATGATGCCGGGCCTGCTTGCCGATGTCGGTCGCACCCAGCGGGCCATGATGGCCTACGCCTATCGCGACCTCAGCGACGCCGACCTCGACACCTACATCGCTTTCCTCCGCACCCCGGCGGCGCAGAAGTTCTACGCCGTCGCGGCCTATGCGGTGGGCCGCATCATCGCTGACGGCATGTCGGCCTTCGGCGAGGCGTTTGCCGCGCGGATGCAGAGCGTCAACGTCTGACGCGCCAAGCGTGACTACTCGTTGCGTCGGCCGCCATCGATTGGCGCCAGCACGTCATCCATCTTCTTGATGACCTCGGTCATCTCGGTCTCAGGCGGATCGGGCGTGAACACCGGACGCGGCGTACCGGATGGGAAGGCGCCAAAGGTCTGGAAGAACTCGACCACGTCGTTCAGCACCGGCATGCGGAACCGCATCATGGCGCCGAGCGCGATGACCGGCTCGAGATGGCCGAAGCCCTGGTAGTATTTCTCGGTGACCCAGACACCTTGGTCGCGCAGCTTCTTGGCCAGCGCCTCGGAATTCTGCACTCGGACGATCGGGTCGCTGGTGCCGCTGGCGAGCAGCATCGGCGGTGCGTCGGCGGTGACGAGGTTCACCGGCTGGGTGCCCTCGGCGCTCGGCGCCGGGCCAAAGGTGTCGCGCACCTGGTCGTACTCGAATGGGTAGAAATTGTACGGCCCGGAAATGCCGGCAATGGCCCGGATCGGCATGGTCACGTCGTACTCACGGCGGAATGAGGAATCGAGCCCGAGCATCACCGCATTGTAGGCTCCGGCCGAGTGACCGGCGAGAAAGAAGCGCTTCGGATCGCCGTCGTAGAGAGCGATGTTGTCCTGGATCCAGCGCATCGCCTGCGCATTGTCCTCGAGGAATTCCGGGTACTTCACTTCCGGCCACAGCCGGTAGTCGGCGATGACGGTGACGAAGCCCGCCGCAGCCAGCGCCCGCCCGGCGAACTCGTACTCGAACTTGTCGCCGGCCCGCCAGCTGCCGCCATAGATGAACATCACCACCGGCGCGGTGCCTTCGATTTTGTCCGGCACGTAGATGTCGAGTTTCTTCCGCTGCCCGTCGGCATAGGGAACATCGGCGACCTTCTTCACGCCCTGATCCATCGCCTCGGCGATGTTGAAGGGCGAAAAGATCGTCACCTGCGCCAGCGTCGGCAGCACCGAGGCGACAAGCAGCGACAAAGCGAGGGCGAACCGCAGGGCGGTGCTGAAAATCCTGGTCATTCGGGGGCCTGGTCAGTTCCGGAGTCGTGCCGTCCTGATGGCGGAGGAACCTGAAGATTTTGTGACCAGTTCTAGCGATCAGGGCCTCAGATAGGCATAGCCGTCGGCCTGCAGCTGTGCGAGGCGGGTAACGCCGCCCTGATCGACACGGACAAAGCCCGGCAACAGGTCGGAAAGCTCCAGCTTCTGCGCTTCGAGTGTATTGCCGCAGGCCTCGAGCCCCACGCCCTGCCCGGCGGCTTTCGAGAGCTTGCGGGTGAGATCGGGATTTGCCGTGGACTGCCGGAACGCGTTGAGCGCCGGTCCGTGCACCACGAGCACGATGCTCACCTTGTCCGGCCCGCCCATCCCCTCGATGTGGTTGGCGATATTGCCGAGGACGAACGCCACCTTGTCCATGTCGCTGAGGTGATAGGCGACACGCGGCACGGTCGGAGCGGCGGCCCGCGCTTCGCCGTTGAATACCGCGGCGCCCGCAGCAGCCGCGGCGACGAGGCGCGCAACGAGGCCGCGCCGGCTGACCGGCTCATTGGGCAGCGAGGAGGGCTTTGCCGGCATCATCGTACTCCAGCGGCAGGCAATTCTTGAGATCGGTCCGATAGAGCCAGAACACCTTGTCGTCGGTGCCGAAGGCCGCCTCGGCCGGCGGCTCGTCTTCCGATTCCGGATCCCAGGTGCGGGCGCCATAGGGAATCTCGACGGCAATCGAGTCCTTGTCGCGCAGCTTCACGTCGATCTGGCCACCATCGCAGTCGATGCCGCAGCCGAGCAGCTTGTTGCCCTCTTCGTCGAGCCCGCACGAGCCGGACACCTGGAACTGCTCGTCGACGCCGCGGAAGTTGACCCCTATCGACAGCACGTACTGCCGCCCGTAATCGGCATCCTCGGTGCTGTCGACCAGCAGCGTCATCGCGGTGACGTTCTGCGCGTCGTGCTGGCTCAGGTGCTTGGCGTCGTACTGGCGGGAGAAGCAGGCGAACACCCGATCCTTCCCCGGATCGCGGCCGAACAGCATCTCATCGTTCTGCGCCCCGGCGGCGAAAGCCGGACCGGATACGAGAACCAGGCTCAGGGCGAGACAGATGGTGCGCATGATCGACCTCCGCTCGCGAGGCTAATCCTCCGGCGATGAACCGGCAATGAAAGCCGCGCTACGACTTCAGCCGATACCCGGTGCGGAACATCCAGCTGACGATGGCAAGGCAGATGGCGAGGAAGCCGAGCGTCGCCGCGACGCTGACGGAAATGTCGACGTCGGCGATGCCGTAGAAGGCCCAGCGGAAGCCACTGATCAGGTAGACCACCGGATTGAACAGCGACACCGCCTGCCAGAACGGCGGCAGGACGCTCAGCGAATAGAAGGTGCCGCCGAGGAAGGTCAGCGGTGTGATGATCAGCAGCGGCACCGTCTGCAGCTGCTCCATCCCCTTGGCCCAGATGCCGATGATGAAGCCGACAAGGCTGAAGGTGACGGCGGTGAGCACCAGGAAGGCGGTCATCCAGAACGGGTGATCGATGCGGATCGGCACGAAGAACCAGGCCGTCGCCAGCACCAGCACGCCGAGGATGATCGACTTGGTGGCCGCCGCGCCGACATAGCCGACCACCGTTTCGAACGACGACACCGGCGCCGAGAGCAGCTCGTAGATGGTGCCGAGGAATTTTGGGAAGTAGATGCCGAAGGAGCCGTTGGCCACCGACTGGGTCAGGATCATCAGCATGATCAGGCCCGGCAGGATAAACGCGCCGTAGCTCACCCCCTCGATCTCGGTGATGCGCGAGCCGATGGCGGCGCCGAACACCACGAAATAGAGCGAGGTCGAGATCACAGGCGAGATCAGCGACTGCAGCGGCGTGCGGAAGGTGCGCGCCATCTCGAACTTGTAGATGGCCTTGATCGCCTCGAAATTCATGACGCGTCCCTCACCAGGCTGACGAAGATGTCTTCGAGCGAACTCTCCCGCGTCTGCAGGTCTCGGAACCGCACCCCGGAGCTGCCGAGATCGGCAAGCAGCCCGCTGATGCCGCTCCGCTCGCCCCGCGCGTCATAGGTGTAGACGAGGCTCTCGCCGTCGGCGGCGAGCTCGAGCGCATAGGGCTTCAGCGCCTCCGGCAGAGCGTCGAGCTTCTCCTGCAGCGTCAGGGTCAGCTGCTTCTTGCCGAGCTTGCGCATCAGCTCGGCCTTCTCCTCGACCAGCACCAGCTCGCCATGCTGGATGATGCCGATGCGGTCGGCCATCTCCTCGGCCTCGGCGATGTAATGCGTGGTGAGGATAATGGTGGTGCCGGCGGCCCGCAGCCGGCGGATCATCGCCCACATGTCCTTGCGCAACTCGACGTCGACGCCGGCGGTCGGCTCGTCGAGGAACAGCACCTCAGGCTCGTGGCTCAGCGCCTTGGCGATCATCACCCGGCGCTTCATGCCGCCGGACAACTGCATGATCTTGCTGTCCTTCTTGTCCCACAGGCTGAGGTCGCGCAGCACCTTTTCGACGTGCGCCGGGTTCGGCTTCTTGCCGAACAGCCCGCGCGAGTGGCTGACCGTGGCCCAAACCGTCTCGAAGGCGTCCGTGGTGAGCTCCTGCGGCACGAGACCGATCATCTTTCGGCTCTCGCGATAGTCGCGGACGATATCGTGGCCGCCGACCGTCACCGTGCCGGCGGACGGCGTGACGATGCCGCAGACAATGGAAATGAGCGTGGTCTTGCCCGCTCCGTTCGGCCCGAGCAGCGCCAGGATCTCGCCGCGCTCGATTTCGAGGCTGACCGACTTTAGCGCCTCGAAGCCCGTCGCATAAGTCTTCGACAGGTCGGCAATGGAAATGACTGCGTCCGGCATGCTCGCTCCCCCGAAGCTGCGAGCTACAGATATGGGACAGACCGCCCCCGCGTTCAACGAACTGTGAGGTAACTTCGTACTGCCCGGATGGGCAGGGGCGAACTCCCCCGGGAGGACCCGAGACAGCTGGCGGATCGTCGGTTAGCTTTGGGAGGCGAAGGAGAGCGAGATGTCCGCTACCGGCAACGCACCTGCTGAGATCCCGCTTGCGCCGATGGAGGCGCGCGCGGTGGATGAACTGCCCAGCGATGCGGGCTGGCAATTCGAGCCCAAATGGGACGGTTTTCGATGCATCGCAGTCAAACAGGGTGGCGCCGTCGCCTTGTTCGCCAAGTCTGGCAAGCCGCTGGGCCGGTACTTTCCCGACATGGTGGCGCTGCTCGAAAGGCTACCGGCGGGCGACTTCGTGCTTGATGGCGAACTGACCATCCCCGTGGACGGCCAGCTGAGTTTCGATGCCCTGCAGATGCGGCTTCATCCCGCGGCCAGCCGCGTCCAGAAGCTCGCTACCGAACATCCCGCCGTCTACGTCCTCTTCGATCTGCTGCTGGCGCCGGGCGCAAAGCCGCTTGCCTCGCTGCCGCTGACGGACCGCCGTCAGGCTCTCGAGAGCTTCTTCGCCGGCGTTGAGCAGCAGGGCATCAAGCTTTCGCCCAGGACCACGGATCGAGAGGAAGCTGAACGCTGGCTTTCCGTCTCCGGCGGCGACGTCGACGGGGTGATCGCCAAGCGCCTCGATGCCCCCTATGCCGCGGGCGAGCGGGATATGCTGAAGATCAAGCGCATTCGCACTGCCGACTGCGTGGTCGGTGGCTTCCGCTACGGCACCGGCAGCAAGCTGGTCGGTTCGCTCCTGCTCGGGCTCTACGATGACGCCGGCAAGCTGAACCATGTCGGTTTCACCTCGGCCCTGGCTGCGGAGGATAAGCTGCAACTGACGGATCGGCTCGAGGCGCTGCGCGGCGGCAGTGGTTTCACGGGCCGTTCGCCTGGCGGACCGAGCCGCTGGTCGACGGAGCGGACGGAGCACTATGAAGCGTTGCGGCCTGAGCTTGTTGTTGAGGTTTCGTACGACCACGTGAGCGGGGAGCGGTTTCGTCACGGGACGCGGCTGTTGCGGTGGCGTCCGGACAAGCGTGCGGAGCAGTGCCGGCTGGATCAGCTTGGTGGCTAGCTGACAAAGCAAAACCCCGCCGGCTTTCGCGGGCGGGGTTTTGTTGTTCTAGTCGTTGAGAGAACGCATGTTTTTGGCAGACCTGGCAGCGACCTACTCTCCCAAGTCTTGAGACTTAGTACCATCGGCGCAAAGGGGTTTAACGGTCGAGTTCGGGA
>NZ_JBFUGO010000020.1:0-36627 GCF_056402875.1 Devosia sp. P3_B2 | reverse complement strand
GTGGACGGGTGCCCATAGCCGCGGCCGCCAGGGGACGGCTCCCCCAGCACCGAAGTCGCCCCACCGACCGTCCGTACGCGACCGCGCCCGTGTGGGTGACGGGGGCAGAATCGCATGGTGTAGGAGTGGGGGGATAAGTTCTTTCGCTTTGTTCGCTCTTTCCACTCGCACAAGCCGTCATCCCGGCGAAAGCCGGGACCCAGTGCACTGGGTCATGCACTCGCTCTTAGCCCTCCGACCCTGCCGTGATGGACCGGCACGGCCGGTGCCCAGACCGACTGCCTGAGCAGTGGGTCCCGGCTTTCGCCGGGATGACGGCCGGTGGGTTGGGACAGCTCGAGAAGGATGCCGATGCAGCGCGAGGCAATCTCGGCATCGTGGCTCCGCACCCTCACCCATCGCCCCGTCGGAGGGGTGTCGGCTGGTGGAGCCAAGATCGGGATGACGGCCGGTGGGTGGAGCGCTCCTGCGGCTACAGAGTCCCCGCCAGATAGCGCTTCAGCGTCTCCCGCGTTCCCACCTTCCACAGCGTCGACAGCGCGTGGGTGAAGGCGGCGACGTAGACCGGGTCGGTGGCGAGGTCGCCGAAGATATCGGTCATCGACAGCCAGGCCTTGGGGTCGGTCTTCGCTTGTTTGGCAAGGGCGGTGAGGCGGTCCCAGTTGGGGTCGTTGGGCGGGATTGGCTTGCCGCTGTCGGTTTCGCCGTAGCAGTAGCGGGCCCAGAGGGCCGAGACGAGGGCGAGGCCGGTGATGGATTTGCCTTGGGCGAGACGATCGGTGACCGAAGGGAGGATGAACTTGGGCTGGCGATTGCTGCCATCGAGGCAGAGGCGCTGGATGGTGTCGCCGATCTTGGGGTTGGAGAAGCGCCGGTCGATCAGCTTGTAATAGTCGTTGAGGTTGGTGTCGGGGACCGGCGGGACGATGGGGATGATCTCGTCGCGCTCGACCTTTTCGAGGAACTCGCGGATCAGCGGCTCTTCCATCGCCTCGTGGACGAAGTGGATGTCCATCAGCCCGCCCGGATAGGCGATGGTGGCGTGGCCGCCATTGAGGATGCGGATCTTCATCAGCTCGAACGGCGCGACATCCTTGACGAACTGTACGCCGACTTTTTCGAGCGCCGGGCGGCCGAGCGGGAAGTTGTCCTCCAGCACCCATTGCTTGAAGGCTTCGCAGAACACCGGCCAGCGATCCGCTATGCCGAACTCGTCGGCGATCAGCTTCTTCTCGCGGGCGCCGGTGGCGGGGGTGATTCGATCGACCATACCGTTGGGGAAGGCGACTGCCTTCTCGACCCATTGCGCCAGCTCGGAGTCGACCAGCCTTGCCAGCCCGACGACGGCGTTCTGCGCGACGTGACCGTTGCCCGGGATGTTGTCGCAGCTCATCACGGTGAACGGGGCAACGCCAGCGTCGCGGCGGCGCTTCAGGCCGGCGAGGATCAGGCCGAAGACGGTGCGCGGGGTGTCGAAATGCTCGGCGTCGTTGCGGATATCGGGGTGCGTTGGGTCGAAGCGCTGGCTCGCCGGATCGATGTAGTAACCGCCCTCGGTGATGGTGAGCGAGACGATGCGGATCGCCGGGTCGGTGAGCCTGGCGATGATGGTATTGGTGTCGCCGGGCTTCAGGAAATCCACCATCGGGGCGGTGACGCGTACGTGGCTTTCATGCGCCTCCTGCTCGACGACGCTGGTCAGCCAGTTCTGCGCTTCGAGGGTCGAGCGCATCGCCGCGTCGGCGTCACGCACACCAGCGCCGACGAGGGCCCAGTCGTGGTCGAGGCCGAGGTTGAACAGTGCATCGAGATAGACCGCCTGGTGGGCGCGGTGGAAATTGCCGACGCCAAAATGCAGGATCCCCGCCTTGAGGTCGGACTGCCGGTAATGCGGAACTGCGGCGAGCTCGGAAATCTCGGGCAACTGGTCGGCGGCGAGTTCGATCGGCATGGCAACCTCGTCAAGATGAGGCCGCACCCCTTTGAGATGCGGCCCGGACAGTATTCAGCGCAGCGCCAGACCGGAGTGGTCGAAGCGATAGATGCGTTCGGGGTCGGGGGTGAGCCAGACCGGATCGCCGTGCGAGAAGCTGGTGTCGCCCTCGGTGCGAACGGTCTGGAGGCCGGCGCCATCCACATGCACGTGGAGGAAGGTATCCGAGCCCAGGTGTTCGGCAACCCCTACATGGCCGGCCCAATCGCCGGACTCCTTGGAAATCCGGAGGTGCTCGGGGCGGACGCCGATCGAGGCGGCGCCGTATTTGCTGGCGGCTGCACCCTCGAAGAAGTTCATCTTGGGCGAGCCGATAAAGCCGGCGACGAACTTGTTGGCCGGGCGTTTGTAGAGGTCCATCGGCGTGCCGTACTGCTCGACCCGGCCGGCGTTCAGCACCACGATCTTGTCGGCCATGGTCATGGCTTCGACCTGGTCGTGGGTGACGTAGACCATGGTGGTCTTGAGCTGCTGGTGCAGCTCGGTGATCTCGAGCCGCATGTTGACGCGCAGGGCCGCGTCGAGGTTCGAAAGCGGCTCGTCGAACAGGAACGCCTTGGGCTCACGCACGATGGCGCGGCCGATGGCGACGCGCTGGCGCTGGCCGCCGGAGAGGGCGCGGGGCTTGCGGTCGAGGTAGTCGGTGAGGTTGAGGACGCGCGCCGCGTCATCGACCTTCTTGTCGGCGACGGCCTTGTCGATGTTGGCCATCTTGAGCGGGAAGTTGATGTTCTGGCGCACCGTCATGTGCGGGTAGAGCGCGTAGGACTGGAACACCATGGCGAGGCCGCGATGCGCCGGACCCTTGTCGGTGACGTCTACGCCATCGAGCTTGATCAGGCCGCCGGTCGTGTCCTCGAGGCCGGCAATCAATCTGAGGAGAGTAGATTTGCCGCACCCCGAGGGCCCGACGAAGACGACGAAGGCGCCGTCTTCAATCTCCAGCGAGACATCGGGGATCACCTGGTGGCCACCGAAGGTCTTGTTGACGTGTTCGAGAGTGATCGAGCCCATTTGAAATCCCCTATTTCACGGCGCCGAAGGTGAGACCGCGCACCAGCTGCTTCTGGCTGATCCAGCCCAGAACCAGGATCGGCGCGATGGCGAGGGTCGAAGCTGCACTCAGCTTGGCCCAGAACAGCCCCTCGGGGCTCGAGAAGGACGAGATGAAGGCGGTCAAGGGCGCGGCCTTGGACGCCGTCAGGTTGATGGTCCAGAACGCTTCGTTCCAGGCGAGAATGATGTTGAGCAACAGGGTCGAGGCGATGCCGGGAACGGCCATCGGCACGAGGATGTAGACCAGCTCTTTCCAGAGGATGGCGCCATCCATGCGGGCGGCCTCGAGGATATCGACCGGGATCTCCTTGAAGTAGGTGTAGAGCATCCAGATGACGATCGGCAGGTTGATCAGGGTCAGCACCGTGGTCAGCCCCCAGACCGTGTCGAGCAGCCCGAGATCGCGGAAGATCAGGTACATCGGCACCAGCACGCCGACCGCCGGCATCATCTTGGTCGACAGCATCCACATCAGCACGTCCTTGGTCTTGGGCGTGGGAGTGAAGGCCATGGCCCAGGCGGCGGGGATGGCGATGAGCAGCGCGATCAGGGTGGAGCCGACCGAGATCCAGACCGAGTTGAAGAAGTGCCGGAAGTAGTCCGAGCGCGACTGCACCTCGAAATAATTCTCCAGCGTCCAGGTGGGGATGATGGTCGGCGGCGAGGCGATGGCCTCGGCCTCGGTCTTGAAGCTGGTGAGGATGGTCCACAGGATCGGAAAGAACAGGAGGAAGGCCACCAGCCAGGCGAGGGCGGTGAAGGTGAGCTTCCGTTGCATGGTAACTTCGCGTGCCATCTCGAGCTCCTCAAGCGTCCAGGTTCTTGCCGACGGCGCGCATCAGGAAGATGGCGACGATGTTGGCGAGGATGACGGCGATGACGCCGCCGGCGGAGGCGCCGCCCACATCGAAGCTGAGGAGCGCGGTGCGGTAGACGAGGAAAGCGAGGTTGGTGGAGTTGTAGCCGGGCCCGCCATTGGTGGTGACCAGCACTTCGGCGAACACCGCGAGGAGGAAGATGGTCTGGATCAGGATCACCACGGTGATCGCCCGGGCCATGTGCGGCAGGATGATGTAGATGAAGCGCCGGATTGCGTTGGCGCCGTCCATCTCGGCGGCTTCCTTCTGCTCCTCGCTGAGCGATTGCAGCGCGGTGAGGAGGATCAGCGTCGCGAAGGGCAGCCACTGCCAGGCGACGATGATGATGATGGCGAACAGCGGGAACTGGGCGAACCAATCGACCGGCTGCTGGCCGAAGGCCCGGGCGATATCGGCGAAGAGGCCGTATTCCGGGTTCATCAGCATGTTCTTCCAGACCAGCGCGGCGACTGGCGGCATGACGAAGAACGGCGAGATGACGAGGATGCGGACGATCCCCTGGCCGAACATCGGCTGATCGAGCAGCAGCGCCAGGAAGATGCCGCCGATGACCGTGATGGCGAGGACGCCGATCACCAGGATCAGGGTGTTGCCGATGGCCTGGAGGAACGCCGGGTCGGTGAGGAAGTAGTAGTAGTTGGTCCAGCCGGCGAAGCTCGTGATCGGGTTCAGCAGGTTGTAGTTCTGGAAACTGAACCAGAGCGTGAGCACCAGCGGCACGATCATCCAGACAAGCAGGACAAGGACCGAAGGCGCCATCATGATGCGCGCAAGCGTGCGCGACTGTCGCGTGGCCATTGGCGTTCTCTCCCCTTAACGCCGGTTCAATCTCAGGCCCGGGATGCCCGGGCCGTTGTGGTTCGAATGCTCTTCAACTGGTGTCATTCCCGCGAAGGCGGGAACCTGGTGGGATGCTGCAACACGAGTGGAGGCTGCTACATCCCACCGGGTCCCCGCCTTCGCGGGGATGACGCGGTGCGTGAGGTAGAAAGTAGACCGCCGGCAGCTAGAGGACTGGCCGGCGGCCCCAAGTCGCCTCGGGAGGCTACTTGATGTACCCGCCCTTGGTCATTTCGCGGGTCGTAACGTCCTGGGCCTGCTTCAGCGCATCGTCGACGCTGGACTGGCCGGCGAGCGCCGCCGAGAACAGCTGGCCGACGGTGGTGCCGATGCCCTGGAACTCGGGGATGGCGACGAACTGCACGCCGACATAGGGGACCGGCTTGACGGTCGGCTTGGTCGGATCGGCGGCATTGATCGAGTCGAGCGTCATCTTGGCGAAGGGGGCGGCAGCCTGGTACTCGGGGTTGGCGTAGAGCGAGCTGCGCGTGCCCGGCGGCACGTTGGCCCAGCCTTCCTTGCTGGCAACCAGATCGAGATAGCCCTTCGAGGTTGCCCAGGCGACGAACTTCTGGGCGGCTTCCGCCTTCTGGGTGCCGGCGGGAATGCCGAGCGACCAAGCCCAGAGCCAGTTGCCGCGCTTGCCGAGGCCCTTGTCGGGAGCGAGCGCGAAGCCGACCTTGTCGGCAACGGTCGAGTCCTTGCCGGTAACGAACGAGGCGGCGACGGTGGCGTCGATCCACATGCCGCACTTGCCCTGCTGGAACAGCGCCAGGTTCTCGTTGAAGCCGTTGGACGAAGCGCCCTGCGGGCCATCGGCCTTCATCAGGTCGACGTAGAACTGCAGGGTGTCCTTCCACTCGGGCTGGTCGAACTGCGGCTTCCAGTTCTCATCGAACCAGCGGGCGCCGAAGGAGTTCGACATAGCGGTGAGGAACGCCATGTTCTCGCCCCAGCCGGCCTTGCCGCGGAGGCAGATGCCGTTGATGCCGGCGGCGCGGTCGGTCATCTTGTCGGCGGCTTCCTTGATGAAGTCCCAGGTGGGGGCGTCGGGCATGGTAAGCCCGGCCTTCTCCATCAGGTCTTTGCGATACATGACCATCGAGCTCTCGCCGTAGAACGGCGCGGCATAAAGCTTGCCGTCCAGCGACAGGCCGCCACGGATGGCGGGGAGCAGGTCATCGACGTCGTAGTCGGTGCCGAGATTGTCCAGCGGTACCAGCCAGCCCTGCTTGGCCCAGATCGGAACTTCGTAGGTGCCAATGGTCACGACGTCGTACTGGCCGCCCTTGGTGGCGATGTCGGTGGTGACCTTCTGGCGCAGCGCGTTCTCCTCGAGGGTAACCCACTCGAGCTGGATGTCGGGGTTCTTGGCCGTGAAATCGTCCGTCAGCTTCTGCATGCGGATCATGTCGCCATTGTTCACCGTGGCGATGGTGATGGTTTCGGCGGAAGCCGAGCCGGCAAGCGCAACAAGCATGGCGCCCGCGAGAAGCGGTAGCAGTTTCATCGATATCCTCCCTTTCCGATACGAGCATTTGTATCGGTGATGGGCAAATACTCATACTTCGGTCGATAAAGTCAAGCGGTTGATTTATCCACAGGGCGGCGCGACAGCGCGTCCTGTGAGGGTGCTTTGGCGGTATCGCTATGAATTCAGGGGGTTAGGGTTAGGCCAGCAGGCCTTCAGCCGTGGCTTCGTCTGTAAGCAAACCGTTTACCAACCGGCGGTTGAGCGCGGCGCGGATGCCGGGCAATTTTTGCTTGCCCATGGCGATTGCCACGACCAGCGACGACTCTCGCGAGGGCAGGGGGGCGCTGGCCACCCGGTCATTGGTCAGCCCATCGATCAGCTTGCCGTTGGCGTCGAAGGCCCAGCCCAGGATCTCGGCGATGGCGCCGGCCTTCTGCAACGCCTTCAGCTCCGGCTCGGAGATGAAGCCATCGAGATAGAGCGGCGCGTCCGGGCCGAGGTCGCCCAGCCCGAGAAAGGTCACGTCGGCCTGAGCGGCCAATGACAGGGTATCGCGGACCATGGGTTGGCTATGCAGCGCCTCGCGCTCCGCCGCCGACGAGGCGATGACCGGCAGCGGCATGGGGAAGCTGCGGGCCTTCACCGCGTCGGCCATCGAGAAGATGACGTTGTAGAAGGCGGCCGAGCCATCAGGCGCGATGTTGCCGGTGAGCGAGACGATCTTGTGCTGCGGCGCCTCGATGGGCGACAGCTGGTCGATCGCGGCCTTCAGCGTGCGCCCGGTGCCCAGCCCGAGGACGATCGGCTTGTCACCCTTCAGCCGGCGCTCGATTTCGGCGGCGGCCGCCTGGGCGAGGCCGAGCACGGTGGAGGTGGAACCCGGATCGGAGGGGACGACTTCGACGAGATCCAGCGCGTAGCGGGTGCGGAGCTTTTCGGCGAGCTCCATGCAGCGGCCGATCGGGTGATCGAGGCGGACCTTGATCAGGCCCTCCGAGATCGACAGCGAAACGAGGCGCTGGGCGGTCTGGCGCGACACACCGAGCTTTTTGGCGATCTCTTCCTGGTTGTTGCCGGCAACGTAGTAGAGCCAGCCGGCGCGGGCAGCGTCGTCGAGCCGGTTGCCCGAAGTGTCCTGTCGTGGCGCCATGGCCGGAAAATCCTGTCCGAAACGGGCGGATACTCACGCAATGGGCTTTTGCCCGCAAGGGGATTGTTCGGCTTTAGCGGCGCACTGCGACGAAAGGCGAAAGCTTGATGCCGGCGGCGTCGAGGATCGGCTTGCCCCCGGGGGCGAAGAGGATCAGGCCGTCGACGGGGGCGAGGATATCGCCCGGTCCGAGATGCTGGAGCACGCGGCGAGCGGCACGGCTGTTGAGGCCATAGATCGCCCCGCGATCGAAGCTGCCATCGCGCAGCGCCGCCTCGCCGACCGCTGCAGCGTTGGCCAGGGCAGTGGGATCGATGCGCCCGAGATAGACTGCGTCGGTGGGCAGCTCATGGGTCACGGCGAACCAGCTGAGCTCGCGCCAGTTGGTGCCCTCGTTCTCCACCGGGATGGCGCGGACACGCTGGTAGTGCGGCGCGAGCGCCTCCCAGGCGGGCGAGGTGAGCATGGTGCGCCAGGTTGTGCCGGTGCGATCGGGCCCGACTTTGAGCGCCCGGATACCCAGTTGCAGGTCAGTCAGTTGCAGCGCCAGCGCCAGGCAGGCGACGATCAGCGCTGGAGTGCTGCGCAGCTGGCGCGACAGCAGGGTCAGGAGCGCGAAGACCAGCAGGTAGCCGAGCGGCCAGAACATGCGGCCAGAACTACGGAAGGTGGTGAGGAATTTTTCGAGCTGCGCCGGCAGCGGCAACTCGAACAGCTCGATGCTGCCGAAGGCGACGCGGTGGCTCAGCGAGAAGATCGCGAGGCCGACCGCGACCAACACCAGCGGCAGGAAGCGCGGCCCGAACAGCGGCGCGAGATTGGCCGGGCGGAAGGTGACGGCGACCACGGCGATGAGGGCGAAAATGCCGAGCCCGACATAGTTCACGCCCTCCCATTCGAAGCGGTTGATGGGCACGCCGGGGACGATGAACTGGAAGAAGGCGGGGTTGACCGGGCCGAGCAGGTTCATGCGGAAGAGGCCGAAACCGTAACTCTCCATCGAGCCGACGGTGAAGATGCCGGCGGCCCAGAGCACGACGGCGATGCCGAGGCCGGCGAACAACAGCTCGGCAACGGTGGCCAGCGATCGCAACTCGCCGCGCCACAGCCGTGCCGCGAGCGAAGCGCCCCAGATGGCGAACACCATCACCAGCAGGTAGCCGTGAATGGCCGATACGGTCGCCAGCAGCAGCGGCCAGGCCCAGAGCGGCATGGGGCGGCGGAGGTAGAGCCAGACGGCGGCGAGGATGGTCCAGTGGCCGGCCAGCGCCATATGCACGTCGAGCCGCATCAGGAAGGCCGGCTGGAACACGCAGAACATCGCGGCGATCAATGCCATCGGACGGCTGAGCTTCAGCTGATGGGCGATCAACACGGCGAACAGCGACTGCAGGACGAAGCAGAGCAGCTCCCAATAGCCCCAGTACTGGAAGCGCACAGGTAGCCAGTTGGCGATCAGCTTGAACGGGAAGGCAAAGAGCGGCAGGGAATCGGACAGTCCGACGCTGTTGGCGAGTTCGAGCCCATTGAGCGGACTGGCGCCGGGTGGCCAGCCCCAAGGCGCCATGGAGAACCACCACCAGCCGAGCGTGTGCATGGCGCGATCACGCTCATCGAGCCAGAGGATGTTGGTGGGATCGAGCGGGGCGATGCCGCGCACGATGACGAACGCGATGATGCCGATGAGGATGGCGGGGACGATGGCCGGCGTTTCGAGGCTCGCAGCGACGTTCGCCGGGCGCAGGCGCGCCGGCTCGTGAAGCTCTGCTTCCCCCGTTGCGCTCATTCGGTTACCGGCAATCCACCTAGCCTGGCGCGCAGCCGCCATCCACTCTCAGTACCGCGCCGGTGGTGAAGGAAGCGTTTTGGCGCGTCCATCGTCACTTGGCGATATAGCGCTCTTTTCTTTTTCGCGCGATCCGCCTAGAGGTGTCGGACGAGTGAAGGGAAGCCTGATGCCGAAGACGGATATTGCCCGGCGGGTCTACAATCATACCTGGAAGCTCGATCCGATCGTGCGCAGCCTGCTCGATACGGACTTCTATAAGCTATTGATGCTGCAGATGATCTGGGGGCTTTACCCCAAGGTCGACGCCACTTTCTCGCTGATCAACCGCAAGACCTCGGTCCGCCTCGCCGACGATATCGACGAGGGCGAGCTGCGGGCGCAGCTCGACCATGCGCGGACGCTCCGCTTCGGCAAGAAGGAAATGATCTGGCTGGCGGGTAACAGTTTTTATGGCTCCAAGCAGATTTTCTCGCCGGAGTTCCTGCGTTGGCTCGCCGGGTTCCGGCTGCCGGACTACCACCTCGAAAAGCGCGATGGGCAGTATGAGCTGACCTTCCACGGCAAGTGGGTAGAGACCACGATGTGGGAGATCCCGGCGCTCGCCATCATCAACGAGCTGCGCAGCCGCGCGGCGCTGAAGGCTTATGGGCCGTTTGCGCTCGACGTGGTCTATGCGCGAGCCAAGGCCAAGATGTGGGAGAAGGTGGAGCGGCTGAAGAAGCTGCCGGAGCTTCGCATCTCGGATTTCGGCACCCGGCGTCGGCATTCGTTCCTGTGGCAGCGCTGGTGCGTCGAGGCGCTGAAGGAAGGGCTGGGGCTCGAGGTGTTCACCGGCACCTCGAACGTGCTGCTGGCGATGGACAACGATCTCGAAGCGCTGGGCACCAATGCGCATGAGCTGCCGATGGTGCTGGCGGCGATCGCGCCGAACGAAGAGGCGCTGAAAGAGGCGCCGTACCAGGTGCTGCAGGACTGGGAGAGCTATTACGGCGGCAATCTCAAGATCGTCCTGCCCGATGCATTTGGCACCGACGCGTTCCTTCGCGATGCGCCGGACTGGGTGGCCGACTGGACCGGCTTCCGACCGGACAGCGCTCCCGCGATCGAGGGCGGCGAGAAGATCATCGAGTGGTGGAAGGCGCGCGGGCGCGACCCTCGCGACAAGCTGCTGATCTTCTCCGATGGGCTCGATGTCGACATGATCGAAGAGGCCTATCGTCACTTCCATGGACGGGTGCGCATGGCCTTTGGCTGGGGCACCAACCTCACCAACGATTTCTCAGGTTGCTCGCCGTGGCCTAATCCGCAGCTTGAGCCGATCTCGCTGGTGTGCAAGGTCAGCGAGGCCGATGGCCATCCAGCCGTGAAGCTCTCGGACAATCCCGAGAAGGCCACCGGCGACGCGGCGGAGATTCGCCGCTACATCAGGATCTTCGGCGACAAGGGCCGGGTCTCCCACAAAGTTACCGTCTAGCCGACGAACTATTTTCTGAGGTCTCATGCGTTATTCCGCCTGCATCGAGTGGCTGTTCGCCACCGAAGAGCCTGACGTTGCCAACCGGGTCCGTGCGGCCAAGGCCGCGGGGCTCGACGCCGTCGAGTTCTGGCGTTTCTCCAACAAGGACTGCGATGCCATCAAGTTGGCGCTCGACGAAACCGGACTGACGCTGGCGGGAATTCTGTGCGAGCCGATCGCGCCGCTGACCAATCCGGAATCGCACCAGTGGTTCCTCGAGGGGGTGCGCACTTCGCTGGCGGCGGCGCTGCAACTTGGGGCCAGGGTGATCATTGCACAGGCCGGCGACAACCAGCCGGGCGTGGCGCGCGCGGCGCAGCATGCGGCGATTGTCAAGGTGCTCAAGGAAGCGGCGAAGCTGCTCGAAGGTTCGGGCGTGGTGCTGGCGCTGGAGCCGCTCAACGACCGGGTGGACCATCCGGGCTACTACCTCACCTCGACCGAGGAGGGGCTCGATATCGTCGACGAGGTGGCGCGGCCTGAGATCAAGCTGCTCTACGATATCTACCACGCGGCGGTGATGGGCGAAGAGATCGAAGTGCTCAGCGGGCGGCTCGACCGGGTGGTGCATGTGCATCTCGCCGATACCCCGGGCCGCGGCGAGCCGGGTAGCGGCCGCATGGATTATGCTGAGCGGCTCGAGTGGCTGGTGGCGCAGGGCTATGACGGGCTGATCGGGCTCGAGTACAAGCCGAGCGGGCCGACGGTGGAGACGCTGAAGTTTCGCGAGCTGGCGTAGCGTCGGGAGATGAACGGAACGGAGACAGCGGGCTCAGCCTGAGTTAAGCTCGCGTGTGGCAGCGTCGAGGCCGATCCAGGAGGAGGTCCAGATGCGCTCTCCCACTCGACTCCATCTTGTCCGTAGCCTTGCATTTTTCGTCGGCGCGCTTGTCGTCGGCACCTCTCTTGCCGCTCCCAAGGACGACGCAGCAAAGTCCGATTGCCTGCAAAAGGCGCTGATACAGTTCAACATCGATGATGCGGGTTGTGCGATCTACCCACTCACATCGGTGCTCTATGGCGAGTGCAAGGTTCGCGTGATGCGCGCCTACCAGACGGCGATGGCCAACTGCGTGCTCGACACGCCGTCATCAAGCACCCGGCCGCAACTGCGAAACCCCGGCAGGCTGACCATCAAGCAGTAGCCAGTCAGTCCCCGGCTTCGCCCCTTAGCCAATAGCCTGCGGCGCGGATGTAGTCGTTGTTGAAGCCGCGGGCGACGAGATGGTGGCGGAGCGACTTGGCCATCTGCGCTTCGCCGGCGACGAAGGCGAAGCCTTCGTCCGCGGGGAAGCCGATCTCGGTGACCGCAGGCAGGATCAGGTTTTCGGCGCCGGCCTCGCGGCCATTGCGGTGGATCCAGTGGATTTGGACCGGTGAACTGGTTTCGAAGCGCTGTTCGTCGGCCGCTTCCGGGACCTCGATGATGGCGATCGCCGGCTTATCCGCCGGCAGTTCCTCGATGCGGCGGCCGATGGCGGGGAGCGCCGTTTCGTCGCCGGCGATGAAGTACCAGTCGAAGGTTTCGGGGATGCGGATGGTCCCGCGCGGGCCGCCGATCATCAATTGGTCGCCGGGTTTCGCCTGCGCGGCCCATTCGGAGGCGGGGCCGTCGCCGTGCAGCACGAAATCGAGGTCGAGGGTCAGGGCCACCGGATCGAAGTAGCGCGGGGTGTAATCGCGGAGGAACGGCTTCGACACCTCGTCAGGCCAGGCGAGCCCGTCGGGATGGCGCTCAGGGCGCGGCAGCGGCTTGCCGTCCGAGGGCAGGAACACCTTGACGTGGTCGGCGTGACCCGGGGACTGGAAACCTTCCAGTTCGGGTCCGGTGAGCCGGATACGGCGCATGTGCGGGGTGATGTCGACGACCGAGGCGACGTCGAGGATGCGGATGCGGGTTTCGAGCCGGATGCGCTCGAGCGATCTATTTATGACGTTCATAGTCAAGATTTGGCTGGGCGAGGCAGCAGCGGTCAAGTTAACTCGGTGCAAGGTGGGATTGTTCGATCAGATCAAACAATCCCTTGCGTAGGCGGTGCGCTATTCGAGGGAATGCCGGTCGCCTATTTCTAGTGCCGAAGCGACCGGCAAGGGCCGGAACAAAGACAGCGATCGGCAGGGGCCGACGCATGGAGGTTAGCGATGATCACCCAGATCAAGGGCCTGCACCACGTTACGTCGATGGCGCGCGATGCGGCCGAGAACAACCATTTCTTCTCCAAGACGCTCGGCCTGCGCCGGGTGAAGCAGACCGTCAACTTCGACGCGCCCGACGTCTATCACCTCTACTACGGTGACGAGGTCGGTACGCCCGGCACGGTCATGACGCACTTCCCGTTCCCGCACATTGCTCGCGGCCGGCCTGGCGTCGGCGAAGTCGGCACCACGGTCTTCTCGGTGCCCGAGGGCTCGCTCGGCTACTGGCAGGAGCGGCTGGCACAGGACCGCGTCGGTGATCTCGCGCTCTCCGAAAGCTTTGGCGAGAAGCGCCTGAGCTTCCGGGCTCCGGAAGGCGATGCGTTGGCGCTGGTAGAGAACGCGGCCGACGCCCGGCTGCCGTGGACCGGCAGCGGCGTCGACGCCGAGCATGCGATCCGGGGCTTCCATTCGGCTTCGATGCGGCTCCGCGACGGTGGCGCCACGGAGGAGCTGCTGAAGTTCATGGGCTACCAGAACGCCGAGAGCTCGGGGAACACCCACCGGCTGATCCGGCCGGATGGCAACCCTGCCAACACCATCGATATCGAGGTGCTGCCCGATGCCAACCGGGCCGATCTCGGCGCGGGTTCGGTGCACCACATCGCCTTTGCGGTGGAGAACCGGGCGGCGCAGCTCGAGGTCCGGAAGGCCCTGCTCGACACGGGCTACCAGGTGACGCCGGTGATCGACCGGGACTATTTCTGGGCGATCTATTTCCGGACGCCGGGCGGCGTGTTGTTCGAGATCGCGACGAACGAGCCCGGGTTCGATCGGGACGAGGACACTGCGCACCTCGGCGAGTCGCTGAAGCTGCCGACGCAGCATGAACACCTGAGGAGCCAGCTGGAGCAGACGCTGCAGCCGCTCGAGGACAAGGAACTGGCATGATGGCCGAAGTACTCGACAGCTACGTCAACGTGGATATCCCCGGCGCATCCCAGGATGCGCCGGCCTTCTACCTGTTGCACGGCACCGGCGGCGACGAGCATCAGTTCACCGACCTCGCCGCGGAGCTGAAGCCCGGGGCGCGGCGGATCGGTGTGCGGGGCGACGTCTCCGAAGGCGGGGCGCTGCGCTACTTCAAGCGCGTTGGCGAGGGCCGCTATGACATGGCGGACCTAGCCCGGGCGACCAAGAAGCTCGCGGGCTTCGTCGGGGCGAGCAAGGGCAGTGCCAAAGAGGTGCTGGGGCTTGGCTACTCGAACGGGGCAAACATCCTTGCCTCGGTGTTGTTCGAGGCGCCGGAGCAGTTCGACGTGGCGGTGCTGATGCATCCGCTGATCCCCTTCACGCCCAAGCCGCAGCCGGGGCTGAAGGGCAAGCGGATCATCATCACCGCGGGCCGCCGCGATCCGATCGCGCCGGTGCATTCGGCAGAGCTGCTCTCGACCTATTTCAAGCAGCAGGGCGCCGAGGTGACGCTGTTCTGGCACGAAGGCGGGCACGAAATCCGCCGCGAGGAACTGCTCGCGGTGCGGGACTTCCTCGCCGAGTAAGTACGAAGGCCGCCTCTCGGGGCGGCCTTTTCATGTCAGCCGACGAACGCCACCGGTACGCCAGGCTTCACCATTTTGGCGAGTTCATTCGCGTCCCAGTTGGTCAGGCGCACGCAGCCATGCGAGGCGGTCTTGTCGATCAGCGACGGCTCGGGGGTGCCGTGGATGCCGAAGGTCGGTTCGCTCAGGTCGATCCACATCGAGCCGACCGGGCCATTGGGACCGGGCGGGATGGTGAGCACTTCGGTGTTCTTGCCCTGCTGGAAATTGACCTTGGGGTTGTAGGTGTATTCGGGCATGGGGGCGACGCCTTCGACCACATGGGTGCCGGTGGGCGAGGGGTTTTCCTCGGAACCGATGGTGGCCGGATAGGCAGCGATCAGTCGGTCGCCCTCGCCATAGGCGCGCACTTGGCGCAGCGACTTGTCGGCCTCGATGCGCAGCACCTCGCCCTTGAGGTCCGGGCCGTATGCGGCGACCTGGATCGTTTCGCCGGTGGTGAAGCTGGCACCGGGGTTGAGCGCCTTCAGCAGGTCCACATCCATGTGGAAGCGCTCGCCCAGTTCTTCCGCGATCGAGGTGTAGCCCAGGAACTTGCGCTTGGCCTGCTCGGCATAGTCCTTGGGAATCGGCTCGCCGATGGCGTTGAGGTCGTCGGCGATGATCTTGTAGTCGCCGATCACCGGGTCGCCGGTTTCGAGCGCTGTGAGCATGTCGGGATCGAGCGCGCCGTCGGGAGGCAGGTCGCGCATCAGCTCGAAGGCGAACACGGCCTTGCGCACATTGTCGCCGTCGAAGCCGTCGATGACCCCCGGCGAGGCGCCGGCGCGATCGAGCAGCACCTGCAGGCGGATGATGGCGGGATCGGGCTGGCGCTCGACTTTGGTGGCTCCTTCAGCCGGCGGAGCGTATTGCACCGGGATGGTCGAGAGGTCGGCGGCGTTCACTGCCTCAGCGGTGAGCGGCACAGCCGGCAGCGTCGCCACCTCCTGCGCATTGGCAAGAACGGTGGCGAGGGCGAAAGCGAGGGTAGCGAGCGCGAGGCGCATGGTTTCCAGTTCCTTTGGGGAAGAGGAAACAACGCCGGCGGCTCACGGGTTGCCTCAATCTGTCGTGCGCAGCATCGGCATGGTTAGCATTTGGCCAAAATGCCGCGGATCAGGCTTGCAGGTCGGCCCATTCCGGATGGCGGCGGAACTGCGCCACGACGTAGGAGCAGACCGGCACGATCTTGCTGCCGGTGGCGCGAGCATCGGCGATTCCGCGCTCGACCAGCTTCAGCGCAAGGCCGAGGTTGCGGTGCTGTGGCGGCACGCCCGTGTGGTCGACGATGATGGTCTTGGCATCGCGGCGCTGGTAGGTCATTTCAGCTTCGCTGCCGTCGGGGAGATAGACCACGTAGCGGCCGCGGCCGTCGGCCTCTTCGTGCTCGACGGGAAGTTCGTCAGACATCGCAAAACCCTTCACAGTCGGAACGGCGTCAGCTTTGGCGCCGGGCATGATGCACATATGGGGTGGAAGCGGGCAGGCGGAAGAGCGGTGGGCGCGGGTCAGATCTGCGTCATCGGCTCACCAAGTTCGGGAAACAGCCGTCGCTCGTTGAGGAACGGGTGAATGGCGAGGGCGGCGGCCATGTCTCTCAGGGCCAGGGCGCGCTTGCCCAGTTGCAGGTACATCAGCGAGCGCCCGGAAAGGGCGCCGAAATGGCGGGGCTCGAGGGCCAGCACCTTCTCGCAATCGGCGATCGAGGCATCAAAGTTGCCGATCGCGTAATACATGGTGGCGCGCTGGTTCCAACCCTCGGCGTAGTCGGGGTAATCGGCAATCAGCTTGTCGAGCAGGCGGATCGCTCCCGGCACGTCGCCCATGTTGCGGGCGGTCAGCGCCTCGCGCATGCGACCGGCGAGGATCGGGTCGGATGGGGTGGTCCAGTAGATCCAGATCTTCTGGTCGATGGCGTGTGCGGTCTTGGCGTCGGGGGCGACGCGCAACTGGGCGAACAGCTTGTCGATGGCCAGACGGTCCGCCGCGTCGTCGGCCAGGGCCGGGCTCAGCGCCAACAGCAACAGCAGCCCCAGGAGGAGGCGCGGAAGGATCGAGGCGAGACGAACCAGGTTGCGCATGGCCCCAATATTCGACCCCGGGCCGCGACGGCGCAAGTGATCAGTTGGTGATCGGCGCCGGCTAGTGCCCCGCCTCGGGCTTCTGCCAGCGGGCCTGGAGCGAGCGGCCGAAATTGCCGAGAAATGGCGCTGCGGCGAGGAGGATCGCTCGCCAGTAATGGAGCAAGAGGAACAGCACCACGAGGATCAGCGCGCCGACGATGATCACCAACTCGAGGCTGAGGCCCATCGACTTGAGCCAGGCCGAGAGCAGCATGCCGGGGAGGATATGCGCGGCGGCCCAGACGAAGGCGGAGGTGACGTTGATGATCGAGAAGCGCCGATAGTCCATGCCGAACATGCCGGCGATGCCGGGCACCACGGCCTTCACCCCTGGGATGAAGCGGCCGATGAACACCGACTTGCCGCCGTGCTTGGCGAAGAACGCCTCGCCGCGGGCGATCAGCGGCAGGTGGTTGCGGAACGGCCAGATGGTCTTGATCCGGTCCTTCAGCCAGAAGCCCACGGTGTAGGAGATGGCGTCGCCGACCACCGCGCCGACCACCGCCGCGAGATAGATCTCCCAGAACGGGAGCTTGCCGTCAGCGATCAGGCCGCCGGCGAGCAGCAGTACCGGCGTCGACGGGATGAACAGCCCGAGGATGAATACGGCCTCTGTGGCAGCGATCAGGAAGATGAACCAGAGACTGAGCCAGAAATTGCCCGAGATGGCCTCGAGCAGCATTTCCAGCCAGCCGGTGAGTGCGTTGAAAACCTCGAGCATCGGCCCAGCCTAGCGGGCCGAAATGAGGATTGCGTGACAGGGGCCGGGGGGGTCTTCGTTTGTCGCGCGTTCGAACGGGAAAAGTCTGCAACTTTTCCTGCACGCGCTCCTTAGTGGCCGGTCTCGGGCTTCTGCCAGCGCGCCTGCAGCGAGCGACCGAACTCGCCCATGAACGGGGCCAGGGACAGGAGGATACGCTTCCAGAAGTGGACGATGAGGAAGAGGACGGTGAGCACGATGGCGCCGACGATGATGACCAGCTCGAGGCTCAGTCCAATCGACTTCAGCCAGCCGGTGAGCAGCACGCCGGGCAGGATGTGCACTGCGGCCCAGACGAAAGCCGAGACGACATTGATGACCGAGAAGTGGCGGTACGACATGCCCATCATGCCGGCGACGCCGGGGATCACGGCTTTCACGCCGGTGATGAAGCGGCCGATGAAGATGGCCTTGCCGCCGTGGCGGGCGAAGAACACCTCGCCCTGCTCGATGAGCTTGAGGTGGTTCTTGAACGGCCAGACCGTCCGGATGCGGTCCTTCAGTGCCCAGCCGACGGTGTAGGAGATGGCGTCGCCGATGATCGCGCCGAGCACGGCTGCGAAGTAGATCGGCCAGAACGGCAGGCTGCCCTGAGCGATAAGGCCACCGGTCAGTAGCAGGATCGGAAGCGAGGGCACCAGCAGGCCGACGATGAAGACCGCTTCACCGATGCAGACCAGGAAGATGAAAAGCAGCGAGAGCCAGAAATTGTCGGAAATGCCTTGCAGGAACAGTTCGAGCCAAGTCGAAATTGAATGGAAGAACTCGATCATAGGCTACGGCTGCTCCCCTGTGCCCCCTAGGCGCGAGGCATTGCCTCGTGCTGTAACGTGTCACGATTGGCATGGCACCGCCAGTCGGTAGTGGCGCGCCCATTGCGGCTATTTGACGAGACGTGCATGAACTGTGCGTGAACGCGCTATGGTCGCGTCGACGCTGTACTCAGCCGTGGGGGCGATGAGGCAGCGGGCTGAACGGAGTTGTCGATGTCGCTGCCTATCCACCACATGATCTCCGGCGGACCGCAGCCGGTGGCGCCTTTCAGCCATGCGGTCGAGGCCGACGGCTTCGTGTTTGTCACCGGTCAGATGCCGACCGACCCCAACGCGCCGGACGCCCCCCTGCCGGAGGGCATCGAGGCACAGACGCGGCGGGTGATCGAGAACCTGAAACTGATCCTCGCCGGCCTGGGCCTGGGGCTCGAGCACGTCACCATGGCGCGCATTTACCTCACCGAGTTTCATCGCGACTACGTGGAGCTCAATACGTTGTGGCCGAGCTTCTTCGAGGCCGGGAAGTTGCCGGCGCGGACCACGGTGGGTGTGACGGCGCTGGCGGTGGGCTCGCTCGTGGAGATCGACCTGATCGCTCGACGGCCCTGACCCACCTTCTCCCACAAGGGGGAGAAGCGCCAAGCCGATGGATCCCCGGTCTAGCTCGTTACCTTCGCCGTCCGTCCATAGACCAGCAGCATGACGATGATCACCAGGCCGTAGATGATCTGGCGGCCGGCTTCCGGCATCTGCATGATCGAGAGCACCGAGTTCAGCAGCACGATCAGGATCACCCCGACCACGGTGCCGATGAAGCGGCCGCGGCCGCCGAGGATGTGGGTGCCGCCGATCACCACCGCGGCGATGGCCGGCAGCAGGTAGGCATTGCCCATGCCCTGGTAGGCCTTGGCGGAATAGCCGGCGAGCAGCACGCCGGCGAGTGCCGCGCAGAGCCCGGAGATGACGAAGGCGCCGACGATGACCCAGCGGGTTCGGATGCCGCTGAGGTAGGATGCGGCCTCGCGGTTGCCGGTCGCGTAGATGGATTTGCCGAAGGCGGTGCGGCTGAGGATGGCGGCGATGACGACGGACACCGCGGCCCAGACGAAGATCGCGACGGGGATGCCGAGGATCTTGTCGGCGGCGAGGTACCGCATCAGCGGGGTGGATTCGGTGACCGGCGAGAAGCCGCCGGTATGGGCGACCATCAGGCCGCGCATCACCGAGTCGACGCCGAGGGTGAAGATCATCGAGGGGATGCGGAGGTAGGCGACGCCGAAGCCGTTGAAGAGGCCGACGAGCAAGCCGATGGCGAGGCCGGTCGGGATGGCGGCGGGGCCGCCGACCGTGGTCGCCATCATGGCGGCGGCGGTCATCGTCCACGGCACGCTCAGGTCGATGTGGCCGAGAAGGATCACCATCATCATGCCGGCGGCGACGATGCCGAGGAAGGCGCCGGTCTGCAGCTGGGTGAGCAGGTAATTGGGGCTCAGCAGCGGCATCGAGCCGAGCGTTGCCATGGTGTAGATCGAGCCCAGCGCCAGGATCACCAGCACGAAGCCGGCGGAGATGACGATCGGCAGATCGTCGGGTTTCAGGCGGGGCAGGGTGAGGTCGTTGGCCATGGGTCCGGTCCTACCTGAACAGTTCGAGGCGGTTCTTCACCCGCAGCGTGCGGATGGCGCCGAGGCTGACGGCGGCGAGCAGCACGACGCCCTCGACCAGCGGTTGCAGCAGTGGGTCGATGGAGAGAATGCGGAAGTAGAACGAGATGGCGCGGAGGATCAGCGCGCCGACCAGCGCCCCGATCACCGTGCCGACGCCGCCGAGCAACGAGATGCCGCCCAGCACCACGGCGGCGATGGAGTTGAGCGTGTAGGCGCCGGCCTGCGGGATATCGGCGCTGCCCGAGCCGGTCTGGACGGCGAGGTAGAGCCCGGCGCAACCGGCGAAGAAGCCGGCCAGCGTGAAGGCCCAGAGCTTGGCGCGGTTGATCGGCAGGCCCGACATGTAGGCGGCGCCCTCAGACGAGCCGATGGCGTAGAGCGCGCGACCCGTGACGGTGCGGCGGAACGGGATCCACACGGCGGCCGCGATCACGACGAGGATGATCAGCGGCACCGGGAACCAGGCGATGGGCTGGAACCAGGCGGCGTCGCCGTCGTCGAACAGGTGGTAGGTCTCGGCGAGGTCGCGCAGTGAGTTGGTGGCGGCCCAGTTGAGATCGAGATCGACCTCGCCGCCCGGTTCCGGGCGGATCAGCAGCGCGAGGCCGATGGCGACGGCGCCTGTGGCCAATGTGGCGATGATCGGTTGCAGGCGGCCGTAGACGATGACTAGGCCGTTGACGAGGCCGAAACCGGTGCCTGCGGCGACGGAGACGACGCAGCCGAGGATGATCTGCCATGGTTCGCCGCGGACCAGTTCGCTGGCGATGCAGCTGGTGAGGGTCATCACCGCGCCGACCGAGAGGTCGAGGCCGCCGAGGATCACGGTCATCGCCTGCGCCATGGCGACGAAGGCGAGCGCCACGGATTCATTGGTGTTGGCGATGAAGACGTTGGTGGAAAAGCCGCGCGGGTGGATGAAGTTGTAGGTGATGTAGAGCGCGGCGAGCAGCAGCAGGGCGCCGTAGAAGCCGCGGTTCTGGCGGATCGACATGGCGAGCGCCGAGGCGCGGGGTGGGGTGTTGGCGGTAACGGCGCTCATGCGGGCACCGCCTCTCGGGCCGGCGCGTCGACCGGCCTGGTGATGTTGAGCGCGGCGGCGACGAGGGCTTCCTCGGTGATAGCGTCGCCTGAGAACTCGGTGACGATGCGGCCGTCGTACATTACGGCGACGCGGTCGCAGCAGCCGATTAGCTCAGCATAATCAGTGGAGTAAAAGAGGATCGCGGTGTCCTTGTCGGCAAGCTCGCGCATCAGCCGGTAGAGCTCCTGCTTGGTGCCGACGTCGATGCCGCGGGTCGGGTCGTTGAGCAGCATCACCTCGGGATCGGTCATCAGCCACTTGGCGATGACCACTTTCTGCTGGTTGCCGCCGGAGAGACTGGCGACCGCGTCGTCCGGCTTGTTGAGCTTGATCTGCAGCTGGGCGATGGCATCGGCCACAGCTTGCCGCGACTTTGCCCGGTCGATGAACGGACCCTGACGAACCTTGTCGAAGCTCGCGACCAGCAGGTTGTCGGTGATCGACATGGGGAGCATCAGCCCTTCGGTCTTACGGTCCTCGGGCACCAGTGCGATGCGGCTGCGGCCGCTCTTGGCATCGGCTGGGGAGCCGGGAATGCCGCCCTCGCCACCGACCGTGACCTTACCCTCGACGCCGCGGAGCACGCCGAACAGGGCGAGCAACAGTTCCTTTTGGCCCTGGCCGTCGAGGCCGCCGAGCCCGACGATCTCGCCCTTGCCGACCGACAGCGAGACGCCATTGAGGCGGTTCTCCCATTTGAGGTTGGTGACGGCGAGGTGTGGCTTGCGGGCGAGGGCGGGGGGCTTGGTCGGGAACTGGTGGGTGATGTCGCGGCCGATCATCAGCTTGACGATCTCGTCCTGGCTGCGGGCGCCCTTGTCGAAGGTTTCGATGTGGCGGCCGTTGCGGAATACCGAGAGGGTGTCGCAGAGCGCCTCGACCTCGTGCATCCGGTGCGAGATGAACAGCATGCCGGTGCCCTCGGCCTTCAGCTCGGCGAGCACGTTGTAGACGGTTTCGACGTCTCGGCTGGTGAGCGCGGAGGTTGCCTCGTCGAGGATCAAGAGCTTGGGGTTCTTGCCGAGCGCCTTGGCGATTTCGACCATCTGCCGGCGGCTCAGCGACAGGTCGCGGATCAGCGCGCGGGGGTCGACGTCCTCGCAGTGGATGCGGGCGAGCAGCATTTCGGCGCGATCGCGCTGGGCGCGCTTGTCGATGAGGCCGAAGCGGCGCGGCGGGTCGGAAATCGAGATGTTGTCGGCGACCGACAGGTCGGGCATCAGCGACAGTTCCTGGAACACGCAGACGACGCCAGCTTTCCCTGCATCGGAGGGGCGCGAGAAGCGGTGCGGCGTACCTTCGACAGTCAGCGTGCCGGTATCTGGCTGCACTACGCCGGCCATGATCTTGATCAGAGTGGATTTGCCGGCGCCGTTCTCGCCCAGGATGGCGTGGATGGAGCCTTGCCAGCAGGAAAAGTCGACGCCTTCGAGCGCCCGGGCGCCCGAGAAATACTTCGATACACCGCTCAGTTCGGCGAATGGCCGCGCGGGCTTGCCGTCCAGCATCGTAGATCCTCAGCCGTCGAATGAATGGGGAGCAGCGGTGCCGGCGATGGGGCCGGCACCGCCTTTTACATGCGGAGGTCTACTGCACGTTCTCCTCGGTCTGGGCCATGATGGCCGGGCCCGAGATGTTCACCCCGCAGGGCGGGAATTCGTTCACGGTGAAGAAGTTGTCCGGCAGGTCGGTCCAGAAATTGGTGCCGTCCTTGAGCGCGGTGTAGTCGACCGAAGGCAGCGGCACCGAGATGAGCTGGGGCATGATGTTGCCTTCGAGCGCCGAGATCGCCGCCTTCATCGAGATGGCGACGAGACCCGGGGACTGGCCGATCGAGAGGCCAACGAGGCCCTCGCCGGAGTGCGCAGCGACGAGCTTGCGGAACCCGTTCTCGGCTTCGCCGCCCACCGGCACGAACGGGTGCTTGGCATCGAGCAGCGCCTGCACGGTGCCGGTCGAGCCGCCCTGGGTGATCACGGCGTCGAAGGTGCCGTGCACGGCGAGCGCGTCGGCGGTCACCTTCTGCGCGGTTCCGTCATCCCAGTTGCCGACCACCTGGACGATTTCCCAGGGGCCGGGGGTGCCGTCGAACACCTCGTGGATGCCGATCGAGCGGTCACGATCGACCGAGTTGCCGGCGAGGCCGCGGACTTCGAGGATCTTGCCCGAGGTCTTGCCCTTGGCAGCCAGTTCCTTGACCACGAAGTTGGCCCAGTCGCGGCCCATCTGCAGCTGGTCTTCGTTGACCATCATGACGGCGTCAGTATCGAGGATGTTGTCGAACGGCACGATGACGACGTTCTCGCGGTCGGCGAGGCGGATGACGCGGTCAAAACCCTCCGGCGACACCGCGATGGTGACGATGGCGTCAAAACCCTGATTGATGAAGTCCTCGATGGCGCCGAGTTGGGCCGGCGCGTCGGTGCCGGTCGAGACGACCTTGAACTCCTTGATCTTGTCCTTGATCGCCGGGTCTTCGGCGAAGGCCTTGGCGGTCTTGATCATCTGGATGCGCCAGGTGTTGCCGACATAGCCGTTGACCACCGCGATGCGGTATGGGCCGGGCTTGGCTTCCCACTGAAAGTACTTGGTCTCGGCGTTCCACGGCGCGAAGCAGGTAGGGTCGGCGCCGGGGCCGGAGACGACGTTCGGTCCGGCGAAGCTGAAGCTGGTCGAGACGAGAAGGCCGGCGAGAGCGGCCGAAGCGATGCGTAGTGCGTTCATAGGTTTCTCCTCCCAGAGAACAATCTGAAACAACTAGGCAGTCGAGTCGGTGGTCAAACGGTGGCCGAGCGTTCTCGTGTCCGTCCACCATATCGTCGGGCGAGATAGCCCGATCCGGCGCGCCTCCCTTGGCGTCGCCAAATCCTTCGGTTGGTCGCGCGTTCGAACCGGAAAAGCGCGAGCGACTTTTCCTGAACACGCTCCGTGTCTACTCCTTGAACAGGGCCAACCCGGCTTCGAGGTGCTGGCTCATGCGGTACTGATAGGCGAAGCGGTTGCGGGTCTCGAGGGCGTCGGCAATGCCGCCGTGCTCGTCGAAACTGACGCCGTGGGTCTTCATCCGGTTGACGCCGCTCTCCATGATTTTCAGCATCACCGGCTTCATGATCCGGTAGATCTCGGTGACCTGCTTGTTGCCGAGGATGCCGACCAGGGTCGAATGGAAGCGGAAATCGTGCTGCGCGGCGGCGTGGATCTGATCTTCCTCGCGCATCGCGTCGTTGATGGTGCGGAGCTCGACGATGTCCTCGGAAGTGGCGCGATCGAACAGCTGGTCGACCGAGCCGACCTCGATCAGCTGGCGGAAGCCTTGCGTGTCGAGGAAGGTCTGGCGGCTGAGTTCCAGCGTGTTGAACGAATAGAGCTCGAACACCGCGTCCATGCGCCGATCGATGATGACAGCGCCGACCTTGGGGCGCACGTCGACCACGCCATAGGCCTTGAGGATGCGCATCGCCTCGCGCACCGTCGTGCGGCTCGAGCTGAACATCTCGCCCAGCTCGCGCTCCGATGGCAGCGGGTCGCCGACTCCGAGGTTGCGGGCGTCGATCAGTGCCTTGATCTGGCCGACCAGGGTCTCGACAGCCGAGTCATAGAGGTGCACGGCGCCGTGCTTTTTGCGCACGCTCCCCTGCTTCAGCCGAACGACATTGCTCCTGGCCGACATGACCGGATTGCCCCGACGCCAAATGTGAATAGTTCCCTCAGTCCTGCATTTGTAGGACCAGCGGGACGTTAGTTTCAGTGTTTTTGCCTGTCAATAGCTCTGCAATGGATGCTTGGAGTAGATTGTGACGACAACTGGTATGACAAATACTACTGCAAATTGATCTGCGAGAGACTGCGGCAGGGATGTGCGTAGCGGAAAAACATTGAATGCTAACATGTTAGCGGAGGGCGTCGTGGGGACCGCCTGAGTGGCCGCACGCGATCCGATTAGGGTGCGAATTTGCTGGTCGAGGCTGTGAAGAAGTTACGGCAGCGGACCAGGGTCGAGGCCTTACCTTGCATCGAGGCTGCGGCCACCCCCACCCTTGATCCCTCCCCACAAGGGGGAGGGAGACGCAAGAACTGAGGCGGTGCAGCTATCGCCTCCCTCCCCCTTGTGGAGAGGGAAAGAGGGTGGGGGTAGCACACGCTCCGGCGGGCACGGGCCGTCTGTCGCGGCGATCCGCTAAGCCGGTGCGTAGGTGAGTGCCACTACGCCGTCGGGCAGCGGCAGCGCCTCGAGCAGGCGCAGCTTCTTCTGCGCGCCGGGGCCGAATACCAGTTGACCGCCGCCGAGAAGGATCGGGTTGAGGAACAAATGCAGCTCGTCGATCAGGCCGCGCTCGAGGCAGCTGCGGACGAGGACCGGGCTGCCGAAGCTGACGATGTCGCCGCCGGGCTGCTGCTTCAGCGCGTTCAGTTCCATGGGATCGCGCAGTAGCAGCGACTTCTCCCAGTTGGCCTCGGCTTCGGGCAGGGTGGTCGAGACGACGATCTTGGTCGAGCGGGCGAGCCAGTCGGCGTGCTCGCGTTCGCCCGGCGTCGCGTCGGGGTTGCCGGGGACGGTCGGCCAGTAGCCCTGCATCCCCTTGTAGGTCTTGGGACCGAAGACCACGGTATCGGCATTGGTGGTCAGCTGTTTTGCCCGGGCGGCGATCACGTCGTTGTAGGTGACCCAGTAGAAGCCGCCATCAGCATCGGAGGCATAGCCGTCCAGCGATACGTGGAGATGCATCTTGAGCTTGCGCATGGGCGCCCCTCGTCGGTTAAGGTGTGGCTTAACTAACGTGCGGGAGCAGGGAACGTCAATGATTAAGTTGCGGCTTAAGTGATGTAGCAGAGGTCGGTGACGGCGACGGCTGGGAGAGGCGCCCAGAAGCACAAAGGGCGCCGGCCTTGCGACTGACGCCCTCGAAACTTCAGTGCGAAGACCTTAGGCCGCGTAGGCCTTGGTCGTCTGCTGCTGTTCGCCCAGGCCGTCGATGCCGAGCTTCATGGTCTGGCCCGGCTTCAGCCAGATCGGCTCCGGCTTCTGGCCCATGCCGACACCCGGCGGAGTGCCGGTGGTGATCACGTCACCCGGCTGCAGGCTCATGAACTGGCTGAGATAGGCAACGACGTGGGCGACGCCGAAGATCATCGTCTTGGTCGAGCCGTCCTGGTAGCGGTGGCCATCGACGTCGAGCCACATGCCGAGGTTCTGCACGTCCTTGACTTCGTCCTTGGTGACCAGCCACGGGCCGATCGGGCCGAAAGTGTCGGCCGACTTGCCCTTGGTCCACTGGCCGCCGCGCTCGGTCTGGAAGTGGCGCTCGCTCAGGTCGTTCACGACGCAGTAGCCGGCGACGTAGTCCAGCGCGTCCTTCTCTTCGATGTAGCGGGCTTCCTTGCCGATGATGACGCCGAGCTCGACTTCCCAGTCGGGCTTCAGGGTGTTCTTGGGCAGGATCACGTCGTCGTTCGGCCCGATGATGGCGCTGGTCGCCTTCATGAAGATGATCGGCTCGGCCGGGATGGCGGCGCCGGTTTCGGCGGCGTGGTCGGCATAGTTGAGGCCGATGCAGATGAACTTGCCGACGCTGCCGACGCAGGGGCCGATGCGCGAGCCCTTGTCGAGCACGGGAAGGCTGCCGTGGTCGGCGGCCTTGATCTTGGCGAGGCCCTCGGCGCCGATGGCGGCGCCGGCGATATCGGAAACCACGGAAGACAGGTCGCGATAGGTGCCGTCGGTGTGCAGGATCGCGGGCTTTTCGGCGCCCTTGGGGCCGACGCGCAGAAGTTTCATGGAGTGCTCCTCAAATTTGGTGCGAAGGGATAGGGCGCTGGTCGCGCTGAGTCGAGGGCGACGATGGTCGAATCCGTTCGGCGGGCTCAGCCGGCCGGAATCTCTAGGGTGAATAGCCGCGGGCGGCCGTTGGCGGGGTGGTCGGAGAGGACCAGCAGCTCGGCGATGGCACTGCCATCAGCGCGTGGCGTGTAGTCGGCCAGCAGCAGCGCCTCGACCTTGTCGCGGTCGATCGGTTCGAGCATGCCGAGCCTCGTCACGGCATCGCGCTTGCGGTTGAACAGGTTGACGGTGAAGCCTTCGGCCGCATCGGAGGACGGGCCGCCGAGAATGAGGAAGCGGCCATCCGGGAGCGTAGCGAGATCGCGGATACCGACGCCGCGCCCCAGCGGCACGCGGATGATTTTCGCGGCCAGGTCGGCGCCCGCCGTGAACAATGCGGCGGCACGCACGCTGAGCAGCAGGGCGTCGCCGTTGATGGTCGGGGTACGGAAGCCGAAATAGAGGCGGCGGCGCCAGGCGGCGAGGCCCTCGATGTTGATGCCGTCGCGCTTGTTGGGCGACTTGAGGAAATAGGGCGCGAAGGTCTTTCGCCCGCGCAGCAGCTCGTTGAGGCGGAAACTCAGTTCGGGGTGCCGGCCATCGCGGCCGACCCGGGCGACGAGGTGGGCGGAGCGGCGGTAGTCGGCGCGCTTCTTGCCCTGCGGGGTGACCCAGTCATGGATGCTGTGGGAGCCGGTGACGTAGTAGTGCGGGCCGAGCCAGACGACGCCTTCGCCGTCGAGGATGTAGCGGTCGGGGCCGGGGTAGCCGTCATCCGGCGCGGCGCCGACGGCCTCGAGCTTGATGCGATCGGCGGGGAGCAGCGGCACCACGGTGCCGGGCTCGAGCGTGGCCGCATCGAGATCGAGCCAGGCGAATTGCGCGAACAGTCCCTCGTTGTCGATGACGAGGCATTTGCGCCGCCGCCGGCCAAGCGGCGTGGCGCTGGCGATGCCGCTGAGATCGGTGGCGACCGTAGTCTCCGCGCTCAGGAAGTCGCCGATCAGGGCGAGCTCCCGGGTGGGGATAAACGGCTGATCACCGTCCCGCGTCATGTGGCTTACTCCGGGCGGACGATGCCCTTCTTCAGCAACACATTGCCGTAGAGGCGGCGCTCGCCGGTCTGGATGACGGCATAGGCGCCGTGGACACGCTCGTAGAAGGCGAAGCGCTCGAGGAGACTCAGCTTCATCTCCGGCTCGTGCTTCCTGATCAGCTTGTCGAAATCCTTGTGGGTCTGCTCGCGCTTCTTGGCGTCGCCGACCACTTCCATGCCGAAGGCCTGTTCGTCGACGAAGGTATCGAGCGGCATCACCGAGAGCACCGCATCGAGCACGTCGTTGGCGCTGATGCCATCGAGGCGTACCAGTTGCGGGCCTGCACTGTCGCCGGGGTAGTTGGCGTCGACGATAGCGATCTCATCACCGTGGCCCATGGCGCGCAGGATGTAGAGCAGGTCGGGGCCGAGGATCGGCGAAATGCCCTTGAGCATGGTGGTTCCTTTTGTTTGTTGCCGTTCAGCCGAACGGGAAGGCGGAGTAGGCGGGGTCGTCGCGGAGCATTTCGCCGTCGGCGAACAGCTCGGCGTGATCGGCGGCGAAGGCGATGAGTTCGGCCATCACCGAGTCGATGTGGGCGCGCATGGCGGCGGAGGCGATCATCGTGTCGCTGGCGATGATGCCGTCGAGGATCTTCTGGTGCTCGTTGAGCGTGGTGCTCAGCCGCCGCGGGGTGAGGATCAGGCGGCGGGCGCGGTCGAGATTGGCGCGCGTGTTCTCGATGACGCCCTTCACCTTGGTGAAGCGCATGTCGCCGAAGATGATGTCGTGGAACTCGAGATCGCGCTCGTGGAAGCCGTTCTGGTCGTCGATCTCCACCGCGGCGCGCTGGTAGCTCATGTTGCGCTGCAGCGTGTCGATCAGCTCCGGGCTGTGGTTGCCGGTGACGACGCGGACCGCTTCGGCCTCGAGCGCTTTGCGGATCAGCATGTATTCGAGCACGTCGGCGATGCGGACCAGTGACACGGTGCTGCCGCGTTGCGGCAGGATGTCGACCAGACCCTCGGCCTGCAACCGGGCCAGCGCCTCGGAGACGGGGAAGCGCGAGACGCCCAGCCGCTCGCAGATGGCACCCTTGTCGATCACTTCGCCGGGCTTCAGGTCCAGCTGGACGATGGCCTGGCGCAGCGTGTCGGTGACGAACACGGTGACGTTGCCGCGTGTCGGTGTCGCGGGCGTAGACAGAAATGAGTAGGGACTTGCGTCAGTCTTCATGCTAACATGTTAGTTGGACTGCCGGAGCATTTCAATTGCACCTGCTTGTCGCCCGACAGGTTTTCCGCCGCAAGCGGGCAGCGTCGGGCGTACAGCAGTTTCGACAGTTCCCGCCCGTATCCAGGATCAGAAGAGCCGCTCCCGATGTCCGATGTCATGTCCCGCCCCGCCGCCGCCAAGACGCTGCTGCTCAACGCCCAAGACAATGTCGCGGTGGCGCTGAGCAATCTCGATGTCGGCACCGATACGCCACAGGGCGTGCGCACCACCAAGCGCGTGCCCAAGGGGCACAAGTTCACCGTGCGGCAGGTTGCAGCGGGCGAGCCGATCGTCAAGTTCGGGCAGATCATCGGCTTTGCCAAGGACGCGATCCCGCCGGGCGAGTGGGTGCACGAGCACAATGTGACGATCGGCGAGGAGCACGGCGCGTTCCAGCGCGACTACGCGTTCGGCGAGGGCATCGTGCCGGTGGATTTCGTGCCGGAGGCGCAGCGGGCGACGTTCCAGGGCTTCCGCCGCTCCAATGGCACGGTGGGGACGCGCAACTATATCGGCATCCTCACCTCGGTGAACTGCTCGACCACGGTCGCCGGGTTTATCGCGCGAGAGGTCGAGCGCTCGGGCATTCTCGAGCAGTATCCCAATGTCGACGGCATCGTGGCGCTGAAGCAGGCCAATGGCTGCGTCATCGACTATCGCGGGGTGATCTTCGATATCCTCAAGAAGACCACGTGGGGCTATGCCACCAACCCGAACATGGGTGGGGTGATCATGGTGGGGCTCGGCTGCGAGGGCTTCCAGATTCCCCGGCTCAAGGAAGCCTATGGGGTTACCGAGAACGAGACGTTCCGCACCATGACCATCCAGGAAGTGGGCGGCACGCGGAAGACGGTGGAGGCCGGCGTCGAGGCGGTGAAGGCCATGCTGCCGATCGTCAACAAGGCGGAGCGCGAGACGGTGCCGGCGTCGGAACTGATGCTGGCGCTGCAGTGCGGCGGCTCGGACGGCTATTCGGGCATCACTGCCAACCCGGCGCTCGGCGTCGCGGCGGACATCCTGGTGCGGCACGGCGGCACGGCGATTCTCTCCGAGACGCCGGAGGTTTACGGCGCGGAGCACCTCCTCACCCGGCGTGCGAAGAACCGCGAGGTCGGCGAGAAGCTCATCGATATCATCCACTGGTGGGAAGATTACGCCGAACGCAACAACATGGAGATGAACAACAATCCGTCTCCGGGCAACAAACTTGGCGGACTTACCACTATTCTGGAGAAATCTCTGGGTGCAACTGCAAAAGGCGGTACAACTCCGCTCAATGCAGTGTATCACTATGCCGATCCGGTGACCGAAAAGGGGTTCGTGTTCATGGATACGCCCGGATACGATCCGGTTTCGGCGACGGGACAGGTTGCTGGTGGTGCAAATATACTATGCTTCACCACCGGCCGCGGCTCGGCCTATGGCTGCAAGCCGACGCCGTCGATCAAGATCGCCACCAACTCGGACATCTATCACAAGATGATCGATGACATGGACATCAACGGCGGCGAAGTGGTCGAGGGCGGCTCGCTGGAAGAAAAGGGGCAGGAGATCTTCGACAAGATCCTCGCGGTCGCTTCGGGCGAGAAGAGCAAATCGGAACTCCTGGGGTATGGCGACAACGAGTTCGTCCCCTGGCAGATTGGCGCGACGTTCTGATGCGGCGCGCCGTCCATGTGGTGATCACTGGACGGGTGCAGGGAGTGGGCTTTCGCGCTTTTGTCGAGCGCGAGGCCGAGGTGCTGAAGCTTAATGGCTGGGTTCGCAACCGGCGCGACGGCACGGTCGAGGCGGTGTTCGCCGGCGACGAAGGCGAGATCCAGCACATCCTGATGGAACTCAACGCCGGTCCGCCTGCCGCGGCGGTGACCGATGTACGGACGGGCCCTTACGAGGGGCCCATACCGGATGGGTTCAGTTCGCTGCCGACGGCGTAACGGCCGGGTGGGGTCGCGGCTTACTCGCCGACCGACCGAATGACCCGCGCAGGATTTCCGCCGACCAGGGTGTTCGGAGGAACGTCCCTGGTGACGACCGAACCTGCAGCGACTACCGAGTTCTCACCTACCGTCACCCCGCCGATGATGGTTACTCCGGCCGCGATCCAGACGTTGCGCTCGATCACGATGGGCTTGGCGATCACGGCGGCACGCCGTTGGGAGGGCTCGATGGGATGGCCCGAGGTGATGAGGCTGACATTGGGCCCGATCATGACGTCATCACCAATGTCGATGCCGCCCAGGTCGTACATGGTGCAGTTCTGGTTGATGAAGACATTGCGCCCGACCCGGGTGTTGTCGCCGCCGGTGGCGTAGAACGGCGGGATCAGCGAGAAGCTGTCGTCCACCTTGTGGCCGATCAGCTCGCTGAACAGGGCTCGGATCGCGTCCGCATCGTCGTAGGCCAGGCGGTTGATGGCGGGGGTGATCGCCATCGCCCGCTTTACGCCGGCGACCATCGCCGCTGATTCCGGCGTCCGCCTCGGAATGATCTTGGTGCGGTCGTCGATGGCCATCCGTTTTCCCGGGGTGCGGTGAGGTTTTGCGCGAGGGCGGGCGCCGAGATTTGCTGAGTCGAGGCACAGGGCGGAAGGGTCAGAATTTGCCCGATCCCGAGATTCAGCCAGAGACACGAAGCGCGGCTGGATTTGACTTTGCGACAAGACCGCTTACATACGGCCCATGTCTTGCTTTGCGACCATCATTGTTATGGCACCGCACCGGGAAACCCCGGTCGCAGGCATTTAGCCCCATGATCCGCGCCTAGGCGCCGCCGGGTCTGGGGCATCCCGAGACCCACACGGACATTTCCGTTCGGGCTCGCCAACAAGGCGCCAATCCAAAAACACCAGCGTGAACCGTCGCGGCAGAGACTGCAGACGTTCGCGCATCGAAAGGAATACCCAAGATGCAATCCTTGCGTCGCTACGACCTACAACCGCGCATCGTCCTCAGCGAGGATGACCACCGCAAACTCATCGCCCTGGCGCTCGCCGGCAGCGGACACGGCTCCGATGCCGCCGACGACCTGCTCTATGAGATCGAACGGGCCCGCGTCGTCCCCACCCCCAAGCTCGGCTCGAGCGTGGTGCGGATGGGCTCGACCGTGACCTATCGGCCCGACAATGGCTCCGAGCGGACCGTGCAGCTGGTCTATCCGGCCGACGCCGACATCGCCCAGGGCAAGATTTCCGTGCTGACGCCGGTCGGCACCGCGCTGATCGGGCTCGATATCGGGCAGTCGATCACCTGGGAGGCGCGGGACGGCAACAAGCATGTGCTGACCGTGCTGGCGGTCGAACAGCAGGCGTGATTCGTGAGCGGGGGTTGGCTCGTCGCCTCCGTGTCACTTAATTCGCTTGCAACATCAGATGGTTGGACTGTCACAATTGTGCGGCCCAACCGTCATGGCGCTAGCATCAGTCATGGTTAATGAAGTGTTGCGGCCGAACTGGCCGCCCCGCACTTCGGAGGCTCCAATGGCCCAGCAACGTGCCCACCAGCCCATCGCGATGACCGGCATGCGCTCCACCACCGGTCAGGCCCTGGCGATCCGCTACGACCTGCAATCGAACACCATCGCCTTTGTCGAGGACGACTGGTTCGCCGACGCCGTGCGCACGACCAGCGTGCCGCCCCGCGCGGTGGTGCGCCAGCGACTCGGTAACACAGTCGTCCGGCTGGTGCCGCGGCGACGGTGATCGCCTTCCCCCCTTGTGGGAGAAGGATCGCTCGTCGCTTCGCTCCGATCGGGCAACACCAACGTGTTGCGGACCCCTCATCCGGCGCTACGCGCCACCTTCTCCCACAAGGGGAGAAGGCAGGCCGGTGCGTGTGGCAGCTAGGGCCGCGTTGCGCCGTTCACTGCCAGGTAGATGCTGTGCAGGCTCTGCGTGGCGCAGATGAACAGGCGGTTGCGGCGGGGGCCGCCGAATTCGACGTTGGCGACGCCGTCCGGCGTCAGGAGCTTGCCGAGCAGCACGCCCGATGAGTTGAAGCAGTGGACGCCGTCGCCGGCGGAGGTCCAGACATTGCCGCGGTCGTCGAGGCGGAAGCCGTCGGGCAGGCCGGTGTCGGTGACGCAGAAGACGCGGCTGTTGCTGACGGTGTTGTCGGCGTTGACGTCGAACACCCGGATATGACGCGGCAGGTCAGCGCCGTGGCTATAGGCGCTGTCGGCAACGTAGAGCAGCTTCTCGTCGGGCGAGAAGGCGATGCCGTTGGGGCGGATGAAATCGTCGATGGCGACCTTCAGTTCCCCGGTCGCGGGGTCGAGGCAGAAGACGTAGCAGCCGTCCTGCTCGAACTCGCCCTTGTAGCCCTCGTAGTCCGAGAGGATGCCGTAGCCCGGGTCGGTGAACCAGATGGTGCCGTCGGACTTCACCACCACGTCGTTGGGGGCGTTGAGCTTCTTGCCGCGATAGCTGTCGGCTAGGACGGTGATGGTGCCGTCAAGCTCGGTGCGCACCACGTTGCGGCCGCCGTGCGAGCAGGAGACCAGGCGGCCTTCGCGGTCTCGGGTATTGCCGTTGATGTAGTTGGAGTTGTGGCGGAACACCGAGGTGCCGCCATCTGGGGTCCAGCGCATCAGGCGGTTGTTGGGGATGTCGGACCAGACCAGTTGGTTGGCATCGCCGAACCAGCACGGGCCTTCGGCCCAGCGGCAATCGGAATAGAGCGTTTCGAGCTTGGCGCTGCCCTGGATCAGGTGCCCGAATTCCTTCTCG
Organism: Devosia sp. P3_B2; assembly: GCF_056402875.1. Lineage (NCBI taxonomy): Bacteria > Pseudomonadati > Pseudomonadota > Alphaproteobacteria > Hyphomicrobiales > Devosiaceae > Devosia > Devosia sp. P3_B2. Next base: position 2,931 of record NZ_JBFUGO010000020.1, on the reverse strand, counting down.
TGATGCTGATAGATGCCGGCCATTTGGTCCCCCTCGCTTAACTTCGCGGCGCATCCAATCGGAAGTTTTGGAGCCCGGCAAGGCTACTTGCGTTCATTGCGGGCGAGGCGCAGAGCTTTCCGCCTCAAGGAGAATTCCGATGCCTATCACTGACGCGCTCAACACCCGCCTCAAGGACACATCGCTGCTCCGCGCGGCCGCCTTCATCGGCGGACGCTGGCTCGAGACGGCTGAAAACGCCACGACATTCGAGGTGACCAATCCATCGACCGGCGAAGTGCTGGCGGTGCTGCCAAACTGTGGCGTGGCCGAGGCCAAGCTGGCGATCCACGCTGCAGATGGAGCGCAGGTGGCCTGGGCGAAGAAGACCGGCAAGGCGCGCGCTGCGGTGCTGCGGAAGCTGCACGATTTGATGGTCGAGAATGCCGATGATCTCGCGGCGGTCATGACCGCGGAGCAGGGCAAGCCCGTACCGGAAGCGAAGGGCGAGGTGCTGTATGGCGCAGCCTATGTCGAGTGGTTCGGCGAGGAGGCGAAGCGGGTCTACGGCGACACCATTCCTGGGCACCAGGAAGACAAGCGGATCATCGTGATCAAGCAGCCGGTGGGGGTCGTCGCGACGATCACGCCGTGGAACTTCCCCAACGCCATGCTGGCGCGGAAGGTGGCGCCGGCGCTGGCGGCGGGGTGCGCCGTTGTATCGAAGCCGGCGGCGGAAACGCCACTATCGGCGATCGCGATGGCGGTGCTGGCGGAGCGGGCCGGGTTGCCGGCGGGGCTGTTCAACCTGTTGCCATCGACGCATTCGTCGGATCTCGGCAAGGAGTTCTGCTCGAACGAAGTGGTGAAGAAGCTGAGCTTCACCGGCTCGACCGAGGTCGGCCGTATCCTGATGCGGCAGGGGGCGGACCAGATCAAGCGGCTGAGCCTCGAGCTTGGCGGCAATGCGCCGTTCATTGTGTTCGACGACGCCGATCTCGATGCGGCGGTCGATGGGGCGATGATCTCGAAATACCGCAATAATGGGCAGACCTGCGTCTGCGCCAACCGCATTTACGTGCAGGCGGATGTCTACGACGCGTTCGCGGCGAAGCTCACCGCGGCGGTGGAGAAGCTGCGGGTCGGCGACGGGTTTGGCGCCGGCATCACCACCGGGCCGCTGATCGACGAGAAGGCGGTGGAGAAGGTGGAGCGGCACCTGACCGACGCGCTGCGCAAGGGCGGCCGCGTGCTCACCGGCGGCAAGCGCAAGGAGGGGCTGTTCTTCGAGCCGACGGTGCTGGCCGGCGCAACGGCCGAGATGGTGCTGGCGCGCGAGGAGACATTCGGGCCGCTGGCGCCGCTGTTCAAGTTCGAGACGGTCGAGGAGGTGATCCGGCTGGCGAACGCGACGGAGTTCGGGCTCGCGTCATACTTCTATGCGCGCGACCTGAGCCGGGTGTTCGAGGTGGCCGAGGCGCTCGACTACGGGATGGTGGGGATCAATACCGGGCTGATCTCCACCGAGGTTGCGCCGTTCGGCGGAGTGAAGCAGTCCGGACACGGGCGCGAGGGGAGCAAGTACGGGATCGAGGACTATCTCGACATCAAGTATCTGTGCTTGAGCGTTTGAGGTCGATGGGCTGGTGGCTGTTGACCCCCACCGGCCTCAGAGCCTGATCAACCCCGCCGCCGTCGGCTGGAACCCGCACGCTGCGTAGAACGCCTCCAATTGCGGTTCGTAGTCTACATGCAGCCAGTGTGCGCCCCGCTCACGCGCCGCCTCGGCCACTTGCCGCACCAGTTCTTTGGCGATCCCCCGCCGCTGGAACTCCGGGTCGACCGTGGTATCGAGCAGGAAAGCATGCACCCCGCCATCCCAGGCGACGTTGACGTAGCCGACCATGCGGGTGCTGGAATAGGCGCAGGCATGAGTGAGGCTGCGGGTGAGGATGAAGGCGAGGTCGCCGCTCCAGCCATCGCCCCAGGCAGCGCGCCACAGCGGGGCCAGTTCCTCTTCGCTTGGGAACGGATCGAGCCGGTAGGCGATGTCAGTGTCCGGCATGCGGCGTGCTTCCGGCGAGGCCTTCGATGATCGGGCAGTCGGGCCGGTGATCGCCGTCGCAGGCGTCGGCGAGGGTGGCGAGGGTGTGGCGCATCTCGCCGAGCAGTTTGATCTTCTGGTCGAGTTCAGCGATGTGGCTCTGGGTCAGGGCCTTCACGTCGGCGCTCGACCGCTGGGTATCGCCCCAGAGGCGCAACAGGTCGCGGATCTCGTCCATCGAGAAGCCGAGGTCGCGGGCGCGGCGGATGAAGCCGAGGCGGTGGATGTCATGGTGGCCGTAATCGCGATAGTTGGAGGAACGACGGTCCGCGCCGGGGATCAGTCCAATGGACTCGTAGTGACGGATCATCTTGGCGGATACGCCGGTCAGCCGGGAGGCCTCGCCGATCTGCATGGGAACACCTATCTGAACAATGTGCTTGACCTTACCATGATGGGAAGGTGCAGAACAGACCCTATGACGATAGGAGTCGCGTATGGATACCCACGCTGAACATAACCATTCACATGCCGGGGCAGGGGGCGCGGTGACCCGCGACCCGGTTTGCGGCATGACCGTCGACATGGCGAAGACGCCGCACCGCACCGTGCATGAGGGCCGGGAGATCGGCTTCTGCAGCGGCGGCTGCAAGGCGAAGTTCGAGGCGGAGCCGGCGAAGTATCTGAAGGCGATTGATCCGGTTTGCGGCATGCAGGTGGATCGGGCTACTGCGAAGCACATGCTGAAGCACGAGGGCTCGCGGTATTACTTCTGCTGCGAGGGCTGCCAGAAGAGCTTTGAGGCCGATCCCGACAAGTACTTGAATGCCAAGCCGTTTGAGTTGCCGGGTGCAGTGCCTGCGGCCGCCCCCTCCACCGCGCAAGGCGCGGTCCCCCTCGTCCCCCTC
>NZ_JBFUGO010000019.1:0-55903 GCF_056402875.1 Devosia sp. P3_B2 | reverse complement strand
GGCCCGCCGAAGCGGAGATCATGGTGCCGATGCGGATGGCCTTTGCGGGGTCGGTCAATTCAGTATCCTCAGGCTGCAATGGCGACGCGCTGGCGCGTCTTGGCGCTCTCGATGGCGGCGAACACCATGGCGAGGCTGTTGATGTTGTCCGAACTCACCGTCTCGGGCGCCCTGCCCGCTTCGATGGCGTCGATGAAATCGAGCAGGACGCTCGCGTGGCCGCGGGTCTCGTCGGGGTCGGCAGGCGCTGCGACCTGCAGCGTCTCGAGCGGGCGGAAGAAGCCCTCGCTGCCGGCAACGATGTTGGCCTCGAACTTGTCCGCGCCGTCCCACAGCAGCGTCCCCTTCGAGCCGACGATCCGCCACGACGAGTCCCAGCTGGTATTGGCGCCCTCGGCGCTCCACGAGCCGCGATACGTGAAGAGCACGTCGTCGGAGAACTCAAAGATGGCGTTGGCCACCGAGCCATGCGCGTACCACGAGCTTTTCGGGTTGGCCTCGTGGCAATAAACGGCGAGCGGCTGCTTGCCGGAAATGTAGCGGGCGGCATCCAGCGTATGGATCGCCATGTCGACCAGCAGCACATGCTCCATCTCTTCGCGGAAGCCACCGAAATGCGCCCCGACGAAGAAATCGCAATGGATGGCGTTGAGCGTGCCGAGTGCCCCGCTTTCAATGGTGGCGCGGATACGGCGCACGCCTTCGTTGAAGCGCCGGTTCTGCACCACGGCGTGAACCCGTTTCGCTTCGGCGGCGAGCGCCACCAGCTCGCGTGCCTCGGCCATCGAGGTCGCCATGGGCTTTTCGGAAAGCACGTGGCAGCCGTGGCGCAGACCGGTAGCGACCACGTCGTGTCGCGCTCCGGGAATGACCACATCGAAGATCAGGTCGGGCTTGGTGCCGTTGAGCAGCGCCTCGAGATCGCTCTCGATCGCCGCGCGGTTGAGCCCGAACTCCGTCGCCAGCCTGGCGGCCGCGTCGGTGTTGAGGTCGTTGAGCCCGACGATGGTGATGCGGTCCTTGAGGGCCGGCGTCTCGGCAATCGCCTTGAGCCAACCCCTGGACATAGCTCCGCACCCGGCCAAAACGGCACGAAATGACAAGTTGATTCCTCCCAACGGGATGTCGGCGGCGCGTTGTCGCGTTCTCGCCAACGGTGTTCCGTAAACGTTTACGACGCTATATTCGGCATCACTTCCGTGTCAATAGATTTTCGTAAACGTTTCCAGTCGCCGTCTCGGCTGGGGAAAAATGGGGGAAACATGAAGGGGATCAGGCAGCTAGCCGAGCGGCTAGACATCTCCATCGGCACTGTCTCGCGCGCCCTGAACGGTCGGCCGGATGTCAATGAGGAGACACGCAAGCGCGTGCTCGAGGCTGCCGCCGAGTTCGGCTATGTCCCCAACCAGTCCGGCCGCAGCCTTCGCCAAGGCACGACGAACGCCATCGGCTTCATGATCGAATCCGGAAACGCCGGCGATAACGGCGACAACTTCTTTCTCGGCGTGGTCGACGGCGTACAAAGCGTGTTGAGCCGCCACCACCTCGATCTCGTCGTGCTCCCCTGCCCGACCGAGGAGGATCCAGCGCAGTATGTGCAGCGTATCGTGGCCCGGCGCCTGGTCGACGCACTGATCATTTCCGCGACGCACCGCAGGGACGCGCGCATCGAGTTTCTCAACAAGGCCCGCATACCCTTTGTTGCACTTGGCCGCTCCGGCACCAACGGCGACTATCCCTGGCTCGACCTGGATTTCGAGGACGTGGTCAACCGGGCCGTGGATCGGTTGGTGGCAGCAGGCCATCGCCGCATAGCCGTGGGCGTGCCCAGCAACGACATCAATCTAGGCTTCGTTTACCTCGACGGCTACAAGGCCGCCCTCGCCCGCCACGGCATAGACTTCGAACCCGGCATCGTCATCAGGGCAGCGTCGTCCGAGCAGGGCGGCTACCAGATCGCGCACGAACTGCTGGCCATGCCGGACCGGCCAACAGCCGTCGTGCTGATCTACGAGCAGATGGCCATCGGTCTCTATCGACGCCTGAACGAGGGGGGTCTGCGTCCGGGCCGAGACATCGCCGTGATCGGTTTCCGCGAGTCGCCGCTATCGCGCTTTCTTTCGCCCACGCTCACCAGCTTCCGCCTGTCGCTGCGCGACCTCGGTGTGGCCCTGGGAGAATCCCTGCTCGCCTCGATGCCCGCCTACGAGGAAATCTACCCCCAGGGGCTGGTCCAGCGCCTCTGGCCCATGGAACTGGTCGCCGGCGAAAGCGATGCCCATGGCATCAAAGGCGCCGCAGAAACCTGAGACGGCCGGGCCGGAGAACCGAACCCGCGACTAGCCGCCGATCGAGGTCGCAGCGCCCAGCACCTCGAACTTCGGCGTCACGCCCAGCCCCGGCGCATCCGAGGCTTTCATCGTGCCGTTGACGCGCTTGGGTGCGCCATCGGCGATGTCCACCGTGCCGTACGAGTTGAAGTCGGTGGCGGAGAAGCAGAGGCTTTCCGGCGTCGATTGCGCCAGGTGCGCGATGGTTGCGGTGACGATGTCGCCGCCCCAGGTGTCCTCGATGGTCATCGGGATGCGGTTGGCAACGCAGAGGTCCCGCATTTGCCTGGCCTTGGTCAGCCCGCCGACCTTGGAGATCTTGAGGTTGATGACGTCGAAGGCGTCCTCGGCGAGGCCCTTCTGCAGCATCCCCACCCCGTCGATATTCTCGTCGAGAACGAACGGCAGGGCCGTGCGGCGGCGGATCGAAACGCTCTCGTCGTAGCTCATGCAGGGCTGCTCGATATAGACGTCGAGATCGCGCACCGCGTTCACCACGCGCGCCGCATCGGCCATGGTCCAGCCGGTATTGGCGTCGCAGACGAGGATATCGGTCGGCTTCAGGATAGCACGGCAGGCCTTGATCCGCGCGATGTCGTCATTGGCGTCACCCCCGACCTTCAGCTGAAACTTCGTATAGCCCTCGGCCCGGTAGCCCGCGATCTTCTCGGCCATGACACCAGCATCTTCCTGGCTGATGGCACGGTAGAGCTTGATGCTCTCCTGCTCCGCCCCGCCCAGCAGCGTCTTCACCGGCAGTCCGGCGACCTTGCCCAGAATGTCCCAGCAGGCAATGTCTATCGGCGCCTTCACATAAGGATGCCCGCGCAGAACCGCGTCCATGTGCCGGTTGAGCGGCCCGAGCGCAGTGGGGTCCATGCCGATCACCTTGGGCCCGATCTCCTCGAGCCCGGCCCGCACCCCTTTGGCATAAGCCGGCAGGTAGGCCGAGCCGAGCGGGCAGCATTCGGCATAGCCGGTGACCCCCGCATCGGTTTCCACCGCCACCACGGTCGAGTCGAACACGTCGATGAAGTTGCCGCCGCTCCACTTGTAGCGGCCCTCGCGTAGCGGCAGGTCGACCTGCCAGTACTTGATCGCGGTGATCTTCATCAGAAGCGTCCTTCGAGCGGCCAGGTGTCGGAGAGGCGATAGCCCGCCGGCCACGGATCCGCGGGATCGAGCATTTCCTGCCGCGTCCCGGTGATCCAGGCCCGGCCGGAAATCACCGGAACGATGCCGGGCCTGCCCCCGACCTGGACCTCCCGCTCGATCCGGCAATGGAACTCGGAATCGATAATCGAGCGCCCGATGAAGCGCTCGCCGACCTGCATCTCGCCGCGCGCATGCAGCACCGCCATGCGGGCCGAGCAACCGGTGCCGCAGGGCGAGCGATCGATCTTGCCCGGCCGAATGGCCACCGCATTCTTGCCGCTCAATATCCCATTGGGGCCACGCTCCACCGGCGCGGTGATCTGGCAGAACGAGATATGGTCCCAGCCCGCATTCTCGGGATGAACAAACCCCAGCTGCTCATTGGCCGCCCTGGTGATCTTCATCCCGGTGGTGGCAAGATCGCGCGCCTCGTCCGGGGTCAGCGAGAAGCCGAGCCGCGCCGCCGATACGAACACGAAGCTGTCGCTGCCATAGGCGGTGTCGACGCGCAGCGAGCCTATCCCCTCCACCTCGATCATCGCATCGAGCTTGTCGACAAAGGACGGGTGGTTGGTGACGTGGATGCGCTCGGCCTTGCCATCGCGGCACTCCGCCATGACCTCGATCAGCCCGCCCGGCGCTTCCAGCACCAGCTTGGTGACCGGCTCCGTCATCGGCAGGATGCCGGTATCGAGCAGCACGGTCGAAACGCACATCGAGTTCGACCCCGACATCGGCGGCGTATCCTGCGGCTCCATCACGATCCAGCCCATCTGCGCCGCCGGGTTCTTCGGCGGCACCAGCAGGCTCACGTGGCGAAATACTCCACCCCGCGGCTCGTTCAGCACGAAGTTGCGCAGCGTTTCGTCGCTGGCGATGAAGTTGCGCTGCTCCCACACCGTAGCCCCGGGCGGCGGCGCCACCCCGCCGACGATGACATCGCCGACCTCGCCCTCGGCGTGGGCGGAAACGATATGCACGAGCTTGCTGGAACGCATGGAAAGCCTAGAGGACGGAGTTGAGGAACGCCTTGGTCTCAGGCGTCTGCGGCGCATCGAAGATCTGCTGCGGACTGCCGATCTCATGGATCTTGCCCGACTTGAAGAACGCCACGCGATCCGACACTTCACGGGCGAAATTCATCTCGTGCGTGACGAGGATCATCGTCATCCCCTCCCGCGCGAGCAGTCGCATCGTGTCGAGCACCTCACCCACCAGCTGCGGATCGAGGGCCGAGGTCACCTCGTCGAACAGCATGTATTGCGGCTCCATTGCCAGCGCCCGGGCGATCGCCATGCGCTGCTGCTGGCCGCCCGACAGCTTGCTCGGATAGACGTTGAACTTCTCGCCGAGCCCCACGTGCTCGAGCTGCTTCTTGGCGATCCCATCGGCCTCGTCGCGCGATTTGCCGAGCACCTTGCGCAGCGCCAGCGTGACGTTCTCCAGCACCGTCAGATGCGGGAAGGCGTTCCACTGCTGGAAGACGATGCCGATCTTCTGCCTGAGCTTGTTGAGGTCGGTGCCGCGCGCATGAACTTCCGTCCCATCGACGACGATGCGCCCACCCTGGATCGGCTCCAGCCCGTTGATGCACATCAGCAGCGTCGATTTGCCCGAACCCGAGCCGCCGATGATCGACACCACCTCGCCCTTGTTGACGGTGAGGCTGACGCCGTCGAGCACCGTCAGGCTGCCGAAGGTCTTGGTGACGTTTTCGATCTCAATCATTTTCGCGGAACCTCTGCTCGAGCCTGGCGCCCCAGCGTGATATCGGGAAGCTGATGAGGAAGTAGATCAGCCCGGCGATGAAGAGGATGAACAGCGGCTCGTTCTGCATCCGGGTGATGAGGATCTGCGAGCTCTTCAGCAGCTCGATCACCCCGATCCAGCCCACCAGTGCCGTGTCCTTCATCACGCCCAGCGCCAGCCCGATCCAGCTCGGCAGCATGATCCTGAGCCCGATCGGGTAGACGATCTGCGTCATGTCCTGCCACCAGGTCATCCCCAGCGAACGCGCCGCGCGGCGCGTGGTGATCGGCACCGCCAGCACGCCGGCCCGGGCAATCTCGGAGCAGTAGGCCGAGGTGTAGATCGCCAGCACCAGGCAGCTCACCGTGAACGGCGTGAACTTCAGCCCGAACATCGGCACGAACGAGTTGACCAGCACCAGCTGGATCAGCAGCGGCACTGAGCGGAAGATATCGAGCAGGAACCCCAGCCAAACGCTCGCCCACCAGGGCACGCTGGCGCGAAACACCCCGAAGATGACGCCGAGGATCGAGCCGGCACCCACCGCGATCAGCGTGATCAGCAGCGTCCAGCCCGCGCCTTGCGCGAGGAACAGGAGATCGGGGAGCGTGATTGCCGTCTTGAAGCCCATCGCGCCCTCCTAGTACCGGAACAGCCGCCAGCCGATCAGGCGGGCACCGAGGGTCACGATCTTGGCGATCAGGTAGTAGAGCATCGCCGCGATGGCGAAATACTCGAAGGTCCGGAAGGTGCGGACATTGAGCTCCTGCGTCACCCCGGTGAGGTCGCTGTTGAGCCCGACGACGACTCCCAGCGAGGTCATCAGGATCGCCCATACCGCCTGGTTGGTCATCGGATAGAACACCACTCGGAACATCTGCGGCAAAACGATCAGCCGGAATGCCGCGGGCGCCGAAAAGCCCAGCGAACGGGCGGCGCGCTCCTGCGTCTGCGGCACAGCGCGCAAGCCGCCGCGGAACGTCTCGGCGAGGTATCCGGCATTGTTGAAAGTGATGCCGGCGAGCAGCGCCGCGAAACTGGAGACATGGATGCCGAGCTGGCCGAGGCCGAAATACGCCATGTAGATCTGGAACAGCGCCGGCGTATTGCGGGCGATCTCCACCCAGGCAGCGCCGACGAAATTGAGCACCCTGCTCTTCGAGTTGCGCATCAACGCCAGCGCCACCCCGAGCGCCACGCCGATCAGCATCGAGAGCACAGCCAGTTGCAGCGTGACGAGCGCTCCCTCGAGCAGCTGCGGCAACACCTGGAACGCCGGTCGCCAATGGAAGGTGTACTTGAACATCGCTCCCAACCCCGAGTTCGTGCTGATCAAATCACTCTCGCGACCAAAAGGGGAGCGCCTCGGGCGCCCCCCTGGTCACGATCGCGCGCTTAGTAGTAGACGCCCGGGATCAACAGGTTCGGCGGCTCGCCCGGCCCGATCCACTTGTTGTAGAGCTCCTTGTAGCGGCCGGTGCGGATCTGCTGGTTCACGAACAGGTTGAGGTAGTTGATCAGCCCATACTCTTCGCGCAGCGAGATCAGCGACACGTAGTCGATCGCATAGGGAGCCGCGCCGCCGACCATCAGGTTGGAGAAGTTCGGGTCGTTGGCAGTGGCATAGGCAACCGTCGAGGTCACCGCGGTACCGTCGATCGCGCCCTGCGACAGCGCCAGGAACACGTCGGCCTGCGACTGGAAGGCCTGGAAGGTGCCCGCCGGATCGGCCCAGTTCTTCACGTCGTCCTCGAGGCGGATCGCCTCGTAGGTGCCCGAGGTCGAGCCGACCTTGTGGCCCTTGAGGCTGTCATACGAGTCGATCCCGGCATCCTTGCGCGTCACCACGTTGAAGGTGAAGGCGAAGTACGGAATCGAGAAGCCGATGGTCTTGCCACGCTCGAGCGTATCGGAGGTCGAGGCGACGCCGACGTCGGCACGACCGGAGACCAGCGCCGGGATGCGGTCCGGGAACGGTGTCTCGACATATTCGGCCGTGACCCCGAGCGCCTTGGCCAGATCGTTGCAGGTATCGACGTCGAAGCCGATCGGGTTGTTGCTCGCATCGCGCGACCCCATCGGCGGGAAATCCAGCACGATGGCGCAGCGCAGCACGCCCGAAGCGATGATGTCGTCGAGCTTGTCGGCAAAGGCCGGCGGTACCGTGAGCATGGTCAGGAAGGCTGCTGTCGCAACCAGCGGTGTCCACTTCATTCGTTAACTCCCCAGTTCCTCTAGGATGAGGGTCGGCAGGATTGCCGGCATCCATGCGACATAGTAGGCAAACTGTATGCAATGTGGCAAGCTACCCTCGACAGGCGGGATTTCATGACGTTTCGCAGCTTCGACGCAGCGGCAGTTACGGCAGCAACCCCCTGGGCCAAGCTGCTGGAAGCATTGGAAAAAGCCTTCGCTTCGCCGCATGTCGCGCCCGACCGCCACATCCACACGATCGCTGTTCCGGGCGCCATGGATGGCACCGGCCTGATCATGCCGGCATGGATCGAAGGCGAGCATTACGGGGTGAAGCTCGCTAACATCTTCCCCTCCAACGGCACGCTCGGATTGCCCGCCGTCAGTGCCGCCTACGTCCTGTTCGATGGCCGCACCGGGCAGATGCTGGCGCTCATCGACGGCGGCACGCTCACCGCCCGCCGCACTGCCGCCAGCTCGGCGCTGGCGTCGGCGAAGCTTTCGCGCCCCGATAGCGCGACCCTGCTGATGGTCGGCGCCGGTCGCCTCGCTCATTTGCTGATCGAGGCGCACCGCACCGTGCGCCCGATCGAGCGCGTGCTGATCTGGGCCCGCCGGCCGGAACAGGCCAGCGCCCTCGCCGCCGAAACCGGCGCGCAGGTGGTCGACGATCTCGACGAGGCGCTCGGCGTGGCCGACATCGTCTCCGTGGCCACCCTCTCGCGTGAACCACTGATCCGCGGCGCGAGGCTGCGCCCGGGGACTCATCTGGACCTCGTCGGCGCCTTCACGCCGCTGATGCGCGAAACCGATTCGGTGGCGGTCGCCCGCTCCACGGTCTTCATCGATACGCTGGGCGGCGCGCAGGCCGAGGCAGGCGACCTGCTCCACGCCATAACCGAAGCCCGCTTCGCCTGGACCGACGTCGCCGCCGACCTCGCGGCGCTGGTGACCGGCGCCCACCCCGGTCGCACCCGGGCAGATGAAATCACCCTGTTCAAATCGGTAGGTGCAGCGATAGAGGATTTGGCTGCGGCGCGCCTCGTCGCGGCGGCCGGAGACAAGGACTGAGTGCAATGGCCACCAAGCGGACCAAGAGGATCAAGGCCCCTACCCCCGGCGAACCGGCGCACGGCTTCGGCGCCATCCTGGTGTTCGAGCGCCTGCGCGACGAGATCCTGTCCCTGGAGCTGCGCCCCGGCCAGCTGATCGACGAAGCCAACCTCGCCGAGCGCTTCAACGTCTCCCGATCGCCGGTGCGCGAAGCGCTGGTGCGGCTCGCGGCCGATGGCCTCGTGCAGACCGTCCCCAACAAGGGCACCGTGGTGACGCCGCTGAACCTCGACGAGTTCCCGAACTATGTCGACGCGCTCGACCTGATCCAGCGCGCCGTGTTCCGCCTCGCCGCCCGCTTCCGCACCGAGGAAGACCTCGTCACCATCCGCGCCGCCAACGAGGAGTTCCGTCGCCGCGTCATCGCCAACGACGCACTCGGCATGATCACCCAGAACGCCAAGCTGCACCTCGCCATGGCCGCGGCCGGCCGCAATCGCATCCTCACCGACACCTACCGCCGCATTCTTGATGAGGGCCGCCGCACCCTGCGGCTCTACTTCCGCTCCTACGGCGACAGCCTGCCCGAGAGCCTCCGCGACGCCCACGACGAGCAGATCGCCGCCATCGCTGCGCGCGACGAGGCGCTCGCTGAGCGGCTGGCGCACGAGCACGCCGAGGAAGTGCACCAGCGCTTCCTGCGCTACATGAGCGAGCGCAACTCCGCCGATCTGAGCGTCACCTACGAGCCCTGATCCCGAGCCAATCTGCCGCGCGCAGACGTCGCAGTTTGCGTTGTACAGTGATTGTCGACAAACTGCATAATCTTTGCTAACACCCTCGCCAGTCCCAACGGAACCCAGCGATCATGTGGCAAGGCATACTCCCGGCAGTCACCACCAAATTCACCGAATCGGGCGCGCTCGACTTCAAGGAGATGGAGCGCTGCTTCAAGCTGCAGATCGATGCCGGCGTTGACGGGCTGATCGCCTGCGGTTCGCTCGGCGAAGGCCCGATGCTAAGCCACGACGAGCGGCTCGACGTCTTCCGCGCCGTGCAGCAATCGGCCGCCGGCCGCCCCGCCCTGCTCACCGTCGCCGAAGCCGGCACCCGCGAAGCCTGCATTCTGGCCGAGCGCGGCGCCAAGGCCGGCGCGTCCGGCCTGATGGTGGTGCCCTCGACCGTCTACCACACCAACCGCGACGAGACCCTCGCCTCGCTCCGTGCCGTGGCCGAGGCCTCCGACCTGCCGATCATGGTCTACTCGAACCGGCTGGCCTACCGCGTCGACGTCACCAACGACATGCTGCTCGAGCTGGCCGAAGACCGCCGCTTCGTCGCCGTCAAGGAGAGCTCCGACGACCTGCGCCGCACCACCGACGCGGTGGTGAAGCTGCAGGGCAAGATGGCGGTGTTCACCGGCGTCGATAACTACGCCTTCGAGGCCCTGGCCGTCGGCGCAGTCGGCTGGATCGCCGGCCTCGTCGTGGCTTTCCCCAAGGAAACCGTGGCCATCTACAAGCTGATGCAGCAGGGCCGCCAGGCCGAGGCGCTGGCGATCTATCGCTGGTTCCGCCCGCTGCTCGACCTCGATGTGTCGACCTACCTGGTGCAGAACATCAAGCTGGTCGAGGCCCTGGTGATCGGCTCCAACGAGCGCGTCCGCCTGCCCCGCAAGCCCATCTCCGGCGCCGACCGCACCCGCATCGAGGGCATCGTCAACACCGCCCTCGCCACCCGCCCGGAACTGCCCGCCTACTGAGCCGCCAGGCCGCCGCGGTAGCGGCCCTGCCCTCCGACGATGAGCACCGTCTCGTCGTTGGGCGCTCGCGTTTGCTGCGCTGTCAGCGGCCATTCAGGCGCGACAGGTTACCCTCGCCGTTGTCGTATGGAGGACGGCGATGCGCGACTACATCATTCACATGCCCAGGGGCGACGCCTGGCGCCTGACCATGTTCAGTGCCAACGCCCTGACCACGCTGCCGGCGCTGCGGGTCGTCAGCCTTTCGCCTCGCCATGAAGTGCGGATCATCCGAACCTCGATTGCCACCGCCATGAAGCTCGCGATCCTGTTCCCCGGCTGGCAGATTCGTGCCCTCACCGGACAGTCCCGGCGGCGCGTGTCACGCCGGCCAGCACTGCTCCAGGTTGCCGTCTAGGGTTTCTAGCATCACGAAATTCTCGCCGCGCGTGCGCTTGGCCATGTCGACCGCGGCCCGCAGCGCTTTCTCCGAACTGCGGTGATAGCCGAGCACCGTCCGCCCGACGCTGAGCGTCCAGGTGTCTCGACCTGGAGAAATAACGAACCGCAATCCTTGCATGCTGCCGAGCCCCCGTCCTGCTGCCCAGCTACCCTGTCGGAACCGCCGTTATCCCCTCGTTAACTACGTAGGGGGTTGCACGAACGGGGGAACGAGGGCCCGTTCGTGCCCTGAGGGTCAGGCTGGCTGCAGATCGCCCTGCTGGTCGTCGGCCTTCTTGGCCGGCGGGAAGGCCAGCGCCATACCGGCGGCGGCGAGGCCGACGGCGGCCGAAGCGATGTAGAGCCACTGGTAAGTGCCGAACGTGTCGTAGAGCCAGCCGCCGCCCACCGGGCCGAAGGCCATGCCGATGCTCGACGTCATGGTCGCGGCGCCCAGCACCGTGCCCATGACGCGCGGGCTGAAATACTCACGCGCCAGCACCGAGTAGAGCGGCATCACGCCGCCATAGGCGAGACCCAGCACCGATGCCAGCATGTAGAACTGCGACACTTCCCTGAGGTAGATGTACGCGAAAATGCCGGCCGCCTGCAGCGCAAGGCCGCCCACGATCACCTTGCGCACCCCGATCCGGTCCGCCAGCGTGCCGAACAACAGCCGCCCGAACAGCCCGGCGATCCCCTCGACCGAGTAGATGAGCGTCGCCGCGCCCAGCGACGCGCCACAAATCATCGCATAGCTGACAGTGTGGAAGATTGGCCCCGAATGGGCGGCGCAGCAGAGAAAGAAGGTCCCGGCGAGGACGATGAACTGCGGCGTCTTGAGCGCCGACCAGGCCGCCGACTGCTTGCGCGGCGCTGCCCCACCAGCGGCGGGAACCGGAGCATCGAGAACCGCTGGCGGCCGGCGGATCAGCAACGTCGCCGGAATCATCACGATCAGCGCGCCCATCGCGATCCACAGCATGGCGCTGCGCCAGCCATAGCCCTCGGTGAGGAAGCCCGCGAACGGGGTGATCACCATCGGCGCTACGCCGCCGCCCACCGAAACCAGCGACACCGCAAGGCTGCGGTTCTTGTCGAACCAACCCAGCGTGGTCGAAATGATCGGCGCAAAGAACGCCCCACCCGAAGCGCCGACCAACCCACCATAGGCGAACTGGAACACCCACAACTCCCTGGCGTTGCTGGCGATGACGAGCCCCAGCCCGAGCAGCGCCGCGGCCATCAGCACCACCGGCCGCGCGCCGATGCGATCGCTGAGCGTCCCCCAGCCAAACCCCGCTACGCCCATCACGATAAAGCCGATGGTCATCGCGCCGGAAATACCGGCACGGCTCCAGCCGGTCTCTTCTGCAATGGGTTGCAGATAGACGGGCAGAGCGAACATCGCGCCCATCGCCACACAGGTGATCACCGCTCCCGCAGCGACGATGACCCAACCATAACGACTGTTCATTCTCGGTTCCTCCGGACGACTCTGCCATCTAGACGAATGGCAGGCGAGCGTTTCGACATACGGCTGACAATTTCGTATCGACACCACCGCAGGCGGTCGGCTTCACAACCACTTGTATTGTGCAAGTGGTATACCCAGATCAAAACTGCTTGTAAACTGCAAGCGGATAAGTCGGAGCAGAGCAGCTGTGGATTTGCGATCGGGATGCCCCATCAACCTATCCGTCGAGGTGCTCGGGGACCGCTGGAGCCTTGTGGTGCTGCGCGACATGATGTTCGGCAACCTGCGCACCTATGGTGAGCTGCACGGCAACTCCCTCGAGGGTATCGCCACCAACATCCTCGCCGATCGCCTGAAGCGCCTGACTGAGGAGGGCATGATCACCGCCGCGGCCGATCCGGGCCACAAGCAGCGCACCATCTACAGCCTCACCGAGAAATCGATCGCGCTGGTGCCGGTAATGGCGGCGCTCGGCACCTGGGGCACGCAGTTCCTGCCCGCATCACCGCTGTTCGCGGCCCGCTCGATCGCCCTCGAACAGGGCGGACCGCCGATGTGGGCCGACTTCATGGCCGAGCTGCGCCACCTCCACCTCGGCGCCCCCGCCACCACCCGCTCCGTGCATGCAGAACTGCAGCAAGCCTTCCGCACAGCCGAGGCCGCGCTCGCCGAGGGCGAGACGAGCCCCTGACCCGTGCCGGCTGGAACACCGCCACGGCCGCCCTCAACGCCTGCCGCGTCCCGACACCGATCCCGCCTGCGACCCTGAGTTGCCGCTGTTTTCAGTCTGCAGCTTCCGCCAGCGCGCCAGCCGATCGGCGTCCAGCGTTCCCGCCGCGATCGCCGCCTGTACCGCGCAGCCCGGTTCATGGCTGTGCGTGCAGTTGCGGAACTTGCACAGCGGCGCCAGCTCGGTGATCTCGGCGAACAGCGTGCCGATGCCGCTGGCCACGTCGCTCAGTTGCAGCGAGCGTATGCCGGGCGTGTCGATCACCCAGCCCCCACCCGCAATCGGATGCATCGAGCGCGACGTGGTGGTGTGTCGCCCCTTGGCGTCATGCTCGCGAACCGCGCCGGTCTCCTGCACCGCACCTCGTCCGACCAGCGAGTTCACCAGCGTCGACTTGCCCACGCCGGACGAGCCGACCACCGCCACGGTCTGCCCCGGCCCGCACCATTCCGACAGGATGCTCGCTGCACCGGCAAGCCGCGGGTTCAGCGTCACCACCGGCAGGTCGCGCTGCAACTCGGCCGCCTGCCGCTGATACTCGGCCGGATCGTCCGCGACGTCGGCTTTTGTCAGCACGATCACCGGCGCCGTCCCGGCCTCGTTGGCGAACGCAAGGTAGCGCTCGAGCCGCGCAACGTTGAAATCGGCATTGCACGAGGTCACGATGAACAAGCTATCGACATTGGCAGCCGCCAGCTGTGGCACCCTCCGCCCCTGACCGGTCCGCTGCAGCAATGTCCTGCGCTCGAGGCGACGCGTCAGCAACCCGCTCAGCGGGTCAACCAGCACCCAATCCCCGACCGCGAAATCCCCGGTATTGGTGCGCGGCGGCAGTCCCAGCGCGCCCGACCCACCCTCCAGCATCACCTCGAGTTCGGTACGATGCACCGACGCGATGCGCCGCGGCATCAGCGCGGTTTCGTCAGCCTCGATCTGCTCGTCAAAGAACTCCGACCACCCCAGACTCTGCAACAACCGGCTGGCCTCGCTATCCCGCATCCGTATCCCTTTGATTGCGCCCAGCGGCGCCCGATCCCGCCGCCAGATGGGGCGGGTGCGAAGCTACCACGCCCGCCAACCCAGTCCCACCCGGATCCTACAGTTTCGCCGGTCAGATCTCGCCAGCCGGCTCGCGAGTGCCCGCCGCTTCGTCAATCGCTCGACTGTGCTCATATCGAGGGCATTCTGTGCCCACGCGCCAATCCTGCGCATAAATGTCGCTACGCCGACATCAATGCACACATCTGGGTGGGCGACGCTCCAAATCTGTGCATGATGTTTGGACGAGCATCGAGGACCACCCCTTGCAGCAGATCTCTCCCGTCGCAGCAGTGCAGCGTGCCTTTGCGGCACTGCGTGAACACGATGACAGCGCGCTGTTCATCGGCCTCAAATCCGAGGCCAGCGCTCTCGCCGAAGCCCAGGCACTCGAAGCCGCCGGCCCTGCCGGCAAGCCGCTGTTCGGCCTGGTCTTCGCCGTCAAGGACAACATCGACGCCGCCGGCCTCCCGACCACCGCCGCCTGCCCCGATTTCACCTACTCGCCCGAGCGTTCCGCCTTCGTCGTCGCCCGGCTCGAGGCAGCCGGCGCCATCGTCCTCGGCAAGACCAATCTCGATCAGTTCGCCACCGGCCTCGTCGGCGTGCGCTCGCCCTACGGCGTGCCGCGCAACGTGCAGCGCCCCGATCTCATCCCCGGCGGCTCGAGCTCCGGCTCAGCCGTCGCCGTCGCCGCTGGCATCGTCGATTTCTCCCTCGGCACCGACACCGCGGGCTCCGGCCGCATCCCCGCCGGCATGAACGGCATCGTCGGGCTGAAACCGACCCTCGGCCTGTTGTCCGCGACCGGCATGGTCCCCGCCTGCCGTACCCTCGACACCATCTCGATCTTCGCCCGCGACATCGCCATGGCCATGCGCGTTGCCGAAGTCGCGGCCGGCTACGACGCCGCCGACGCCTACTCGCGGCAGCTGCCGGCCCCCACGCTGTCGGCGCGGTCGCCCCACCCGCGCATCGGCGTGCCGATCCCGGCCCAGCGCAAGTTCTTTGGCGATTCCGCCGCCGAGGCCTCCTATGCCGAAGACCTGCAGCGCCTCGCCGCCCTCGGCGCCGAGATCATCGAGCTCGATTTCGAGCCGCTGCACGCCGTCGCCCGCCTGCTCTACGAAGGCCCGTGGGTGGCCGAGCGCTATGCCGCCACCAAGCGCCTGCTCGAAACCAGCCCCGTCTCCTTCCACCCAGTGACGCGAACGATCATCGAAGGCGCGCGCGGCCTCACCGCGGTCTCCGCCTTCGAGGCCACCTACAAGCTGATGGACCTGAAGCGCGCCGTGGAGCCGCTCCTCGCCAACCTCGATTGCCTCGCCGTGCCCACCGTGCCGCGCGCCTATACCGTCGCCGAGCTCAACGCCGACCCCATCACCCTCAACTCCAATCTCGGCAGCTACACCAATTTCGTGAACCTGCTCGACATGGCCGCCATCGCCGTGCCGACCGGCACCCGCAGTGACGGCCTGCGCGGCAGCATCACGCTGATCGGCCGCGCCAACAGCGACGGCCACCTCGCCGGTCTCGGCGCTGCGCTGATCGGCGAAGCCGCCGCCGCTCCCGCCCGCGCCAACCCCGGCCGCATCGAAATCGCGGTGGTCGGCGCCCATCTCTCCGGCCTACCCCTCAACGGCGAACTGACCGCGCTGGGCGGCGGCTTCATCCGCACCGCCGACACCGCACCCGACTACCGCCTGTTCGCCCTTCCCGGCACCACCCCGCCAAAACCCGGCCTCCTCCGCGTCGCCGCCGGTACCGGCACTGCCATCGCCACCGAAGTTTGGTCGCTCGACCCCGCCGGTTTCGGCGCCTTCGTCGCCAAAATCCCCGCCCCCCTCGGCATCGGCACCCTGCGCTTCGCCGACGGCACCACCGCCAAAGGCTTCCTCGTCGAAGCCGAGGCGGTCAACGGTGCACGCGATATCTCGGAATTCGGCGGCTGGCGGAAGTTCCTGGCCAAGGCCTCAGTCTAGCGGTGACCCACCGGTCTACCTTCTCCCCTTGTGGGAGAAGGTGGCGCGCAGCGCCGGATGAGGGGTCCGCAACCTGAGGTTGGGCGATCGGAGCGTAGCGACGAACGACGGTGTGCGCGGAGACACCCCCTCATCCGCCCTTCGGGCATCTTCTCCCACAAGGGGAGAAGGCGCTCCCACACCGCTGTGGCTGTTCTGCACTATCCCCGGCTCAACCGCTCATAAGCATCGCCGACGATCGCAATATGCTGCCGCATCGCCGCCTCGGCCTCACCCCGATCCCCGCGCAAGATCGCCTCGACGATCAGCCCGTGCTCGGTATGCGACTGCGCCAGCCGCCCACGCGCGCCGAACTGCGCCCGCCGGAACGGCTGCAACCGCTGCCGCGTCGAAACGGTGATCTCGCGCAGGTAGCCATTGTGCGCCCCGTCATAGATCGCCGTGTGGAACGCGTCGTTCGCCTCGGCATAGCCCGTCGCGTCGCCGGCCCGGACGATACCGGCCATCGCGCTGTGCTGTGCATCGAGCGCGTCCCGTTCCGCAGCCGTCATCATCACGGCGCAGAGCCCGGCGCACAGCGCCTCGAGATACCCCATCACCTCGAACATCCCGGCCAGTTCCGCCGGCGCCGGCTTCGCCACCAGCGCCCGCGCATGCGGCTTCTGGTCCACCAGCCCGCTCGCCGCCAGCAGCCGCAACGCGTCGCGCACCGGCGTGCGCGACACCGCGAACTCACCGGCCAGCAGCGTCTCGTCCAGTGGTGTGCCCGGCTCCAGCTCGCCGGCAATGATGCGGCTCGCCAGCACGCGGCGAATTTCCTCGCCGGAGGTGCGTTTCAGCATAGTCCCCTCTAGTCTCAGTCACTTCTTGGCGCGCTTCCGAACCGGAAAAGTCTGCAACTCTTCCTGAAAGCGCTCTAGTCGTCGATGACGCTGACATGCGCCGCGGCGACACGCCAGCCATCCGGCATCCGTATCCACGTCTGCATCTGCCGTCCAACCCTGCCGGGCGCATCGTCGCGGTAAAACAACGTCGAGGCCGTGGCCACGTCCCGGCCATAGGTGGTGATGACCGTCTCCTCGAGCCGCCGCGACAGCCCCGCCGATGGCCGCGACAGCCGGAACTCCCGGATCGCCTCGATGCCATAAAGGTTCTCGCCGATGCCGTAGCGGATGGTCACCGGGCTATCGAGGAACAGTTCGTCGAGCACCGCCACGTCATTGCTCACCAGCGCCGCCTCATAGCGCGCGAACACCGCCTCCACCTCGGCAACGACAGCCGGATCGTTGATGATCATCACGCCGAGACCGCATCCCGCAACGCCGCCAGCGACGTCACCCAGCCGACAATGCCGCCCTGCGCCGCAATCATCGCCAGCGTTGCCGCCTTGAACTCGGGGAAATAGCTCTCTGTCGCATCCTCGATCAGCAGGCACTCGTAGCCGCGATCGTTGGCCTCGCGCATCGAGGTCTGCACGCAGACCTCCGTCGTCACCCCCGCAAACACCAGGTGCGTAACTCCGAGTTCCTGCAGGCGCTCGTGGATGCCGGTAGCCCAGAACATCCCCTTCCCCGGCTTATCGATAACGATCTCCCCATCCACCGGCGCCAGCGCCTCGACGATCTGGTTCCCCGGCTCCCCCGCCACCAGCAGCCGCCCCATGGCCCCGGTCTCCCCGATATGAAGGCGCGGGTTGCCCCGCCGGATCTTCGAGGGCGGGCAGTCGCTGAGATCCGGCTTGTGCGCCTCGCGTGTGTGGATCACCAACCAGCCCCGCCGGCGGAACAGCCCGATCAGCGCCGCCGTCGTCGGGATAATCGCCTCGAGCCGCGCCACGTCGTTGCCGAGCGAATCCCCGAACCCACCCCGCTCGATGAAATCGCGCTGCATATCGATCACCACCAGCGCGGTGTGCGCCGGGTCGAGCTCGTAGGGATAGGGCCGCGATGGAACAGAGATCATTGGCGGACGCTGACGATGAAGGAGCCGCGGCAGGGGATATGGATGGCCAGGTAGTCGGGGGGGCCGACGTGCCACTGGCGGTGCGGTGAGAGGCTGGTGCGCTCCGTCCCGCCAAACAGTATGGTGAGGGGGCCTCGCACCCTGCCACGGACCCAATTGAAGGCCCCCTCACCCGGCGCTGCACGCCGCCAGCTTCCGCCCCAAACCCGAGGTTTCGTCTGCCCTGTCGCGGCTACAGCGTCCATCTCAGTGTCCCGCCATGTGTTGACCGATGGTATTCCGGTCGGTGTCCTCGATGCGCGACACGTAGTTGATCGTGCCGCCACTCATCACCGCCACCCGGTCGGCGAGTTCGAGAATCTCGTCGAGGTCCTCGCTCACCAGCAGCACCGCCGCGCCGCGGTTGCGTTGCTCCATGATCTGGCTGCGGATGTCCGCCACCGAAGCGAAATCCAGCCCGAAGCAGGGGTTGGCGACGATCAGCACATCGACATCGCCGCTGAGCTCCCGCGCCAGCACCGCGCGCTGCACGTTGCCGCCCGACAGCGTCTCGATCGGTGCATCCGGCCCCTGCGTTTTCACCCGGTACTTGGCGATCAGCTCTTTCGCCTTCTCACGCATCGGCCCCGGCGACATCCACCAGCCGAGCTTGGCCACCGGCGGCTTGTCGAACGAGCGGAACGCCAGGTTTTCGGCCACGCTCATCCGCGGCACCGTGGCGTTCTTCAGCGGCTCCTCGGGCAACCCGAACACCTTGTAGCGATCGAACGAACCGCGCTTCGGCTGGAACTGCTCGCCGTTGATGAAGATCGCGCCATCCGATAGCGGCCGCTGCCCCGAGAGCGCCTCGACCAGCGCCGATTGCCCGTTGCCCGAGACCCCCGCGATGCCGACGATCTCGCCCGATTTCACCTTGAGGTTCACCGCCTTGATCGCCGGCAACCCGTCATTGTCCTCGGCGAACAGTCCGGCCAGCTCCAGCCGGTCGGCCCCCTCATTGTGCTTCTTCCGCGCCGCGCGCTCGAGGATCGTGGTGTCGCCGATCATCATGTTGCTCATGTCGGGCACGCTCACCACCTTGGCGTCACCCGCGCCGGTGAAGCGGCCCCGCCGCAGCACGGTGAAGTGGTCACAGAACGCTTTCACCTCGCGGAACTTGTGCGAGATCATCAGCACGGTGATCTCCTTCCGATCCGCCATGCCGCCGAGCAGCCCCAGCATCTCGTCGGCCTCGCCCGGCGTCAGCACCGAGGTCGGCTCGTCCAAAATCATGAAGCGCTGGTCGAGATAGAGCAGCTTCAGGATCTCGAGCTTCTGCTTCTCACCCGCCGACAGCTGGCTGGTCTGCGTGTTCATCGGCACCCGGAACGGCATCTGCTCCATGAAGGCGTCGAGGTGCTTCCTCTCTTTCGCCCAGTCGATGATCGCAGGCGCATCGGCGCGCGAAATCACGAGGTTCTCCGCCCCGGTCAGGCACGGCACCAGCGTGAACTGCTGGTAGACCATGCCGATTCCATTGGCTCGCGCGTCACGCGGCGACTTGATCGAGACCTCCCTGCCGTCGAGCGTCACCTGCCCCTTGTCGGCGCTGTAGAAGCCCATGATGCACTTCACCAAGGTCGACTTGCCGGCACCATTCTCGCCGAGCAGCGCATGGAACGACCCCGCCTCGACCTTGATCGACACATCGTCGAGCGCCACCAGCGGCCCGAAGATCTTGGTCATCCCGATAGCTTCGAGCGACGGAGCGCGACCTTCCATCACAGCACCTCCATCAGCGCGGTAGAGGTCGAAACAGCGCCGAACACCCCGCCCTGCATCTTGATCATGTCGATGGCGGCGAGGTGGTTGTCGTACTTGGTCGCGGCACAACAATCCTCGAGCAGCACACACTCGAAGCCACGATCGTTCGCTTCGCGCATCGTGGTGTGGACGCACACATCGGTAGTGATCCCCGTGAGCACGATGTTGCGAATACCCTTGAGCCTCAGGATCAGCTCGAGATCGGTGGAGGCAAACGAGCCCTTCCCCGGCTTGTCGATGATCGCCTCGCCCGGCAGCGGCGCGAGCTCGGGGATGATCTCCCAGCCCGGCTCGCCACGCACCAGGATGCGCCCCTGCGGCCCCTGATCGCCGATGCCAGCCCCGATCCGCTGCGAGCGCCAGCGCTTGTTGGCGGGCAGGTCCGAAAGGTCGGGCTTATGTCCCTCGCGGGTGTGGATGATCGGGTAACCCTTGGCCCGAAAGGCCTCGAACAGCCGCTTCAGCGGTTCGATCGGCGCACGGGTCAGCGAGATGTCGTAGCCCATGGAGTCGACATAGCCACCGGGTCCGCAGAAGTCGGTCTGCATGTCGATGACAACAAGCACCGTGTTGTCGGGCCTCAGATCCCCGTCATAGGGCCACGGATAGGGCGTCGAGGCGATGGTCTTGCCACCGGGCAGGAAGGCAGCGTCGATCCGTTCGTCGGCAAGGCTCATTCTGCGGCCTCCTGGAATTTCTCGCCGTAGCGGCGTGTGGGCTTGGCAAAGCCGGAGGGCGTCCCGTCCGTGACCTTGACGCTCGCTTCCCACGGCAGCCGGTACTGCCCGGCAACGAGATCGTGCATGAAGGTGTACGGGCAGTCCTGCGCGCCGCCTTCGACGGCGGTGAAGCCGCGGTGGCCGAGCTGGTAGATGTTGTTCTCGACGCCCCAGTTGGCGCGCGCCTCGCGCACCAGGTCGGGCCGCACCTCGGCGGTGATGATCTCGTCAGCCCGGCCCGTCACGCCCTCGGCGATGATTGTGCCGTCGAAATCGACGATCATCGCCTCGCCCATCGAGTCGAACGTGCCGTCCGACCCGCACATGCAGACGTTCGCCGTCACCATCAGGTTGTGGAACGAATTGGCCTGGTTGGTGAAGCGCCAGGCCTGCCGGATCGGCGCGGTGTAGCCCGCGGTGCGGAGCATGACCTCGGCCCCCTTGTATGCCGCCTCGCGCGCCATCTCGGGGAACATCCCATCATGGCAGATGATGAGCGAGAGCTTCGAACCCTTCGGCCCGTCGATGACGGGGATGCCGAGATCACCCGGCTCCCATGGCTCGACTGGCACCCACGGATGGAGCTTGCGGTAGTAGAGCTTCAGCTCGCCCTGATCGTCGATGATCAGCCCGGAATTGTAGGGGTTGCCGCCCGGGTTCAGCTCCATGATGGAGAAGCACCCCCAGATGGCGTTGGCCTTGCACGCCGCCTTGAACGCAGCGACTTCCGGCCCATCCAGCGTGCACATGATCGCCGGGTTGGTGTCCATCGACAGCCCGTGCAGCGCGTATTCGGGGAACACCACGAGGTCCGTGGTGCCCAGATTGCGCCGCGCCTTGCCGACCATGTCGACGATACGCTGCGTCTGCGCCGCGAGATCCGCCGGCGTCACCACCACCGGCAGGTGCAGCTGCACCAGCCCGATCACCACGCCATTGTCGGATTTGTTGAGACCGCCCAGGCCGCTCATCGTGACGCTCCTATTTGGTGATCGACAGTTCGCCCGGCACATCCCTCGCCGAGGCCTTGGAGCCGGCGGAAATGATCATGATGATCAGCGTCAGGATGTAGGGGGCGGCGTTGAAGAAGTAGTAGCCCTGCGAGATGCCGATCGATTGCAGCGACGGGCCAATCGCGCCGGCGGCGCCGAACAGCAGCGCCGCAAATATGCACTTGATCGGGTCCCAGCGCGCAAAGATCACCAGCGCCACAGCCATCAGCCCCTGCCCGGAACTGAGCCCCTGGTTCCAGCTGCCCGGATAGTACAGCGACAGGAACGCGCCACCGATGCCGGCGAGGAACCCGCCCGCCGCCGTCGCGAGAAACCGCACCAGATCGACCGACACACCCATCGCCTTGGCCGACGCGGCGCTGTCGCCGGTCATCCGCACGATCAGGCCCCACTTGGTGTTCTTGAACGCCCAGAACATGAACACCGCCAGCGCGATGCCGACGAAGAACAGCGGGTTGACCTGCAGCGCCTGCGCCAGAGCGGGATTGCCGGTCCAATCGCCGAGCGGAATGGCGTCGAGCCGCGGCGCGGTAGGCTGGATGAACGGCTTGCCGAAGAAGAAGGCGATGCCGGTGCCGAAACTCATCATGGCGATGCCGACGGCGATGTCGTTCACCTTAGGCAGCTTGCAGATATAGCCATGCAGCGCCCCGAGGAAGAGGCCGGAGCCGCCGGCCGCCAGCACGCCCAGCCAGGCATTGCCGGTGAGATAGGACACCGCATAGGCGACCATCGCGCCGAGCACGAGGTTACCCTCGAGCCCCAGGTTGATACGGCCGGATTTCTCGGTGAGCGTCTCGCCCAGCGCCACGAACATGAAGGGGGTCGAAACCCGGATGGCGCCGCCGAGCATGGCGATGAGGACGGTGACCAGCGCGTTGTCCATCAGGTGCGATCCCCCGTTGCCTTGGGCTGAAACAGCTTGAAGCGGCCGTAGAACGTCTCGGACACCAGCAGCACCACGAACATAATGCCCTGCAGCACCAGGATCGTCGCATCCGGCATCCCCATGCGGCGCTGGATCACCCCGCCTGCCGCCGCCAGCGCGCCGAACAGGATGGCGACCGGGATCACCGCGAGGGGATTCTGCCGCGCGAGAAAGGCAACGAGGATACCGGTGAAGCCATACCCTGCGACCAGCGAGGCATTGGCCTGCCCATGGATCGCCGCCACCTCGAAGAAGCCGGCGAGCCCCGCGCAAGCCCCCGCAATGGCGCAACAGATCACCATCAGCCAGCCTACGGGCAGACCTTGTGCCCGTGCCGCCCTGAGGTTGCCGCCGGTCATCCGCGCGGCAAAGCCGAACGTCGTGCGGCTCATCAGCACCCACAGCAGGATCGCGAGGACAACACCCGCCGCAAAGCCCCAGTGCACATCGGTGCCGGGGATCGATCCGATCCGATAAGCATCGCCGATCGGCATCGTCGAAGGCTTGTTGGCCGAAGCCGGGTCGCGCAGCGCCCCCTCGACGAAGAAGTTCATGATGGCGATGGCGATGTAGCTCATCAGCAGCGAGGCGATGGTCTCGTTGACCCCGCGCGAGTATTTGAGCCAGCCGGTGAACCCGACCCACAGCCCGCCGGTCAGCATGCCGGTCGCCGCCATGATCAGCAGCGTCACCGGCACCGGCACGGCGTTCGCAACCAGCGGAATGGCAATCGCCGCCGCCGTGAACCCGCCCAGCACCAGCGCGCCCTCGCCACCGATCATGGTCAGCCCGATCCGCGCCGGAATGGCGAACGCGAGCCCCGTCAGGATCAGCGGCGCAGCGCGCTGCAGCGAATTCTGGATGGAAAACGAGGAACCGAACCCACCGGTCCAGATCAGCCCGTACAGCGTCAGCGGATCCTTGCCGATGATCAGCAGGAACACCGCGAAGATCAGCCCGGAGACGATCACCGCACCAACCGGAATGGCGAGGGACTCCGCGAAGCGGAGCAACTGCATGTTCGATCCGGTCTTGGCCGGGATGGCTGTGGTGTCGGCGGTCTGAACGGTCATGCACTGCTCCGTTGGCCGGAGGGTGGGGCCACCCCCACCCTTGATCCCTCCCCACAAGGGGGAGGGAGACGACTGCTGCTTCGGAGTGCCTTATCTCCCGGCTCTTGCGCCTCCCTCCCCCTTGTGGGGAGGGTAGCGCAGCTAGCCGCAACGCGGCCCAGCGGAGCTCGGGTGGGGGTAAGCCACACGCTCCGATCTGGAGCCTCAGGTGATCGAACCCTGCACGCCCTCGAGCAGCCAGTTCATGCCGTCGAGATACGGGTCGTAATTGTCGTAGTCCTTGTCGACCACGACGTGGCCGGCATTGTCCTTGAGCGTGCCCTTGTAGATCGGCGCACCCGCGACCAGCGCCGCGATCGCCGCATCGGCCGCCGCGATGGCCTCGGGCGTCGCGCCTGCGCCATAGGGTGTGTTGCGCAACATGTCGTTGTTGTAGCCACCGACGAGGAAGTTCGGCGGGGTTTTGCCGGCCGCGATGTCGTCGGCGTAGGATTTGTAGATCGTCTCCCACTTGTACTCGGCGCCGGTGATGAAGCCCTTCGGCGCCAGCGGCGCCTGCGAGGCGTTGTGGCCGGCGGTCTTCACGCCGCGGCCCTCGGCGGTCTCGATCACCACCTTGGGGCTATCCACGTGGCAGGTGATGACTTCGCAGCCGGCATCGACCAGCGCGTTGGTGGCTTCCGCCTCGCGCACTGGCAGGCTCCACTCGCCGGTGAAGATCACCTGCACCGTAGCGTTCGGGTTCACCGACCGCGCGCCGAGCAGCACCGAGTTGATGTTGGACAGCACCGACGGAATGGGCTTCGCCGCCACAAACCCGATCTTCCCGCCCGACGACAAGCCGGCAGCGACGCCGTTCACATAGTGCGCTTGGTTGAGGTACGGGAAATACGAGCCGGCGTTCTTCGGGTCGGCGTCCTTGTTCCACAGCGGCGCCGCATGCCGGAAGGTCACATCCGGATACTTCTTCGCCATGTCGACGACGAACGGGTTGTAATAGCCGAACGAGGTGGCGAGGATCAGGTTGGCGCCATCGAGGTTGATCATCGACTCCATGGACTTGGCCACGGCGTCGGTTTCGGGCACGTTCTCTTCTTCCACCACCGTGATGCCCGGCAGTGCCTTCAGCGACTCCACCGAAACGGCGTGCGCCTGGTTCCAGCCGAAATCGTCCTTCGGCCCGACATAGACGATGCCGAGCACGACACTGGTCTGTGCTTTGGCGATCCCGAACGGCAGCGCCGACGCGGCAAAACCGGCTGCGCCGGCTTTGAGCAGTGTGCGGCGAGAGATAGCGTTGAATGTCATGACGTCTTCCCCTGGATTGCACCTTTGGGCGCCGCCTCGCGGCCCAGCGCCGGTATCCGAGGGAGTCAATGCAAACCATGTGCCAAGGCGAGATCGCCGCGCGCCGAAGATTTTCAGCCAGCAATTTCAGCTGGTTGGGCAGAACCGGCCCAATATTCGGCTTGCCCGGCGGCAGGGATGAATGCTTAATGACTTCGCATCGCGTTCGCAGTTGCCTACGATTTAGGCATGCGCCGGCGTGTTGCATACAATGCGTTGATAACTGCTAACGAGGCTCGTTTCGAACCATGGCCGCCTGGATACCGATTGCCCTGGGTCGCGACGTGCCGATCGGCGTCACCCGCGCCGTCATCGTGGACGACCGAGAGGTCGTCATCTGGCGCGGCGCCGATGGCGTAGCCCATGTCTGGGAGGATCGCTGCCCGCACCGCGGGATGCGCCTGAGCCTCGGCTTCGTGCGCGACAACGCGCTGAACTGCCTCTACCACGGCTGGCAATACGGCTCTGGCTCGCAATGCCTCCGCATCCCCGCCCACCCCGACCTGACGGTACCGCCCACCATCCGCGCCAACGCCTACGCCGCAGCCGAAACCGGTGGCATGATCTGGATGAGCGCGGACACCGCCGATGTGCCCCCCGCCCTGCCCGAGCTGGCTCCCGTGGTCAGCCTCGCCGTCGAAGCCGCCCCGGCAGCCGTCCTCGGAGCCCTCGCCGGCACCGACGCAGCCCCAGTGGTCACCATCCCGCTCGCAGGCGAAACCCTGCACATAGGCTGGCACCGGGTGCACGCCAACAAGACCATGCTCCATGCCGCCATCACCAGCGCCGCCGACATCGCCGCCGCTACGGCGCACCTCCGCGCCCTCCGCAACAGTGTCGAACAGGGAGCCGCCGCATGAGCCTCACCGACGATCAGGCCGCGCTCGACCAGTGGTACACGCTCGGCGCGCTGCAGGATTTCCCCATGGGCGCCGAAGTCCCCTCGCGCCTACTCGGTGAAGACCTCACTGTCCGCCGCCTCGCCGATGGCGTCGAAGTCCGCGCTGCCGGCCGCACCCTGCCGGTCCGCACCGACTACGACCACCTGTGGAGCAGCTTCGGCACCCCCGAACGCGGCCTGTTCGAACTGCCCGAAAGCCTCGAACCCGACCGCCGCCGCATCTATTGCGGCCCGGTCCGGGTCCGCGCCTCCGGCCTGCGGCTGGTCGAGAACTTCCTCGACCTCGCCCACTTCCCCTATGTCCATACCGACATCCTCGGCTCCGAAGAGCACCCGGAAGTCGCCAAGTACGATGTCGAGCAGCGCCGCGACGTCGACGAGCTCTGGGCCACCAAGTGCGAGTTCTATCAGCCCAAGGCCGCGGCCGCCTCCGACGAGGGCCAGATCAGCAAGTACATGTACCGCGTGGTCAGCCCGTTCAACGTCATGCTCTACAAGACCCCGCCCACCGCGCCCAACCGCTGGGACGTCATCGCCCTGTTCGTCCAGCCGGTGGATGAGGCCGTGTCCGTCGCCCACGCCTTCATGCTGGTGATCGACGAAACCAGCACGGACGCCGAACTCAGCGCCTTCCAGCAGATGATCTTCGTGCAGGACAAGATCGTGCTCGAAAACCAGCGCCCGTCGCTGCTGCCGCTGCAGCCGGGCCGCGAAACCCCGACCCGCGCCGACCTCAGCTCGGTGCTCTATCGCCGCTGGCTCAAGGAGAAGCAGCTCCGCTTCGGCACCGAACCCCGGACAGACATCGCGTATGCCTAAACTCTACGACTACGTGCTCTCGGGCAGCTGCTACAAAGTGCGCCTGCTGCTCAGCATGCTCGGCGTCGCCCACGAGGTCGAAGCCATCGACTTCTTCCCCGGCCTCCAGCACAAGCGCCCCGAATTCATTGCCCTGAACCCGCTCGGCCAACTCCCGGTGTTCGAGGACGATGGCCTAATCCTCTGCGACGCCCAGGCCATCCTCGCCCACCTCGCCAACAAGTACGACACCTCAGGACAATGGCTGCCCCGCGACGACCGCTTCGGCCCAATAATGATGTGGATGAGCTTCGCCGGCGGCGAGCTGATGGCCGTCTCCGCCGCTCGCACGATCGGTATGCTGAACTATCCCGGCGACCTCGCCACCTTGAAGGCCAAAGGCCGCGCCGCCCTCCGCCTTCTCGACGATCACCTCGCCGACCGCGCGCAGACCGGCAAGCTGTGGATCGTCGGCGACCACCCGACCATCGCCGACATCGCCATGTTCCCCTATGTCGCGCTGAGCCACGACGCCGGCATCGGCCACGAGGATTATCCGGCGATCAACCTCTGGCAGCGCCAGGTCAGGAAACTCCCCGGCTTCGTCGGCATGCCCGGCATCCCGGATTACTTCTGAGCGCTAACGCCGAACCTGAAACCCGTTCCCCACCGGCCCTGCCTCGTCCACCGCATCGATCGTCTCGACCAACGCATCGAGCGGCCCGAGCGTACACGCCATCTCCAGCGCACCGACCAGGGCTTCCGGCCCCGCCGCCACCAGCGTCACATCCGAACCATCGGCGCTCACCCAGCCCCGGATATCGAGCCAGCGCGCCCGCTCCGCCACGAACTCGAGATAGGCCGCAACCTCCATCCGGCCGCTGATCGCATAGCGCCGGCTCACGGGGGCGCCGCCTTCGACATCGGTGGAGTACTCGTTACGCATGCTCAGATGTTATCGACTTTCACCCGCGCCGTCGAACCGCGCTCCACCAGCGTCTGGCCCGCGAGCCCATCTCGGCCTAGACTGCGCGCCTTGACGCTTGGAGGAGCGAATGCTGGCCGAGGAGGTCTCTGCCGAAACGACTCTCGCGCCCGCTGCCTTCGCGGGGATGAACCGCGAGATGGCGCCGTTCGTCTTTCTGGCCCGCGCCCGCGCGCTGGGCATTCCCGGCGCCCTGGTCAGCATTTCCGCCATTGACGGCGGCGCGCCCAAGGCGATCGGCACCAACATGGCAGTGCTGGCCGATGGCCGGCATCTCGGCCATGTCTCGGGCGGCTGCGTCGAGCCGGCCATCGCCGCCGAGTTCGCCCCGCTGGTTGCGGCCGGCAAGGACCAGGTATTCCGCTTCGGCAAGGGCTCCCGCTTCATCGATATCCGCTTCCCGTGCGGCGGCGGCGTCGACCTGCTGCTGCACGCCTCCCCGTCCGATGAGCTGCTGGCCGCTGCACTGCAGCGCTTCGAACGCCGCGAGGCCTTCTCCATCGCGTTCGACCCGCCCCGATCCAGCGCCGCGATCTTCGAAAGCGCCGCGCCCACCGGCTGGCACGACGGCCTTTTCATTCGCCGCTACCAGCCCCGCACTCGTCTGCTGCTCGTCGGCCGCGGCCCCGAGTTCGAGGTCATGGCCCGCGTCAGCACGGCCGCGGAGTTCGACCTCCACCTCGTCACCCCCGACGAGAGTTCGGCACTGGCACTCGCCAGCCTCGATGTGCCGGTCGAGCTGCTCAAGACCCCGAGCCAACCAATGGAATTGCCGATCGATCCATGGACGGCAACAGTGCTGCTGTTCCACGAGCACGAATGGGAAAACGCCATCCTGGCGCGCTCTGCCACTGCCGGCGGGTTCTACCTGGGCGCCCTTGGCAGCGTGCGCACCCACCAGATGCGCCGCGAGCGGCTCGCCGCGATGGGTGTGCCACCGTCGGCGATCGACCGCATCCGCGGCCCGATCGGGCTCATCGATCGCGCCCGCGATCCGGGGATGCTGGCGCTCTCGGTGCTCTCCGAAATCTCAGCCATCCGCGCCCAGCTTGACCGGCAATAGCACCATCGCCGTGGTCGTCCTTGCCGCCGGCCTCTCGAGCCGCTTCGGCAGCGACAAGCTGCTGCATCCGCTCGCCGGCAAGCCGCTTGCAGCACACATCGCCGACGCCCTCGCTGCGATGCCCCTGGCGTATCGCCTCGCCGTCTGCCCACCCGAACCATCGGCGCGCGCCGACCTGTTCCGCGCCCGCGGCTTCGAACTCATCCCCAACCCCGAGCCGCAGCGCGGCATGGCCTCGTCCCTGGCGCTCGGCGCCCAGCGCGCCATCGACCTCGGGGCCGACGGCCTCCTCGTCTGCCTCGCCGACATGCCCAACGTCACCGGCGACCACCTGCTGCGCCTGATCGCAGCAGCGGCAACCAGCGACACTGCCGCAACGGTCTTCGCCGGCACCCGCAGCCCACCCGCGATCTTCACCCGCCGGCTATTCGCCGAACTGGCAGCGCTCTCCGGCGACCACGGCGCCCGCCACCTCGTCGCGCAAGCCACCCTGATCGAGGCGCCGCCCGAACTGGCCCAGGACTTCGACACGCCGGAGGATTTCACCCGGACATGATCGACTTCGACCAAGCCGTGGCGATCGCCAGCCGCCCTGACACGCGCCTCATTGCCATCGATGGGCTGCCGGTCTCCGGCAAGTCGACCCTCGCCGACCGCTTCGAGACAGCGCTCGGCGCCCAATGCCTCAATCTCGACGATTTCGTCAGGCCGGAAGCCGAGTGGCGCGGCCAGGCCGTTCCCGCCTTCCCGTTCAGCTACATCCGCTACGACGAATTCCTCGACGCCGTGCGAACCCTTGCCCGCGGCGAGACGATCCGCATCCCACTCTACGACTGGAGCAGCGGCCGGGTCGGCGACGACCACCGCGAGATCCGCCCGGATGGCCCGGTGATCGTCGAGGGCGTATCGTCCCTCCACCCCGAGCTGGCGCCACTCTACAACCTGCGTCTCTGGGTCGAGAGCGATGTAGCGACGACGCTGACGGCCTCGTTGGCCCGCGGCGTCGCCGACTGGGAACACGAATGGCGCGAACTGTTCCTGCCCAGCGTCGAACTCTACATGCAGACCAAGCCCAAGCGGCGCGCCGACCACCTCGTCGCCGGGCGCGGCGCCGGCCAATAGCCAGTCAGCGCGTCGGCAACCCCGGGAGCAGCTTCGCCAGCGTGATCGGGAAATCGCGGATCCGCACTCCAGTCGCATTGTAGACCGCATTCGCCACCGAGCCGCCGGTCCCACCGGCTCCTAGCTCGCCGATCCCCTTCACCCCCAGATGGTTCGCCCGCTCGTCGAAATCCTCGAGCATGATGGCGTCGATATCGGGGATATCGGCATGCGTCGGGATCAGGTACTCGGCGAAATCGCCGTTCACCCAGCTGCCATGCCGCGGATCCACCAGGCCTGCCTCGTGCAGCGCTGCGCTGACACCCCAGATCATCCCACCGATCAACTGTGAGCGCGCCGTCTTGGCGTTGAGTATTCGCCCGGCCGCGAACACCCCGAGCATCCGCCGCAACCGCACCTCGCCGGTGTCCACATCGACCCCGACTTCGGCGAACGACGCGCCATAAGTGTACTGCGCGAAGTTCTGGTAGTTCGGGTCGTGCTTGTTATCGAGCGTCTTGCCCAACTCCTCGACTCCATCCGGAAAATGCCGCCGCACCTCGGCGAACAGATCGTTGTAGCTCGTCCCCGCCACCGCACCGATCCGCTCGCGCAAAGCCTTGCAGGCCCGATCGGTGGCGACCGTGGTATTGGCCGCTCCCCACGATCCACCCGCCCCATTGCCCTTGGGGTGGTCGGTCCGCGCCAGCTCCACCCTCACCTGGCTCATCGGCACGCCCAGCGCCTCCGCCGCCACCTGCGCCACGATGGTGTATGTGCCGGTGCCGATATCGGTCATGTCGGAGCGCACGATCACCCAGCCATCCGGGTCGATCCGCACCAGCACCTCGGCCGATGTCTGGAAATGCCCCCGCATCGACGACGCGACACCATAGCCCACCAGCCATCGCCCATCCCGCCTGCTCGCCGCTCGCGTCGGCCGATCCCGCCAGCCGAACCGCTCCGCCCCCTCGCGCAGGCAGTCCGCCAACCGCCTGCCGCTCAGCGGCAGCCGCTTGTCCGGATCCATGTCCGTGTCGTTCCTCAGCCGCAGCTCCACCGGATCTATGCCGAGCTTCTCCGCCAGCTCGTCCATCGCCGACTCGAGCACCATCAGCCCCGGCAACTCGCCCGGCCCGCGCACCGGCTCGCCCGCCCGCAAATCGAGCGCCTTGTGCGCCTGCCGCGTCAACCGGTTCGGCGCCGCGTAGAGCGCCTTGCCCACCGAGGAAACCCCCTCGTCCCACGCCTCGTCCGCCGTCACCTGGATGAGCGCCTCATGCCCCAGCGCCGTCAGCCGGCCATCCGGCGTCGCCGCCAGCCGCACCCGGCTGACCGATGCCGGCCGGTGCCCAACCAGCGTGAACACCTGCCGCCGCGTCATCATCACCTTGACCGGCTGGCCCAGCGCCATCGTCGCCAGCGATGCCAGCACCGCCTCGGCATGCAGCACGATCTTCGAGCCGAACCCGCCGCCGACAAAGGCGCTGTCGATCGTGATGTCCTTCACCTCCAGCTTCAGCGTCGCCGCCAGCCCGACGATCAGCTGGTTCAGCATCTGCGCCGTGAGGTAGAGGTTGAGGTGCCCGTCCTTCCAGTCGGCGAGGCAGGCGTGCAGCTCCATCGGCTGCGAGAAGTGGTAGGGCGTGGTGTAGGTCTCATCGACCGTCACCGGCCCCTCGCGCATCGCCGCATCGACATCGCCCGCCTGCGACGGCCGCCGCCACCGCGTATCCGGCCCGAAATCGCCGAGCTCGAACGCCCCGGCCTCCACCTCGTACCCGATCTCGATCAGCCCCGCCGCCGACCGCGCTTCCTCAAAACTCTCCGCCACCACGAACGCCACCGGCGCCCCATAGTAGCCGACACGATCGCTCGCCAACTCCGGCCGGGCCCGGTCCATCATGTCGCCGTCGATGCCCTCGGCCGGCCCCTGGTCCGGCGCGTTCTTATGCGTCCACACCAGCCGCACCCCCGGCGCTGCCTCTGCGGCCGCCGTCTCGATCCGGGCAACCCGACCCTTAGCAATGCCCGCCCCAACGATGTAACCGTAGAGCGCCGGCCCTGCGTCCTGCCGCTCGTACGAATAGGCGGCCCGTCCGGTCACCTTCACCGGCCCATCGGTGCGGCTGATCCCCTCGCCGATCACGGTGCAACTCCCGCCTGCGCCAGCGTCGCGGCCAGCGTCCGCCGCGCCAGCGGCAGCTTGTATGCGTTGTCGGCAGTCGGCCTCGCACCAGCCAGCGCCACATCGGCGGCGGCATCGACATCGAGGCCACCCTCCGCCCCCTCCACCCGCCACGGCCTATGCGCCAGCCCGCCGAACGCCAGCCTGTCGATCGCCCCATCCGGCCGCGCCACTAGCGCCACCGTCACATTGGCGAACGCATACGACGCCCGCTCCCGCACCTTGCGGTAAAGCTGTACCCCGCCGACCGGCCGCGGCAACGTCACCGCCGTAATCAGCTCACCCGCCTCCAGCGCCGTCTCGATATCCGGCGTATCGCCTGGCAACCGATGAAACTCCGCGATCGGGATCGACCGCACCCGCCCACCCGCGCCAACCGTCTCCACCGTCGCATCAAGCGCCCGCAGTGCCACGCACATGTCCGACGGGTTCGTGGCGATGCATGCGTCACTCGCCCCGAGCACCGCCAGGTTGTGGCTCAACCCGCCGATCGCCGCGCACCCCGAGCCGGGCTTCCGCTTATTGCAGGGCATGTCGGTGTTGTAGAAATACGGGCAACGCGTCCGCTGCATCAGGTTGCCCGCCGTCGTCGCCTTGTTGCGCAGCTGCCCCGAAGCCCCGGCGAGCAGCGCCCGCGCCAGCAACGCATAGTCCCGCCGCACCCGCAGGTCCGCGGCAAGGTCGGCATTGCGCACCAGTGCCCCGATCCGCAACCCGCCCTCGGCCGTCGGCTCGATCCGGTCCAGCCCCAGCCGGTTGATGTCGATCAGGTGCGCCGGCGCCTCGATCCCCAGTTTCATCAGGTCGAGCAGGTTCGTGCCACCGGCGATGAACCGTGCATTCGGTGTCGCAGCGGCCGCCTCCACCGCCTCCGCAGCTGTCGTCACGCGCTCATAGCTGAACGGCCTCATGCGTCGTCCCCCGCCACGTCGCGGATCGCCGCGATGATGTTGGGGTAGGCGGCGCAGCGGCAGAGGTTCCCGCTCATCCGCTCGCGAATCTCCTCGTCGCTCAGCGGTATCGCCGCCTCGAGATCACCAGTCACATGGCTCGGCACCCCCGCTCGGATCTCCTCGAGCACCGCCAACGAGGAGAGGATCTGTCCCGGCGTGCAATAGCCGCACTGGAACCCGTCGTGCTTCACGAATGCCGCTTGCATCGGATGCAGCGCCTCCGGCGTCCCCAGCCCCTCGATGGTCGAGATCTCGTCGCCCTCGTGCATCACCGCCAGCGTCAGGCAACTGTTTATCCGGCGCCCGTTCACCAGCACCGTGCACGCCCCGCACTGCCCCTGGTCGCAGCCCTTCTTGGTCCCCGTCAGCAGCATGTGCTCGCGCAGCGCGTCGAGCAGCGTCACCCGCGGATCGAGCGCAAGCGTCCTGATCTCGCCATTGACGCTCAGCGTCACCGGCAGCCGGGACGTCGCGGTCCCGTCACGCGCTGCAGACATTATTTCCCCCTCAAGAAATGCACGGTCGAGCCTAGAGCGCTTTCAAGAAAAAGCCAGTCCCGTGGTGGGATGCACCGGCCCCTCCCCCGCGTGGAGGGGGACGATCGCTGAGCGCGCAATGTAGTTTCACAAACATCCATGTTGCAAAACTACAGCCGCCGTGTACTTTCGCCCCGCCGCTGCGGCCAAGGGAGGGGAAAATGAACAAGATCAACACGGGAGCGACACGGATCGCCACCACGTCCCGCCAGATGCCGATGTCCCGGCTCGGCGGCCCCAGCACCCTGCCTCGCTTCCGCTGGCAACAGCCGACGCTCGACAAGAACACCCCACCCAACCGCGACCTGAGCCCCGAGGAAAGCTCGCACGGCTTCCAGTGGGGCAAGGATTCGATCCTCCCCTACCAGGTTTACGACGACTACGACCGCTCCCAGGCGCCCGGCGAGATGCAACTGGTGACCATCGAGAACGGCCGGCTGCGCGTCTCCGTCGCCCCGCAGTTCGGCGGCCGGCTCATGGAAATGCGCGACCTGAAGCTCGGCCGCGACCTGGTCTTCCGCAATCCGGTGTTCCAGCCGGCCAATCTAGCGGCGCTGAACGCCTGGTTCTCCGGCGGCATCGAGTGGAACGGGCTCATTCCCGGGCACACGCCGTTCACCTCCGCCCCGGTCTTCGCCGGCATCGTCGAAACCGAGCGCGGTCCCGTATTGCGGCTCTACGAGTTCGACCGCATCGTCGAGGCGACCTGGCAGATCGACCTGTTGCTGCCCAACGACGACGATCGCCTGTTCGTCCACGGCCGCATCGTCAACAGCACCGAGGCGACCAAGCTCGCCTACTGGTGGACCAACGTCGCGGCGCCGATGTCGAAGGGCATGCGCGTGCTGAGCCCCGCCGACTATTCGATCGAGCATGTGCTGCCCGGCAATGAGCTGGCCCGCTTCGAGTTCCCCGATCCGACCCGCTTCGACGGCTCCTACCCCGACCGCTGGCGCGACTCGACCTCCGTGTTCTTCCGGAAGCCCGAAGCCGACCGGCTGTTCATCGCCGCCCTCGACACCGACGGCGTCGGCCTGGCGCAGACCGCAACCGCCACCCTCAAAGGCCGCAAGTTCTTCTATTTCGGCACCGGCGCCGGCGGCCAGCAATGGATGGATTACCTCGCCCGCCCCGCCGAAGGCGACTACATCGAGATCCAGAGCGGCATCGCCCCCACGCAGAACCAGCGCTTCGAACTCGCACCCAACAGCGAAGTGCACTGGACCGAGGTCTACGGCGCGCTGAGCGTCGATCCCGCTCTAGCGCATGCCACCGATTACCAGCAGGCAGTCGGCGCCGCGGCCAGGGCCGTCAATACGCGCTTCCCCGCCGCCGAACTCGCGAGCGTCGACGCATTCCTCACCGAAGTGTCGCGCTGTCCGGTGACGCAGCGCCTCGCCGGCGGCTCGCCCTGGGGCGGCCGGCAGGAGAAGCTGACCGGCACGCCGCTGGCCCCGGGCCTCGATTTTGCCGTGCAGCATCCAACCGATTGCTGGGACGAACTGGTCACTACCGGACGCTTCTCCGAGGCAAGCCTCAAGCGCGTACCTGCCGACATCGCCGTCTCGCCCGCCTGGGTCGAGGCGCTTGAAGCGAGCCGCGACAAGTCCGGCGATACCTGGCTCCATGCCCTGCTGCTCGGCATTGCCGCGCTCGACCGTGAAGACCGCGAGACGGCGCGAACCCTGTTCGACCGCTCCATCGCCCTGCGGCCGACCTGGCTCGGCCGGCGCCAGCGAGCTCTCGTCACCACCGATCCCGACGCAGCCGACAGCGACTACCTCGCGGCCTGGGCGGGCGGCGACGCGCCGCCGGCGCTGGCCGCTGAAATAGTCACGCTGCTCGTCAAGCACGGCCGGCTCGAGCGGCTGCGTGCCTTCGCCTCCGCCCTGCCGGCCTCGGCCCTGACCGACGAACGGGTTCACCTGGGCCGCGCCATGGTCGCGGCCGGCGAAGGCGACCTAAACCTCCTCGAACGGCTGCTCGATCGCCATTTCGCCACGGTGCGCGAAGGCGAGAACCTCCTCGACGAGCTCTGGGTGGCGCTGCAGCGCGGCCGGCTGCAGCAGGCGCTCGGCCGCGCGCCCTCACCCGCCGAACTTGCCGAACGGCTGAAGCAATATCCGGTGCCCGCACACCTCAATTTCCGCATGCGGGCCGCCGACGAAGCCGGGGGTCGATAAGTGTCGAACGCGGCGGCGCCGCGCCCCGCCACCTCGCTGATGCAGAGCATCTCGCAGGAGCTGTCCGGCTTCAACAAGGCTTTCCAGCTGGTCGGCGCCTACCTCGTCGCCTCACCCGAGGCCTTCATCCGCGAGCCACTGCAGGAAATCTCCCGCGCCGCCGGCGTCAGCGAGCCGACCGTGCTGCGGTTCTGCCGCCACTTCGGATACAAGGGGCTGCCGGATTTCCGCATCGCCCTGGCCATGTCGCTGGCCCGCGATGCCGGCCAGAGCCCGTTCGTCGAACCGGCAGTGACCGACAAGGCCGTCGTCAACCTCGGCGCCAAGCGGGCGATCGCACGCTTCGCCATGACGCTGGCGGGTGGCGACCGCTCGATTATCATCGACTCCGGCTCCACCACCCAGCTATTCGCCGAAAATCTCCGCGCTGCCCCAGGCCTCGTCATCATGACCACCGGCCTCAACATCGTCGAAGCCTTCCGGGGCGCCACCCAGCACACCGTCATGCTGCCCGGCGGCACCGTGCGCTTCGAGTCCAACTCGCTCTCCGGCCGCATGGTCGAAAGCACGTTGGCCGGCATGCGCTTCGACGCCATCTACTTGGGCGCCGACTCGATCGACCCGGTGCTCGGCCTCAGCACCTTCAACGAGGCGGAAGCCCATCAGAATGCCGCCATGGTCGGCGTCAGCCAGCGCGTGATCGTCCTCGCCGACTCCACCAAGTTCCGCGCTCCGGCCCTGCATCGCATCTGCGAGCCCGATCGCATCCACGCTGTGATTACGGATACCGGCCTGCCCGACGAAACCGCCGAAATGCTCGAACAACGCGGCGTCACCGTTCACCGGGTCGAGCCGGAAGGAAACAACTGATGACCGACGCATACCTCAATCCCGCCGACCTCGACCGCTGGGCCACCACCGGCGAGATCAAGCGCCAGCCCGACATCTGGCGCAGCTTCGGCGCCAGGCTCGAAGGCATAGCCGCCGAGATCCGCGCCTGGGTCGCCGCCCGCCGTCCCGACGAGATCTGGTTCACCGGCGCCGGCACTTCAGCCTTCATCGGCGAAACGCTGGCCGCCTACCTGAACCAGGCCGCGGGCCCCGCCCGCTTCCGTGCCATCCCCACCACCGACCTGATCGCCGCACCCCGCAACTTCCTCCGCCCGGGCATCAAGCTGCTGGTGGTCTCGTTCGGCCGCAGCGGCAACAGCTCCGAGTCGATCGGTACGCTCGACCTCCTGGCGGCGCACGCCCCCGAGGCCGATCGCCTGCACATCACCTGCAACGCCAACAGCGCCCTCGCCCGCACCGACAACGCCGGCCCCGGCGAGCTGCGCAACATCGTGCTCCCGCCCGAAACCGACGACAGCGGCTTCGCCATGACGTCGAGCTACACCACGATGCTGCTGACCGCGCTCGCCTGCTTCGACCCCACCCCGCCGGCGCCGGTGACTGATCTGCTGGCACGGCTCGCCGACGGTGCCGAACAGCTCATCTCTGGCCAGCTAGACAAGCTCATCGCCTTGCCGATCCCCGAGCGCGCCGTCTTCCTCGGCTCCGGCCCCCTCACCGGCTCGTCGCGCGAGAGCGCGCTGAAGGTGCTGGAGCTCGCGGCCGGCCAGATCCCCACCTCCTGGGATTCGACCCTCGGCTTCCGCCACGGCCCCAAGGCCATCACCAACAGCAAGACCCGCGTCTTCGTCTTCCTCTCCTCCGACCCGCACACCCACCGCTACGACACCGACCTCGCCACCGAAGTCGCGGCGCAGTTCGGCGCCGACATCGTCTCGCGGCTCGGCGACCCGGCTGCTGGCGCCGACATCGCCATCCCCTCTATCGGCAACGACGCCTGGTCCTCCGTGCTCTACGTCATGGTGGCGCAGCTACTCGCCGTCATCTGGTCCCACCGCCTCGGCATGACCGTCGACAACCCCTTCGCCTCGGGCAACCTCACCCGCGTCGTCGCCGGCGTAAAACTCTACCCCCTGCCCGAAACCGGCCCGCAAGTGTTCGGCGCCATCGACGTCGGCGGCACCAAGATCGAAGCCTGCCTGTTCAACAACAAGCTCGAAGTCCTCGAGCGCCGCCGCGTCCCCACCGCCAAGGGCAGCTATGACGACCTGCTGCACGCCATCGAGGGCGCCGTCACCTGGCTCGACGAGACCGCTGGCGCGAAGGTCACCCTCGGCGTCGGCCTGCCCGGCCTGATCGACCCTGCCACCGGCATCTCGATGACCTCCAACGTCCCCGCCACCGGCCACACCCTCAGCGCCGACCTCTCGGCCCGCATCGGCCGCTCAATCCCGGTCGAGAACGACTGCAAGTGCTTCGCCCTGTCCGAAGCCAACGGCGGCGCCGGCGAGGGCTACCGCACCGTCTTCGGCCTGATCCTCGGCACCGGCGTCGGCGGCGGCGTATGCATCGACGGCCAGCTGGTGGTCGGCCACAACGGCCTCCCCGGCGAAGTCGGCCACTTCGGCCTCCCCGCCGAACTGGTCCGCCGTCACAACCTCCCCATCCTCGCCTGCGGCTGCGGCCGAATTGGCTGCTACGAGACCCTGCTCTCCGGCCCCGGCATGGCGCGCATCGCCAAACACCTCACCGGCGCCGAAGTCGACTCGGCCGCCATCGTCGCCCAGGCAGCAGCCGGCGACGTCGCGATGGGCAAGGTGCTCGACATCTGGTTCGACATCCTCGCCGAGCTCATCCACACCATCCAGCTCACCATCGACGCCGATTGCGTGGTTATCGGCGGTGGACTGTCAAACATTCATGGTCTAGCGCCCAATCTTTCCCGGACTTTCACCCCGCGAATGCTCAAAGGTGTGCGCCAGCCAGCCTTCGCCACCGCCCGTTTCGGCGACGCCAGCGGCGTTCGCGGCGCCGCCATGCTGGTCACCCGAGGCACCAAATGAAGCAGCTCCGCGACCTCATCGCCCGCAACCGCAAAGGCTCCGGAGAGGCCCTGCCCTCGGTCTGTTCGGCCCATCCAGACGTCGTCGCCGCCTCGCTTTTGCTGGCCGACGAGTGGGACGTCCCCCTGCTGATCGAAGCCACCAGCAACCAGGTCAACCAGTTCGGCGGCTACACCGGCATGACCCCGCCCGACTTCATCGCCTTCGTCCACGGCCTCTGCGCCCAGACCGGCGTCAGCCCCAACCGCGTCCTCTTCGGCGGCGATCACCTCGGCCCACAAGTCTGGCGCGACCAGCCCGCCGAGATCGCCATGGCCAACGCCCGCGACCTCGTCGCGGCCTACGTCAAAGCCGGCTTCACCAAGATTCACCTCGATTGTTCAGAGGGTTGCGCCGGCGAGCCCGCAGCCGTCGGCGACACCATCAGTGCCGCCCGCGCCGCCGATCTCGCCGCCGTCTGCGAGGCCGCAACCGCCGATCCGTCATCCCTAAGCTACATGTTCGGCACCGAAGTCCCCCCGCCCGGCGGCGCCCGCGCCGAGGAAGGCCCGATCGGCATCGCCCCCACCGAGCCCGCCAACGCCCGCGCTACCATCGCCGCCCACCACGATGCCTTCGCCGCCCAAGGCCTCGATCACACCGCCTGGCAACGCGCCGTGGGCCTCGTTGTCCAACCCGGCCTGGAATTCGCCCCCGACCACATCCACCGCTTCGACCTCGCCGCCCCCGACCTGCTCTCCCCGGTCCTTGAAGGCCACGACGGCCTGAGCTTCGAGGCCCACTCGACCGACTACCAGTACTCCGACGTCTTCCCGGCCCTCGCCCGGCGGCACTTCGCCGTGCTGAAAGTCGGCCCCGCCCTCACCTTCGCCTATCGCCGGGCGGTCTACGCGCTGGACAGCGTGGCGACATGGCTCGCACCCGATGCACCGCGCAAGCCCATCGCCCCGGTGATGGAGGCGCTGATGCTGGAGAATCCCAGGAACTGGGCCAAGCACTACGCCGGCGACGCCGCGACCCTGAAGCTCCTGCGCCACTTCAGCTACGCCGACCGCATCCGCTACTACTGGGCGCAGCCTCGCGCGGTGGAAGCCGTGGAACAACTGCTGGCCAGCCTCGCCACCGCCAAGCCGGCAGCCCCGCTGCTCGAGCAGTACTTCGCGCCCGAGGTGATCGCCCGTGCCGAGCGCCTCGAAGCCCGGTCGCCCGATTGGGCTCGCGCACTGATCTACGCCCAGGTCCAGACTGCGCTGGTCCCGTACTTCGCATGTATCGGTGTCGCAACCTGACCAACCGTCTTTGACGGCAAGTCACTTATCCGGCAAGCGTTCCACATGGCCGAATGGCAGTCCGGCTCGGCCGCACGTAATACAATAAATACAAACATTTAGCTCCATCGAGACGTAAGTTGTAGCCGCTGCTCCGTTGACTCACTTCTGGTGTGGGCGTTCATTATTCCGACGCCCACATTCCACCCACGGACCTGGATGGAGTCCCCCATGGAGACCCATCCCGACGCCCGGCTGAAATCCTGGCCGGTCGAAGAAATGTTGGCTGCATTGAGGGCGAAATGCTGAAAGTCATCGATCCGCACATCCACCTGTGGGACCTCTGGACCCGTATCTACCCGCATTTCGAAAAGCCCGGCAAAGGCGGAGCCAATGCCGCGATCTCGCGCAGCTACCTTCTCGAGGAGTACCTCGAAGAAGGCGGCAACGAGATCGAGATCGCCGGCGCGGTGCATGTCGAGGCCTTCCCCACCGACCCGGTGAAGGAATCGGAGACGCTGCAGGCCGTCGCCGATCGCAGCCCGGTGCCGATCGTCCTGGTGGCGCACGGCGACCTTGCGTCGCCGGACTTCCCAGCCTTACTCGACCGCCACGCGACTTTCCCGATCTTCCGCGGCATCCGGCAGGTGGTGAACCGCCACGCCGACCCCAAGCTCAACTACATCGCCCGCGACTTGATGGATGAGCCGGGCTGGGTCGGCGGGCTGAAGGAATTGGGCCGCCGCGGCCTCTCGTTCGACCTGCAGCTTTACCCGCACCAGATGGCCCAGGCGGCCAAGCTAGCCGCCGACGCCTCGAACACCCAGATCATCCTCAACCACGCCGGCATGTGGGCCGACCGCGACCTCGCCGGCTGGAAAGCCTGGAAGGCCGGGATGCGCGAGCTCGCGTCACGACCGAACATCGCGGTGAAGATCAGCGGCCTCGGCATGCTCGACAAGGCGTGGACCACCGAGAGCTTCCGCCCGCTGGTGCTGGAGACGCTGGAGATCTTCGGCACCGAGCGGGCGATGTTCGCCTCCAACTTCCCGGTCGACAAGCTGACCAGCGATTTCCCGACCCTGTGGAAGGCATTCGCCAAGATCACCGAGGGCGCATCGGAGGCCGAAAAGGCTGCGCTATTCCGCGACAATTCGAGGAAGTTCTACCGCATTCCCAGCTGATTTCTGACGGCGCAGCTGTCCGCCTCGACATACGGCGACCAGGAGATTGTTCGTGAAAATCAAAACTATTGAAGCCTTTGCCATCACCAACCCGATTGCCGGCGGCAACTACGACAAGGACAAGGAAACCAGCACTGCGCGCCGGCCGCCCTGGACCAAGGACGCGGAAGTCGCCAGCCCGATGTCGCGCTACCCGCGCTACAAGGCGCTGCGCTCGAGCTGGAACAACGCCTTCCCGGCGGTCGGCGTGCTGGTCACCGCCGATGACGGTTCGTGGGGCTTTGGCGTCACCGGCTACGGCCAGCCGACCATTAGCCTGATCAACGACCATATCGGCCCGCTGCTGCACGAGGAGAACGCCCTCGCCACCGAGAAGCTGTGGGACATGATGATGCGCATCACGTCGCCCTACTCCTCGTCCGGCCTCGCCTCCTACGCCATTAGCGGCATCGACCTCGCGCTCTGGGATTTGAAGGGCAAGGTGCTGAAGCTGCCGGTATACGAACTCGCCGGCGGCGCCGCCCGCGACAAGCAGTTCTGCTACGCCACCGGCAACGATACCGACTGGCACATGGAGCTGGGCTTCAAGGCGACCAAGCTCGCCTGCCCCTACGGCACCGCTGACGGCCTCGAAGCCCTCGACAAGAACGAGGCCTTCGTCGGCAAGGCGCGCGAGTTGATCGGCCCGCATGTCGAGCTGATGCTCGACTGCTGGATGGCCTTCGATGTCGAGTTCGCGGTGCGCCTCGCCCACCGGCTGAAGCCGTTCAACCTCAAGTGGATGGAAGACTGCCTGATCCCCGAGGACCATACCTCGCACAAGGCGCTGCGCGAACGCCTACCGTGGCAGACGCTGGCCACCGGCGAGCACTGGTACACGCCCTACACCTTCTTCGAGGCGGCCAAGGATCGTGTCGTCGACATCTTCCAGCCCGACATCAACTGGGTCGGCGGCTTCACTGCGGTGCAGAAGATCACCGCCATCGCCGATGCCTCGGGCCTCGAAGTGATCTGCCACGCCGGCATGAACACGCCCTACGGCCAGCACTTCAACTACTCGGCGCCCAACTCGCGCTGGGGCGAGTACTTCGTCGGCGGCGCCCCCGGCA
Source organism: Devosia sp. P3_B2 (assembly GCF_056402875.1). Lineage (NCBI taxonomy): Bacteria > Pseudomonadati > Pseudomonadota > Alphaproteobacteria > Hyphomicrobiales > Devosiaceae > Devosia > Devosia sp. P3_B2. The sequence goes on along the minus strand of NZ_JBFUGO010000019.1, from coordinate 13,985 downwards.
TTCCGCTGAAGCAGACCAACAACTACCCCGGCATGGCCGTTCCCAAGGATGGCTTTGTCGTCGTCAGCGACGAGCCCGGCTTCGGCCACGGCCTGTCGAAAGAGGCCATCGAGAAGATGGTGCTCTGAGCCTCAGCGCGGCGTCAGCGTCGCCTTCATCACGTAGGTGTTGTACGGCCCGAACTGGCTCATCACGAACCAGAAGCTCAGCCCATCCTCGGAAATCCACGACGGGGTCATGTAGGCGCCATAGGCCTGGGCGTAGTCCGAACCGCGGGCCAGCACCTCGGGCGCCGACCACGGGCCCTCCGGCCGCTCGGCGAAGCGCAGTTCGATCGCTTCGGAGAGTTCGTTGAGCGTCGTGTACATCCAGAGCTTGATGCCGGGGTTCCAGACCAGCGAGCCCTCGCCGGCGCCGGGCTTGATCACTTCGGCGGCCTGCGCCTGGTCGGCGACCCAGGCGGTGCCGTCGAAGTATTCCCAGGCCTTGGTCTCCAGCACTTTATCCGCCGCGACGCGGCCGACGCGGGCGCCGGAGAAGCGACCGCACGGCGTGCCGACCGCATAGACGTACTTGCCGTCCTCATTGCCCGCGCCCGGCTGGGCCGACAGCGCCAGCATGTTGAAGCTCGACTTGAAGCTGCCGAACTCCTCGGGCCCTGGGCTCCAGGTCTTGCCACCATCGGTCGACGAGATGAAGCGCGACCAGTTGCAGAGCCAGACGCCGCCCATCGAGGAGAAGCCATTCACCGACATGTAGTGGAGGTACAGCCTGTCGCCGACCGCCACCATGGCCGTCGGGATCTTGGTCTGCTCGCCCTTGAACGCATCCTGGTGCGCGCCCCTGGCGATCTCCACGGCCTTGCCGTCCTCGCCGGTCACCCAGTCGTCGATGACGATGCCATCGGAGGCATCGAGGTCCGAGGTGAAGGCGAGGACATTGGAGCGCCAGTTCGGCCCGAACCGGACGCAGGCGTTCTCGTTCCAGCCGAAGGTGTCGCCGAAGGCCATGACGATCCTGCCGTCGATCTCGGCCATGGTGCCGAGGTCGGTGCCGCAGATGTCCGGCCCTTTCATCGGCGCCAGCGCGTTGGGGCCGGTGAGCGCCTTCACCTTTTCCGAAGTGACGCTGTGGTCGGTGGCGAAGGCCGGGCTGGCGGCGAGGAGGGCGGCGACGGCGAGGGTTAGGAGGCGCATCAGGCGATCTTCTTCATGTAGTCGTCGGTCCAGGCGCGGGTGGGCTGCAGGGTCAGCCCGTTGGAGTCGAACACGTGGGTGAAGGCGTCGGCGATCTCGAAGCGCAGCGTGTCGCCACGTTGCGTGGCGAGGATGCCGCGCATCGTGGCGGTGACCGGCTCGCCGCCGGGGGTCTTGCCGTGCAGCACCGTTTCGGCGCCCAGCACTTCGGTCGAGACCACCTCGACGGCGAGCGATCCGTTGGCGGTGAGGACCAGGTGCTCGGGGCGAATGCCGATGGTCACGGCATCGCCGGCTTTCACTGCCCCCTCGCGGCGGGCAAGGCTGAGGGTGGGGCCGCCCGTGTTGAAGGCGACGGTGAGGCGTTCACCCGCCTCGGTGACCTTTGCGGCAAAGAAGTTCATCTGCGGCGCCCCGAGGAAGCCCGCGACGAACTGGTTGCGCGGCCGGGCGTAGAGCTCCACCGGCGCGCCGGTTTGCTCGATCACACCCTCCCGCAGCACCACGATGCGGTCGGCCATGGTCATGGCCTCGACCTGGTCGTGGGTGACGTAGATCATGGTGGTGCCGAGCCGGTGATGCAGCGCCGAAATCTCGGACCGCATCTTCACCCGCAGCTCGGCATCGAGGTTCGAGAGCGGTTCGTCGAAGAGGAACACCTTCGGCTCCTTGACGATCGCGCGGCCGATGGCGACGCGCTGGCTCTGGCCGCCCGAAAGCTGGTTTGGCCGGCGCTTCAGCAGATGCTTGATCTGCAGGATGTCCGCGGCCTTGTCGACGCGGGTCGCTATCTCAGACTTCGCGAGCCTCTGGTTTTCGAGCCCGAAACGGAGGTTCTCCTCGACGCTCATGTGCGGGTAGAGCGCGTAGGACTGGAACACCATGGCCATGCCGCGCGCCGACGGCAGCAGGTGGTCGCAGCGGGTGCCATCGAGCCAGATCTCGCCGTCGGAGGTTTCCTCAAGCCCGGAGATCATCCGCAGCAGCGTGGACTTGCCGCAGCCGGACGGGCCGACGAACACGGTGAAGCTGCCATCATCGACGGTCAAATCGATGCCGTGGATGACCTCGAGGGTCTGGAAACTCTTGCGGACCTGCCGCAGCTGCAGTTCGGCCATCATCAGCCTCCGAGGGTCAGGTCAGCGGTGTCGCCGGCCGCGAGCTTGCGGCCGACGCGGGCGGTGGTGCCGGCGAAGGTGAGATCGGTCAGGTCGAGGCTGCCGTAGCGGACCTCGAGGCGGACGAGGTTGCCGGTGCGGCTGACGACGCCCCAGCCCTCGCCCACCGACCAGAACCAGCTGCCGTCGCCCTTGTCCTGCGGCGCGAAGCCGATAGCCCCCTTGGTCAGGTCGTAGCTGAAGCCGGACCAGGCGTTGACCAGCGCGAAACTCGACATCGAGCGCGCGTAATAGCTGCCGCACTCGATCTCGTTCCACGGGTTGCGGCGATAACCGTCATGCCGGGCGCGCGCCGTGCGGACGATGGACAGCCCCTCGTCGGTGAGGCCGCGGAAGATCAGGTGCGAGGCGAGCATGTATTCGAGCCCGGTCCACACTTCCTCCGAATAGGGCGCCGGGACTGCCGGCTTGGTGGTGCCCTCCGGCCACGTCGCAACCAGCACCCCGCCCTCGTCCTCATAGGCATAGACGCGGCAGGGGTTGAAGTGGCCCTTCAACTCGGCGCGGTAGTTGTGGCGATAGGCCGACGCCAGCGCGGTCTTCACCTTGTCCGGGTCGAGGAAGCTGCCGAGCCCAGCTAGGTCGGCATGCCACTGGCCGAGGATCTGGTCGGTCGCACAGCCATCGTTGAACTGGTACTTTATCTCTGCGTACTCGTCGGACCAGTACGTCTCCATGAAGCCGTCGGCGATGACGCCGACCTTGCCCGAGGCCTTGTCGAACTTCTCGATCAGCGCCTTGTCGCCGAGGTCGGTCTTCTGGATGAAGTACTGCCCGTTGAACAACTCGAGGTTGAGGTAGTCGGCGCCCGCCTGCCCCATGCGGTCGAGCTCGGCAGCGAACGCCGTATCGCCGGCGGCCCGGCCCATCTCGGCGCCCGCCTTGAGCGCCGCGACATACATGGTCGACAGCCAGGAGTTCGGCCCGAACAGCTCCATGTCCAGCGTATGGTGCTGGCGGCCCCACAGGATGCCGGTCCGCTCGGGGTCCCACTGGTCCGGGTTGTCGGTCGACCAAGCATACTCCAGCGCTGCCTTCACCTTCGGCCAAAGACCCTTCAGCCACTCGGTATCGCCGGAAATCCTCCAATCGCGAAAAGTCTTGATAATCGAGCCGAACTGGCCGTCGGCGCAGGGGTTGAGCGGGAAGAAGCCCGAGCCGAGCGGGATGATCTGCCGGAAGGTGAGGCCGCCATTGGGCAGCTGGTTGTAGGTGTAGTCGGTCTCGCGCAGCGTCCGCTCGAGGCCCGGGAACAGGTAGGGCAGCGTCTGCTGATAGTTCCAGACATGCGTGCAGCTGCCCTCGCAACTGCCCTCGTTGGTGAACTGGCCCTCCCAGGCCCAGAGCTCGCCGTTCTCGAGCCGCATCACCGTGGCGGTGCGGAGGATGCTCATCGTACCCTGCACCGCGTCGACGATATCGACCGGCAGCGAGGTGCCGAACAGCGTATCGCGGAAGGCAAAGGTCGGGGCGCGGAGTTCATCCCAGCGCGCGAAGGCTTCGGCGAGCACGGCGCGGCTGTCGGCCCACTGGCTGGCGTAGTAGTTGCGCCAGGTGCCGGTTTCGCCGTTCAGCTGCCCCTGCCGCCAGTAGACCTGCCCGACTGGAAAATGCCAGCTGATGGCGAAGCGGATGGTTTTGGTCTCGCCCGGCGCGACGGTGACGCGCGCGGCGATGGTGCCGTGCTCGGGCTGGTCGAACATGTTCTTGTTGAGCCGCGGCTTGTCGTAGTGCCGCTCGGGCAGCCGACCCGGCCGGGCGAACTCGCGCCAGAACAGGTTGAGGTCATCGAACCACTGGCCGCGGAAATGGTAGTCCATGTGGTCGACGTCGGCGGCATCGGTGGCAATCGACACGTCGCCCGACTGCCAATCCGGCAGTTCATCGGCGGCGGAGAGCAGTAGCGACTTCACCCCGCCCTGCTCCGCATAGCTGTGCCTGCCGTTCTGGCAACCGTGGTTCCCCACCGTGCCGCCGATGGTGTAGTCGACTGGCGCGCCGCCGGTGTTGGTGACTTCGATCTCGAACATCGCCGCCGGCAACGAGGAATCGCGCTCGTTGGTCGGGATGAACGGGCTCCAGGCCGTGAGCATCACCTTTCCCGGGAAGGTCGCGTCGTGGAACGCCACCTCGGCCACGGGGAACTGCCCGGTGAAGGTGGTCGACTCGAAGTGCGGCACGCCGGCCAGAGTGTTGCGATTGGCGCCCCAGCCGAAGCCGTCGAAGAATTTCCGGGTGGTCGGCGAGCCGGTGGGGAGGCCCTCATAGGGGCCGTTGAGCACGCGGGCATCGAGCAGTTCGCCGCCAGCCTCCGCCTTGATGGCGAAGTGGCTGTAGCCGTTGAAGCTCTGCAGCCCCGGGCGGTTGCGGATCGACCAGTCGACCAGCCGGCCGCTGCCGGAAAGTGCGAGACCACCGGCGCCGATGCCGCCGAGCGGGAAGGCGATGTGGCGCGTGCGGTCGCCTTCGTAGATGAAACGCGGATCGGTCTTGGTCATCTGAAAATCCATTGGTCAGGCCCGGATGCCCGAGAAAGTGACGCCCTCGATCACCATTCTCTGGGCGACGAGGAAGAGGAGGACGACGGGGAGGATGGCCATGCTCATGGCGGCCATGACCACCGAGAGGTTCCCCTGGCTCATGTAGCCGCGCAGCAGGTCCATCGCGATCGGCAGGGTCATCGACGCCTGCGACTCGATCAGTGCGCGCGGCTGGAAGTAGGAGTTCCACGCCCCGGTGAAGGTGATGATGGCGAGTGCCCCGAGCGCCGGCATCAATTGCGGCAGCGAGATGCGCCAGAAGATCTTGAAGTAGCCGGCGCCATCCATCAGCGCGGCCTCCTCCAGCTCTTTCGGTTGCGAGCGTAGGAACTGGCGCAGCATGAACACGCCGAAGCTTGAGGTGAGCCCCATCAGCACGAGCCCAAGCGGGTTGTTGAGCAGCCCAAGCTTGGCGTAGCCGAGATAGATGGGGAGGATCGTCACCTGCGCCGGGAACATCAGCCCGATCAGCATGACGAAGAACAGGCTGTCGCGACCGGGGAACCGGAGCCGCGCATAGGCGAAGGCGGCAAGCGTGCAGGTGATGAGCTGGCCGATGGTCACCAGCACGGCGACATAGAGGCTGTTCCAGTAAATCCTCAGGAACGGCACCGAGGAGTCGAGCACCGTCTGGTAGTTGGTGAGATCGAAGCTCGGCGGAAAGAAGCTCGGCGGCATCTTGTAGGCTTCGGCCGCTGGCCGGAACGACATCGAGAACAGCCAGAAGAACGGCATCAGCATCGCGATGCCCATCAGCAGCAGCACCGCGATGATGGCGCGATCGACCCACTTCTTGGCTTCGCGCGTCTGCATGGTCTTGGTTCTCATTGGCGGCTACTCCCGCACCCAGCGGCGCGAGCCGATGATCTGGATAATGGTGATGATGAGGACGAGGATCATCATGATGACGCTGACCGCGGCCGCGTAGCCGAGCTCAAAGCTGCCGAACGCCTCGTCGACGAGGTAGATCGACAGCGACCGCGTGGAGTCGCCGGGGCCGCCGCCGGTGAGGATCATGATCGACTCGAACACCTGCAGCGCGCCGATCGAGGCGAACACGATGCAGAAGAACAGCACCGGCGAGATGTAGGGCAGCGTGATCCGGCTGAAGCGCCGCCACGGTGACGCGCCGTCCATCGACGCCGCATCCATGATCGGCTTGGGCACGCCCTGCAGCGCCGCGATCAGGATGATCATGAAGAAGCCGGTGTTCTTCCACACGTCCATGATGACGATCGAGGTCATCGCCACCTTCGACGACGAAACCCACGGCACCGCCGGGATGCCGATCTGCTGCAGATAGTAGTTCAGCACGCCGAAATCGAAGCTGTAGAAATAGCTCCACACCACCGCGACGAACGCCGCCGAGATGATCACCGGCAGGAAGAAGGCGAGGCGGAAGAAGTAGAGCAGGAATTTGGGCATCGCCCGGTTCAGCGCCAGCGCCAGGATCAGCCCCACCGCGACGTTGAAGGTGACCGCGAGGAAGGCGAAGCGCAGCGTGTTCCAGAAAATCTCGAGCGAGCGCGGCTCGGTGAGGAAGCGCACATAGTTCTCGAACCCCACCCAGTCGGCGCCGAAGCTGATGTCGTAATAGGTGAAGCTGAGGATGATGGTGATGACGACGGGTGCCAGCACGAAGGCTGCGTAGAGCAGGATCGAGGGCAAGACGAAGATGTAGCCTGCCTGCATCTGCGCTTTGCGGAGGTCGGATAGTCGTCGCTTCGCCATAACCATCTCGGGCCGGAGAGAGATCAAGTGCCCGCGCCGGACCCGAGGGTTCGGCGCGGGCAGTCCGGGGGAGGACTACTGGGTGACGCGCTTGATGCGCTCGAACGAGCGGGTCAGTTCCTGGTCCGCCTTGGCGACGGCATCAGGGATGGTCATTTCGTCGGTCATGATGGCGTTGAAGTAACGCATGAAAATCTGGTCGACTTCCTGGAAATTGGCCGGCGACGGCACCGCATGGGTGGTCGGCAGCGTCTCGTAGTAGAGCGGCGCCGACGGCGGGAACTTCAGGAAATTCTCGGTCTCGGCCGCCGACTTGCGGCCCGGCACCGCGCCGCCGAGATCACCCTCGGCAACCTGCGTCTCGTAGGACAACAGCTCCGTGACCAGCGCCTTCGCCAGTTCCGGGTTCTGCGCCTTGGACGAGATGCCATAGGCACCGAAGCCGATGACCGTGTCGTTGCTCACCTTGCCCGGCTGCACCGCGATATCCATGTCGAGCTTCGACGCAATCGCGTTCTGCACGATCCAGTGGCCGCGAGAGATCATGGCGATCTGGCCGGCGAAGAACTGGTTCTCAACGCCCTCCTGTCCCGGCACCGGCGAGACCTTCTTGGTGTGGATCAGGTCGTAGAGGAACTGCAGGGTCTCGGCGACCTTGGGGTCCTTCATGTTGGAAGCCGACCAGTCCTCGGTCACCGGCGAGGTGCCGTTCGAGAGGAACCACGGCATCAGGCCGAAGAAGAACGCTGGGACCTCGTAGCCGAACTGGGTGACGTTGCCGTTGGCGTCGCGCTTGGTCAGCTTTTCGGCGATCGCGGCGAACTCGTCCCACGTCCAGGTCTTGCTGGGCGCTTCGATACCGGCCTCTGCGAACAGAGTCCGGTTGTAGTTCGTCATGATGTTGTTCCAGGTCGAGGGGATGAAGTAGGTCTTCCCCTTGTACTTGGTCAGGTCGAACAGCTTCGCGTCGAAGTCCGAGAAGTCGCCGGTGGCGATGTAGTCGTCGAGCGGGATGAACAGGTCGCGCGCCGCGAAGCTCTGCAGCGTCTCGACCGCCGTGTGATACACGTCGTACTGCTCGCCGGCATTGTACTGCTGCAGCACCCGCGACACGAAATCGCCCCACCCGCCGCTGATCGGATCGACGCCGATCTCGACCTCGACATTGGGGTACTTGGCGTTGAAGCGCGCCACCGCGTCCTGCGTCGACTTGAGCTGCGCCTCGCCGCCGAAGGTCATCAGGCGGAGCTTGCCCGCCTCGTCCGACTGGGCCAGCGCGGGCGACACCAGCCCCGCCGTAAGCAGCAGAGCCGCCAGTAATTTCTTCATCTCGTCCCTCCTCTGTCCGGCGTTTCGACAAAGCTTCGCCGGTGCTGGATCGCGGGTTTTTGCCGCGTCCCCTGTTGAAAATGCCATCCACACCCGGAAAACCGCCAAAAACCGGCGTCCGACTTCAGGGTGAGCTGATTAAGCTATTGTGATAGTTCAGATATTTCTCCCGTCGCGGGGTTATCCCCGTCTTCTGGCGAGACCGAACGTAACAGCTGTGAATGGATTTGCAAATGCATTCACAAATCCATTTGCATGCGCCTTTCGTTTGGTGCTAGCCGTTGCCGCCATGAGCACGATCTCAAAAGTTGCCGAACGGGCAGGCGTGTCCCGGACCACGGTCTCGCACGTCATCAACCACGCCAATCGCGTATCGAAGCCGCTGCGCGAAAAGGTGCAGGCGGCGATCGACGAGCTCGGCTATTCGCCCAACCCGCAGGCCAAGAGCCTCCGCACCGGCCGCACCAACCTGATCGCGATGCTGATCCCCGATATCGGCAACCCGTTCTACACCGAGATGGTGAAGGCGGCGCAGGCGGCGCTCGAGGAAGCCGGGCTCGACGCGCTGATCTACAATACCGACGTGCCGGGCGGGAACTGGCAGACGCATGGCCGCGACTACCTGCGCCAGCTCAACAAGAAGCGCGTCGATGGCTTGCTGGTGGGTGATTTCGCGCTGCATGGCATCAACGAGGAGCTGCAGAAGCTCGACACCCCGGTGGTGTTCATCGGCCAGCTCGCGAGCCACGCCGTCGACAGCATCAAGGTCGATGATTTCGGCGGCGGCTACATGGTGGGCAAGCACTTCGCCGAGCGCGGCCACAAGCGCGTGGTGCAGATCACCGGCCCCAACAACTTCGAAAGCGCCATGGCGCGAGCCGACGGCTTCGAGAAGGCGCTGGCCGACCACGGCGTCGCCTTCGACCGGCTGACCCAGCGCCACGAAGGCACCTACCTGCCGCCCTCCGGCCGCGAGGCGGTCGAGTGGATCGCCAGCCTCACCGGCGACCAGCGCCCGACCGCCGTGTTCATCGGCAATTACCTGATGGCCACCGGCGCGCTGGCCGAGTTCCACGACCGGGGCATCCGCATCCCGGACGACATCGCGGTCGCCATCTTCGGCGACCTGCCGCAGCTCGAATACGTGAGGCCGAACCTCACCCGGGCCGGCGAGAATCCAGCCGCGCTCGCAAGACGCGCCGTCGAAATGCTGCTCGAACGCATCAACGGAAAGTTCGACGGCCCGCCGCGCACCGAGGTCATCCCCTGTGCGCTGCGCATCTTCGAGTCAGCCTAGCCGACCGGAGAAACAGTAAGCGCGGCCGTTTCGGGGGAGGTGGCCGCGTCCGGACGACAACACGAAAGCTCCAGGGAGGAGTGAGATGACTAATACGTCCAACATGCCGTCGGGATGGTCCCGCCGGTCCATCCTCAAGGGTGGCGCCGCACTCGGCGCTGCCGGCCTAACCCTGCCGTTCGCCGGCAAGGCGTTCGCCCAGGACAACACGCTCAGCTTCTGGCAGTTCTATGCCCCCGGCGGCGATGTAAAGCCGCAGGTCGACTGGTTCGTGAAGATGGTGGCCGACTGGAACGCCACCCAGTCCGAGCAGGTCGCCCTCGACTACGTGGTGGGCTCCGAGTACATCGGCGGCACCAAGCTCGCGACCTCGTTCGCCTCGGGCCAGGGCCCGGATATCTTCATCATCTCGCCCGGCGATTTCCTGCGCTACTACAATGGCGGCGTGCTGCAGGACCTGACGCCGGCAATCGAGGAAGCGGCGCGTGCCGATTTCCCCGAGAGCGTCATCGCCAACCGCATGGTCGACGGCAAGATCTTCGGCGTGCCGATGGAAGTCGAGCCGATGGCCTTCTACTACTCGATCAAGGCCTTCGAGGACGCCGGCCTCAACGAGAACGACGTGCCCCAGACCTGGGACCAGCTGCTCGAAGTGGGCAAGAAGCTGACCACGGCCGAGCGCTATGGCGTGCTGTTCGAGACCAACCCGGGCTACTACCAGAACTTCACCTGGTACCCGTTCATGTGGCAGGGCGGCGGCGAGTTCCAGTCGGCTGAAGGCAAGTCCGCCTTCGACTCGCCGGCGACCGTCGCGGCGCTGAAGCTCTGGCAGGACGCGGTCAACTCCGGCGCTGCCCCGCGCCAGATGCTCGGCGGTGGCGGCGGCGATATCGTCGCCAACCTCGGCTCCGGCTACTGCGCCATGCAGAACGTCGGCATCTGGGGCATCTCGGCGATGGACAACAACGCCCCCGACGTTCCGTACGGCATCTTCAAGCTCCCGGTCCCGACCGGCGGCAAGTATGTGACCGTCGGCGGCGGCTGGGCCTTCGTTGCCAACTCCAAGGGCAAGAACCCGGAAGCTGCGGCGAAGTTCATCGCCTGGGCGCTGGCCTCGATGGCGCCGGATTCGGTGCAGCGCGTGGTCGATTGGTGCACCGTAGCGAAGTCCGACATGCCGCCCCGCAACTCGGCGCTGGCTGCCGGCGGCGACGCCTTTAGCAAGGGCAACATGGGGATCTTCGGCACGCAGATCCATCCGGGAACCCGGGCCGAGCCGCGGGTGCCGCCGGAGGTCTACAAGATCATCTCCGACGCCATCCAGCAGACCCAGCTCGGCGGTGCCGATCCGCAGGCGACGGCGACTGCTGCCAGCCAGCAGCTCGATGCCTTCCTCGCGTCCTACACCGGCGCACCGATCCTCTGAAGGCAGACCAGTGACCGACATCACAACCACGGCGGCGGGCGAAAAGCCCGCTGCCATCCGGCTCACCACAAAGCAGCGCGAGGCAATTGCCGGCGTGCTGTTCGTCGCGCCCGATGCCATCGGGCTGGCGCTGTTCATCGGCCTGCCGATGCTCCTGGCGCTCGGCATTTCGGTGTTCGAGGTCGACGGCTTCGGCGGCTTCAAGTTCGTCGGGTTCGCCAACTACACCAAGATGTGGATCGATCCCCTGTTCTGGTCGTCGCTGCGCGTCACCGCGCAGTTCACCGTCATGCTGGTGCCCCTGCTCTACGTCACCGGGCTCGGTCTCGCGTTGCTGGTGCAACGGACCAGCAAGTTCAACACCGTCATGCGCTCGATGTTCTTCGCGCCGCAGATGGTCAGCCTCGTCGTCGTGGCGCTGGTCTGGCAGCTGATGGTGGTCGACAAGCTCGGCGTGCTCACCCGCTTCGCCGCGTCGATCGGGCTCGGCGGCATCTCATTCCTCGGCGATCCAAACCTCGCGCTGTTCACGGTGACGCTCGCGGCGGTGTGGTTCCTGATGGGCTTCTACATGCTGATCTTCCTCGGCGGCCTGCAGGACATCCCCAAGGAGTATTACGAGGCCGCACGCATGGACGGAGCCGGCGCCACTCAAAGCTTCTGGTTCATCACCCTGCCCTTGCTTCGCCCCACCAGCTTCTTCGTGCTGCTGGTCTCGGCGGTCGCCGCCATCACCGGCGCGCAGGCCTTCGACCTGATCTACGTGATGACCAAGGGCGGGCCGGCCAACTCGACCTCTCTGCTGATCAGCTACATCTACCAGCAGGCCTTCCAGTACTCCGCCTTCGGCTATGCCGCGGCGCTGGCAACGCTGCTGGTCGTTCTGCTGATGGTGGTCACGGTGTTCTTCTTCCTTCTCACCCGCGGCGGACGGTTCGACTATGAGTAGCGCAAGCCTTTCCCGTTCGCAGGCGAACGTCGTCCGGCTAGTCTGGATGCTGGTGACGGTGGTGCTCGCCGTAATGGCGATCTTCCCGCTGCTCTACATGCTGTCGATCGCCTTCAAGGGCCCGACCGAGGTGTTCAAGTCCAACTTGATCCCAACCAAGCCCGTGCTCGATAACTTCGTCTACGTGCTGACCGAGGTGCCGTTCTGGCGCTACCTCCTCAACACCTTCGTCATCTCGGCGGTGGTGACTGTGGTGGCGCTGTTCTTCCACACCATGGCCGGCTACGCCCTGGCACGGCTGAAGTTCCCGGGGCGCGAAGTGGTGTTCCTCGCCATGTTCTCGACCTTCCTCGTGTCGCTCCCGGTCATCATCGTTCCGCTGTTCATCCTGGTGCGCTCGATGGGCATGCTGAACTCCTATGCCGGGCTCATCATCCCGGCGATCTTCAACGCCTTCGGCATCTTCCTGCTGCGGCAATACTACCTGTCGCTGCCCAAGGAGCTGGAGGAAGCCGCCGTCATCGACGGCGCCGGCTACTGGCGCATTTACACCAGCGTCATCCTGCCGCTGAGCCGGCCGATCATCGCGGCGCTGGCGATCCTGTTCTTCCTCGCCAACTGGAACAGCTTCCTGTGGCCGCTCACGGTCGCCTCGGACCCGAACCTCTGGGTCGTGCAGGTGGCCATCGCCAACTTCAAGAGCCAGTACGCCGCCAGCTGGAACTACACCATGGCCGCCTCGACCATCGTCGCGGTGCCGATGCTCGTCCTGTTCGTGATCTTCCAGCGGCAGATCATGGATTCCATCAAGACTTCAGGCCTCAAAGGCTGAGACCAAACCCTCTGTTCCAACGGATCCCAACATGACTTCTTTCAATGGCCTCGGCGTCAACCTCTCTAACCTCTACCGGCTGTCCCCCGCCAAGACCCGCTCCATCTCGCCCGAGAACTTCACTGGCGAAAAGGGCAAGGGCGGCACGGCCACCGAAGGCACCGGCGCCGTGCACGCCAAGGGGCTCGGCCCCAACGGCAGCGGCCAGGGCTGGAAGGTCTCGCCCTCGATCCGCATCGAGCCGGGCGAAACGCGCGTCCTCGCCGACATCAAGGGCATGGGCGCGATCCAGCAGATCTGGCTGACCACCGCGAACCTGCGCTGGCGCAGCCTCATCATCCGCATGTGGTGGGACGACCAGGAGAACCCCTCGGTCGAAGCGCCGCTCGGCGATTTCTTCTGCTCGGGGTGGGGCCAGTTCGCGCAGATCAACTCGCTCGCCGTGTGCGTGAACCCCGGCCGCGCCTTCAACTGCTACTGGGAGATGCCGTTCCGCAAGGCCGCGCGCATCGAGATCGAGAACACCGACCCCGACGATTTCGGCATCATCTACTACCAGATCAACTACGCCCTGACCGAGGTGCCGGAGGACGCGGCCTACTTCCACGCCAAGTTCCGCCGCACCAACCCCCTGCCCTATGGCACCGACTACACCATCCTCGATGGCATCAAGGGCCGCGGGCACTATGTCGGCACCTACATGGCCTGGGGCGTCAACAACTCCGGTTGGTGGGGCGAAGGCGAGATCAAGTTCTTCATGGATGGGGACAAGGAGTTCCCCACCATCTGCGGCACCGGCACCGAGGACTATTTCTGCGGCGCCTACAACTTCGACGGCGGCGTGGTCGACGACACCATGGACAGCCGCTACCGCGAGTTCTCGACGCCCTATTCCGGCCTGCCGCAAGTGCTGCGCCCCGACGGCACCTATCGCAGCCAGACCCGCTTCGGCATGTACCGCTGGCACCTCAGCGACCCGATCCGCTTCGAAAGCGATCTCAAGGTCACCATCCAGGCGCTCGGCTGGCGGACGGAGAACCGCAACTCGCGGCGCTACCTGCCGCTGCAAGACGACATCGCCTCGGTGGCGTTCTGGTACCAGACCCTCCCCACCGCCCCGTTCGAGGCCCTGCCGGGCCGCGACTATCTCGAGGTGATCTGAGCCATCCGGCCACAAGCTCGATGCCCATCTCCCCCCTTGCGGGGGAGAATGAATTTATTGGGCTTAGCCCTTCGCTAAGCCTTAGAAATTCCAAGAGGGGGGACGTTGCGGGGCACGATCTCGACCCAGGGCACTTTGGCCACGATGCCAATGATCTCAATGCACTAAGAGAATCTTGCGCCGATCTATCCCCCCGCTCCGCCACCATGCGATTCTCCCACCCATCCGCTGCACCGAAGCGAGATCATGACGAGTGGTTGGTGCGGAGGAGACCGGGTGGGCTGCGGGTCGCTGCAGTTCAGGCGGAAACCATCACGGCAAGGACCGGTTCGCCGGTCAAGCCGC
>NZ_JBFUGO010000018.1:0-63600 GCF_056402875.1 Devosia sp. P3_B2 | reverse complement strand
CCGAAGCGGAGATCATGGTGCCGATGCGGATGGCCTTTGCGGGGTCGGTCAATTCAGTATCCTCAGGCTGCAATGGCGACGCGCTGGCGCGTCTTGGCGCTCTCGATGGCGGCGAACACCATGGCGAGGCTGTTGATGTTGTCGCTGCCGATGGTTTCAGGCGGCGTCCCGGCCTCGACGGCCCGCAGAAAGTCGGCGATGACGCTGGCGTGGCCGCGGGTCTGGCCATCATCGGCGGGCTCCGGCACGTCGAGTTTCACCAGAGGCCGGTGGAACCCCTCCTCACCCGCCACGACATGGGCTTCAAAGTTGTCGAGCCCATCCCAGATGATGGTTCCGCGCGAGCCGATGATCCGCCACTGGCTCTCCCAACTGGTGTTCGCCCCCTCGGCGGCCCAGGAGCCGCGGTAGGTGAAAGTCGTGTCACCCTCGAGTTCGAAGATGGCGTTGGCGGCCGCGCCGTGCGCGTACCAGGAGCCGCCGGGGTTGGTTTCGTGGCAGTAGACGGCCTTTGCGTCCTTGCCGGACATGAACCTGGCGGCGTCGAACGTATGGATCGCCATGTCGAGCAGCAGCACGTTCTGCATGGCGTCGCGAAAGCCGCCGAAATGTGCGCCGATGAAGAAATCGGCATGCAGTGCCGTCAGATCGCCAAGCTCGCCGCTGTCGATCAACCGGCGGATGCGCCGAACGCCGGCAATGTAGCGGCGGTTCTGGACGACGGCATGTGTCCTGCCGGCTTTGGCCGCAAGGGCAACGAGGTCGCGCGCGTCGGCAAGGCTCGTCGCCATCGGCTTTTCGGACAGCACATGGCAGCCGTGGTTGAGTGCCGTGGCGACCACGTCGTGTCGCGCGCCGGGGATGACCACGTCGAAGACCAGATCTGGCTTTGTGCCCCTGAGCAAAGCTTCCAGGTCGGATTCAACCGCAGCCTTGCTGAGCCCGAACTCTAGTGCAAGACGCCGGGCCGCGTCGGGGTTGATGTCGTTGAGCCCGACAATAGTGATGCGATCCCGGAGGGCCGGCGTCTCTGCGATCGCCTTGATCCAGCCGCGAGCCATAGCTCCGCAACCAGCAACAACTGCCCGGTGCACGATTCCCCCTCAGCCGACTTTTTCTACCGCAAGCGCTTATCGGGTTATCGTAAGCGCTTACGATTTGTCCGTAAGCGCTTACGACGCTATTATTTCGCTCAGCTACATGTCAATAGGCGCTGATTTGAGCGAGGTACTGATGCGCGGAATCGCACGACTAGCCAAAGAGCTGGGCATTTCTACCGGCACGGTGTCACGTGCTCTCAACGACCGTCCCGACGTCAGTCCAGCGACGCGCGAGCTCGTGCTGACTACTGCAAAGCGCCTCGGCTACGCACCCAATCAGGCCGCTCGAACACTCGCACTAGGAACCACTCGCTCGATCGGGTTCATGATGGATCTCGATCGCGAGACCGCTGCCAGTAGCGAGTACTTCTTCATGGGCGTTTTCGATGGCGTCCAGGCGGTGTTCGCCGAGCACAATCTGGATCTGCTCGTTCTTCCGCGCCCCACCAGTGTGGACGCGGTTACCTATCTCCAGCGTTACGTCTCGAGAGGCGTCTTCGACGGCATGATCCTCGCCGCGACGCAGCGCGTTGATCCACGTATCGAGCTGCTGGAATCTGCCGGGCTGCCGTTCGCCACGCTCGGGCGTAGCAGCTCGGGCAAGGACTATCCGTGGATCGACCTCGATTTCGAGGGCGTCGCGAACGCGGCGATAGACCGGCTGGCGGCAGCGGGGCATCGACGTATCGCCGTCACACTGCCCTCCGACAACATAAACTTCGGGCCGCTTTTCGAGGCCGCCTACAGGAGTGCCCTGGAGCGCAATAGCATTCCGTTCGATCCCGCGCTGGTGTTCGCGCGAGGGCGCAACGAAGCCGTCGGATATGGGCTGGTGGACGAACTGGCGGCGTTGCCGAACCCGCCAACGGCCATCCTGTTGATTTTCGAGACGGTGGCCATCGGCATCTATCGCCGCCTCGCGGAGCTTGGAAAGGTGCCGGGCCGCGACCTCGCTATCATCGGGTTCCGCGATGAGCCAACGGTACGCTTCCTTACCCCGTCGCTGACCTGTTTCACCACATCGCTGCACGAGGTCGGCGAGGACCTCGCGCGGGCGTTGCTCGCACGCATCCCCGCGCACGGCGACCAGTATCAGGACGGCCCCACGCGAAAGCTGGCCCCACTTTCGATCCGACAGGGCGAAAGCGGCTAACCGGCCTCGCTCTCATCGCCGAAGAAGCTTGCCGGGGCCTCAGGGCGTGATCCTGTAGGACGACCCCCGAGTCACATCCCATTCGACACGGTGGCGACCGGATGCGCCACTGCCAGCGAGTCGAGTCGCAACGGCCCCCGCCGGTCCAGTCACCGTGACCGCCTGCTCCGGCAGTTCGACAACAAGCTTGCCGTCGCGTCCAGCCAGAATGGTTGCCGATACGAGGACGCCATTGTGCCAGGAGACGCTCGCCTGGTGGCCGCCGCGGCAGCGGATATTGGAGATCGTGCCGCTGGACCAGCTCGGTGGAAGCGTCTTCAGCAGGCTGATGGCGCCCTCATGGCTCTGGACGACGAGCTCGGTGAGGCCGGCGACGGCTCCGAAATTGCCGTCGATCTGGAACACGTTGCCTTCCGGCCAGCCGCTGTGCGGATGAAGGACGAGCAGCGCGCGCGAAGTCAGGTGGTCGAGCAGCCCGCCGATAGAGCGCTCAGCCAACTGTCGGTCACGCAACCGCGCGGCGAGGCAGAGTACCCAGGCCTGGCTCCAGCCGGTGTATCCAGTACCGTTATCGAGGCGGAGATAGAGCGCGCGGCGGACGGCCTCGAAGGCCTCAGGCGTCCCGGCCTCAGTGATGCGGATGCCGGGGTAGAGACCGTAGAGGTGCGAGAGATGGCGGTGCCCCAGCTCCGCTGGGGTCTTGTCGTCGTCCCACTCGAGCAGGTTGCCGTTGGCGCCGATGATGGGGAAGCGGAGGCGGGCCAGCGCTTCGCGGGCACGAGTGGCAAGTGGATCGGCGGGATCAGCGAGAGCGACAAAGCTCTCGAGGGTCTCGCGGATCAGCTCCTGGTCCATCGCCGTACCTTGGGTGATGGCGACCTCGGTGTCGGAAACGACGAAACTGTGCTCGGGCGAGGTCGAGGGACTGGCAGCGAGAGCGCCGGTGCCCTCCTCAACAAGCATATCGAGCGCAAACTCGGTGGCGGTACGGAACACTGGGAGCGCCGTTTCGCCGGAGAATTTGGGGCTGGCGCTGCCGTGGTCGAGATGGTGCTGGAGATGGGCGGCCATCCAGTAGAGGCCGGCGGGCCAGTTCGACCATTGCGGGATGCCGGGCACCGGAGCGGTGAAGCGCCAGAGGTCGGTATTGTGATGGGCGGTGGCGCCGGAGGCTCCGTAGTAGCGGCGCGCGGTCACGGCGCCAGCCTCGGCGATCTCGCGGGTGAGCTCGAACATCGGCTCGTGGAGGTCTGCGAGGCCGGTGGCCTCCGCCGGCCAGTAGTTCATCTGCGTGTTGATGTTGATGGTGTAGTTGGAGCTCCAGGCCGGGCGGACATCGACGTTCCAGATGCCCTGCAGGTTCGTTGCCTCGGTGCCTTGGCGCGAGCTTGAGATCATCAGGTAGCGGCCAAAATGAAACAGCAGTTCGGCTCGTTCCGCTGCGGGGCCCGAGGCGCTCAGGTCGAGATCGACGCGGTCGAAGAAGCTCTTGTAGTCGCCGCGGTGGCGCTGCCGTAGCGCTTCGGTGCTCTTCTCGAGGGCGGCAGCGACACGGCCGCGCGCCTCCAGCACGAGAGCGGCGAAATCGGCGCTCGGGCGCTGGTCATGACCGCGGTAGCCGGAGGCGGCCGAGGCGATGAGGCGCAGGCTGCCGGTGGCGCTGTCCCGATGCAGCGCGGCGACAACCGCATAGCCCATACCGGCGGCAACGGTGTTGTCTTCCGCGGGAGCGGCGGTGTCGTAGCGCACGGGGTCGTCGCCCGACGTGTAGTTGGGCAGGACGTGCACCGGCACGCGAGCGGTGGCGACGAGCCAGATTGTGCCGTGCTCTTCGGAGAGGAAGATTTGGGTATCGGGGTGCGGGGAGTGGAACGCAATCCGGGCCCGCTCAAGCGGATGGACGCCCTGCCCGGCGGCAATAGCAACCAGAACGCCGTCGGGATGGGAGACGAAGCTCTCGACGCTGGCGCTGCCGGCGGCACCGCTGTAGCTCGAACTCGCTACGGCCTCCGAGACATCCAGGCGACGAGCGTAGTCGGCGACGAGCACATCGTCGCCATAGGTGAGCTCGATGGCGCCGAGCGGCTGGTAGGACTGGGTCCAGCTTTGGCCCTGCAGCGCCCGGCCGAGCTCGTCGGCCCTAAGGTAGTCGCGACCGCGGATCGCCTCGCGCAGCTTCGGGATGAGGTGGGCAGGCCCCTCCCCTTCCTCCGGCTGCAGCGGACCGCCGGACCAGACGGTATCAAGGTTGAGATCGAACCGCTCCGTGCCGACGCCGCCGCGCACGGTGGTGCCAAGCCAGCCGTTGCCGATGAGGAAACTGTCGATGAACCCGGCGGCGGGGGAATCGAGATCGAGGCAGTAGCGGGGCATGAAAAGTCCTGGATAAAGTGGTTGGAATTGAGCTCAGCGCGAGCCAAGAGCCCCGGGGGCGAGCAGCCGACGGGTCGAGCCGCGCAGGATGATGTCGCAGTTGAGCGTGATTGTGTGTGGCTCGTGGTTGACCCCGCGTTCGGAGAGCCGGGAGGCCATGATGGAGGTGATGGTCTCGGCGATCTTGGCCACGGGCTGGGCGACAGCCGTAATCCCCGTCTCGTGCAGTTGGAACAGCGGCACGTCGTCAAAGCTGACGAGCGAGATGTCGTCGGGCACTTTCAGCCCGTGCTCGCGCAACATGCGCAGTGCACCGACGCCCATGTTGTAGTTGGAGCAGTAAAGGGCGGTCGGGGGCTCGGCGAGCGACAGCAGGCGCAGCATGCCCGAGTAGGCTTCGGCCTCGTTCCAGTGCGTATCGAGCACGTAGTCGGGATTGATTTCGAGCCCGCGGCTCAGCATGGCCTGCCGATAGCCCTCGAAGCGCTCGCGACCCGTCCAGTCCTGAATGTTGCCGGTGAGGACGGCGATGCGGGTATGGCCGATATCCAGCAGTTGGGTGACCGCACGAAAGCTCGCGGCGCGATTCTCGACCAGCACCCGGTCGACCGGCAGGCCCTGCCAGCCATTGTCGTAAAAGATCACCGGCGTGCCGCTGTTGACGAGGTCGCGGATCAGGTCATCGACATCGTTGCGGCCATCCATCACCAGGCAATCAACGCGGTGGGTGACGAAGAAATCGAGCGCATCGGCGACCGAGGTCGGGTTGGCATCATGGCAATATGTCAGGAGCGCGCGACCCGACTTGCGCATGGCGCGGCTTAGATGCTCGAGCACCGCGGAATGGAACTCGCTGAGCGAGGGAACCATGAAGCCGACCGTGTTGGTGAGGTCGGCCTTCATGGCCGCGGCTATGGCGTTGCGGCGATAGCCTAGCTCGCCGATTGCCTGCTCGATCTGGTCGCGGTTGCCGCGGCGCACCGGATGGCCGTTGAGGTAGCGCGAGACGGTGCCGATGGCGACGCCGGCGCGGTCGGCAACCTCTACGATGGTCGCCTGCCGCCTCTTGCCGCTCTCGGTATCGTCGCTGTCGCTCAAACCGTTCCCTCGAAGACCAGCGCGGAGTGGATTCGAAGGCTCGGGAGCCGCACCTCCACCCGATCGCCGCCGTTGGAGAACGGCACATCTTCCCCCGTCAGAGCGTCATAGACGCGCGTCGGCGTGCGCGGCAAGCGCACGGAGGCGGTAACGGGGCCAAGTGTCGGGATATCCTCGATCATTTCCATCAGGCGCACCCCGCCTTCGTTGTTGGGCACGCCCTTGCCGCGGATCTGCGGCGCGCCGTACAGCAGGTGCAGAATGTGCCTGTTCTGTTCGGGTTGCTGGGTGAGCGTGGCGCGGGCGGAAGACGGCAGATCCGTGACGATGGCGCGGCTCGGAAGCAGGCGGTCGATCAGCCCGCGGACCAGGTACTTGTAAAGTGGCTGGCCCATGGCGTGGTACATCGAAAAGATCGGATACGCGATGTAGCCGATGCCGCCCTTGATGGTGACGGCAGCGCCGAGCGACGCGGCGGCCGGATCGTCCGGCGCGTGCTGGTGTGAGCTGAAATGCTTGTAGCTACGGTTGAAGTACGAGGGCCCGATCTCGGCCAGTACCTCGGCTCCCTCGGGGACGATCGTCTCGGCGACGCCGTACATGACGAAGGGCGTTTGGGTGAGACCGGCGTCGAGCGAAGGGCCGGCGCGCAGGTAGGATGGGTGGAACGCGACCGGACCCGAACTGCGAATGCCGGCATCGATGGCGAACCGGCCATCGGCGTTGACACCGGACTTGCCGCTCAGCACCAGCTTGCCGCCCTTTGCCGTGTAGGCGTTGAGCTGGGCCGCCAGAGCGGAGTCGACCGGGATGTCGTCGGGCAGGATGAGCAGCCGGTAGTTCTCGAACGGGGTCGATGGATCGATCACGTCAAAGGGGAGCTTCAGCTCCTGCAGCATCTGGGCCGCACCGTCGTCGGCCGAACTGTTGCGAGCGCCGCCGGGGTGAAAATACTCGGACGTGAGGATGGCGACATCCGACACCTGGCGCGCGCCTTCAAGGTAAGGCTCAAGCCTTTCGATACGGGCATAGGCCGGGGCGATGGAGGCGTACGTGTCGGGATTGATCGAACCATCCGGGTGCAACTGGTCGCCGACGAGGCACTTGGCGCCGAGCGCCACCATCTGGGCGGCTTCGAACTCCAGCGCATCTGAATGCTTGAAGCCACCAAATTCGCCCCAGCTGGTGTGGAACTTGCCGGTTTGGGCGACGAAATCGAGCCCCAGCGTCGCGGCATAGCGGGCGCTCGAGGGAAAGTGGTCGTAGCCCCAGCCGCCGGTGGGCAGGCTTTCGAGCTCGAGATGGCTATAGGTCGAGAAGCGCTTCGGGCCCTGCTTATGGATGTGGCCGCAGTTATAGAAGATGCGCAGCCCAGGAAATTCGGCGCGAAGCGCGGCGCTGGTTTCAGCCCGGAAGCGCTCGTTCACCCATTCGTCGTTCTCTAAGCGATCGGCCGGGTTGGTCGGGTCGAGCCCGCGCTCGGCCATCGTGGCAAGGCACTCGGCGCAGACGCAATCCGGCGTCAGGATGATGTCGAAGAAGATGCCCTGCGTCTCGTAGTTGCGGGCGACCTCGCGGGCGTGCTCGAGCAGTTCGTCCCGATACGCCTTGTGGTTGAGGCAGAGCGTGTGCCAGCCGGCGGTCAGTTGGTCGGGATCGAAGCGGTTCTCGGTGGCGCTGCGCACCCGCCATTCGGGGTGGATGCGAGCGTTGCGTTCATCCCACTGCACCGAAATGTAGATGGGGCACTCGATGTCGGCGGCGGTCAGTGCAGTGACCATGTCGCCCATCAGGTCCGGCCGCGCTAGGTTGGGATGCGGGGCGCCGACCTTGGTGGGATAGTACGACCAGCCGTGGTGGCACTTGGCGAAGATGGTGATCGAGTTGACGTGCGCGGCCTTGAGCGTGGCAACGAAGTCATCGGGATCGAACGCCGACCCAACGCCCGGAATGTGCTCCGAAGTGTGGAAATCGAGATGAATCTGGCGATAGCGGAGCGGCTTGTTGGTCGAGGGCATGACTATTCCTTGGCGCCGGACCGGGTTTCGGCCCCGGCGGCGAATTGGCGTTGGAAGATGAGGAAGACGATCAGCGGAACGATGGTGGTGACGATAGCTGCCACCGAGCGCAGGTCCCAGTTGACTTCATAGGTGCCGGAAACGCGGGTCAGCATCACCGGCAGCGGAATGTTGGTCCTGAGGTAGAGCATCGGCAGCAGCAGCGCGTTCCAGGTCCAGAGGAACTGCAGGATGCCGACCGCGAAGACCGACGACAGCGAATTGGGCAGCACGATGTGCCAGAAGATCTGGATCGGGCCGCAGCCGTCGATCTTGGCCGCCTCGACCAGTTCTCGCGGGAAATCTTCGAGGAAGTTCTTCACGAGGAAGATCGACCACGCAAAGCTCAAGCCGACATAGGGGATGAGCACCGAGGCGATGTTGTCGATCAGCCCCAGTTCCCGCCACAGCTGGAACAGCGGGATGATCACCACCTGCTGGGGCAGGACGAACGCGTTGATGATGACGATCAGCAACAGCCGCCGGAACGGGAACTTCAGGAAGTGGAAGGCGTAGGCGGCGGCTGGAGTCAGCAGCATCGTTGCCACGGTGGCAATGGCGGCGAGCTGCATCGTGGTCCAGAAGGCCTTGGCGAGCGGATACTCGTCCCAGACCTTGAACCAGGCGTCGAGCGTGAAGCTCAACTGGTCCAGCCGCCACCATCCGAGCGCCACCTCGCTGGGCGGGCGAATGGAGGTAACGACGATGCCGATGATGGGGATCACCCAGATACAGGCGATGACGCCGACGACCCAGACTGTCCATTGGGGAACGCGGCCGATCATCTTGCACCAGCCGTACGTTGGACGATGGCAGGGATCGAGATGATGAGCACCGCGACGAGCAACACCACGGTCGCGGCGGCGCCGTAGCCCAGTTTGAACTGGGTCATCGACTCCCGGTACATGAAGTATCCAACCGTCTCGGTAGCGCGCACCGGTCCGCCGCCGGTGATGATGTAGATGATGTCGAAGGCACGCAGCGCTCCGAGCAGGTTGATGAAGATCGCGACCCGCACGCCGGGCAGCGAAAGCGGCATCATGATCGAGCGCATGATCTGGCCGGGTGTCGCACCATCGAGATAGGCGGCTTCGAGCACAGTACGCGGGATCGCCTGCACCGAGGCGAAGCAGAGCATGAGCGGCAGCCCTACCCCGCCCCACGAGGCGGCGACGATCAGCGACCAGAGCGCCGTGTTGGGATCGCCCAGCCACGGATGGGAGAAGCCGGGCGAGAAGAGGCCGATGACGGTGTTGAGTAGCCCGCCTGCATCGGGACGAAAGATGCCGATCCACATATAGCCGGCGACAGCTTCGGAAATGCCGAAGGCGGCAAAGATCATGACCCGGAAAGGCAGCGTCTGGCGCGGCGCGAAGGAGCACAGCATGGCCAGAAGCCAGCCCATCGATACCGAAACAGCGGTGGTCGCGAGCGTGAAGATAAGCGTCGTCGAAAGCGTGTTGCGGAAGGCCGGATCGGCAAACAGCTTCACATAGTTGCCCACGGCGACGTATTTGGGTTTGCCGAGCCCCTTGATGTCGAAGAAGCTCAGCCGGATCGTTTCGAACAGCGGGAAGATGACCGCGATACCGAACAGCACGATCACGGGAGCGATCAACAGCCAGGCTGCTGGCCAGTCGCCGATCCGCCACCCGCGGGTGGCAAGCAGCTTGCGCCGCTCACCACTCGCCGGGGAGGAGACCTGCGTGGCCGTTGCGCCCGAGGCGCTATCGGCGACGGTCTGCTGCATCAGTAGGATTCCGCCGCCTTGGCTTCGATCGCCGCGGTGACCGCGTCGATATTGGCGTCAGACGGATCCTGCAGGAACTTCTGCAGCTGTACGCGATATTCGTCGACCAGATCGCCCGGCAGCAGATCGCCGAGGACGAACTGCACCTTGGATGCCGCGACTGCCGCCGTCGCCGTCTTCTGGACCGGGCCGAGCAACGAGGTGTCGGCGGCGGTGGAGGGCGAGGCATAGCCGTAGTCGGCGAGGATCTTGGCGGCGTCGGCACTGACGATGTAGTCCATGAACGCATCGGCCGCGGCGGGGTTAGTGCCGTTGGCGGTGACATTCAATTCCTTGGTGTCGACGCTCGAGGTGTCGTCATGCCCAGCGCCGAGGGACGGGAACTGGAACAGGCCGTAGTCGACGCCTTCCTCAAGCGCGTAGTCGTTCTTGGCACGTGCGTTGTTCCACATGCCGATCATCGTGTAGGCCGAGGTCTTGGCCTTGAAGACAGAGTCCGAAGCGGCATCCCACTCGTTGGCGAGCATCGTCGCCGGATCGCCGCAGCAACCGGCAGCCAGCAGTTCGGCATACTTCTTGAGCGCGCCCTTTACCGCCGGATCGGTCCAGGGGATCTCGTGCTTGGCGAGCTTGGCAGCGGTTTCGACGCCGGCCGTGCGGAGCAGCAGCGTCTCGAACCACTCAGCATGTGCCCAATACTTGGCACCGACGGCGATCGGCGTGGCGAAACCGGCAGCCTTCAGCTTGTCGAAGCTGGCGGTGAACTCGTCCCAGGTCTTGGGCGGTTCGATGCCGGCCTTCTTCAGCGCGTCGGCAGCGTACCAGATGCCTGAGCGATCGCCGTAGGTGTACGTGACGGCGTAGGGGACGCCGTCGATCGAACCGAGGTCCTTCCAGGACTGGTTGAGCTTGCTGTCCCAGTCATATTTGCCCCACTGCTCGTCGATGGGGCGCAGGATGCCGGCGTCGGCCAGTTCCTTACGGAAGGCGGGCCAGGTGTTGATGATCACGTCCACCACTTCCCCGCCGAGCAAAGCGGTGCGGATGCCGCCGCGGGCGTCCCCCTGCGCGGTGATGCTGAGCTCGCGGATGGTGACGCCGGGGTTCTTGGCAACGAAGGCGTCCTCGAGCTTCTTCCACATCTCGGCGTCTGTGCCGCCCTGCCACTGCAAGATGGCGAGCTCGCCGCTCAAATCCTGAGCGAGGGCGGGCGCGGCTGCGAGCAGCGCGACGATGCCGACGCCAGCCAGGACGGCGCGCCGGCGGAATCCGGGCGTGAGTGCACTCATGGTCATTGGTCTCCTCCTCCTTGATCGCCGGCCGTTCGGGCCGTTCCTCCGTATCAAGTAAGTTGAAACGTTATCATCTAAGATGGTTGCGGCAAGCCGCATCTGTGGATCGACGCGGAAAATCATTCTAACATGCTAGCATGAATGACGGTAACCAGCTGACAGCGAGGGATTATTTTAGTTCATACGCCAAGTGGTGACAGGACGCAGTCGTCGAGCTAGCCTTCGCAAATGGTCAGCGGTTCGGGGATGACATCAGGCAGGGTTTGGCAACGCCAGGTGCCTGCGCCACCTGTGCGATGCCGAAGGCACCGCTTTGCTTGATCACCGCCTGACCCTCGCTCGTGACGGCACCGCCGCCCGGTCACTGGAGGGTATCGTTCCGGCCGAGCGCTACATCGATACGACAGTGCGCCAGGCAGTCGTCCCCTCGGCCGCCTTGCGCCGCGCGCCCTCACCCGGCGCCGAGCAGCTCGACCAGTTGCTGTTCGGCGAGCCGTTCGAGGTGCTGGACGAGGCGGATGGATGGGCGTTCGGGCAGGCGAAGCGAGATGGCTACGTCGGCTATGTCGCAGCTGCCGCCCTCGGCGCGCCGGCTGCGGCGCCGACGCATACGGTGCGGGCGCTGAGGACATACGGTTTCAGTGCCCCCAGCATCAAGGCGGCGCCGGTCGGGCTCTATTCGATGAACGCGCTGCTGACGGCCGAGCATCGTGAGGGACGGTTCGTGAAAACGGCGGGCGGCTGGTTTGTCGAGGAACATCTTGTTCCGGTCGGCCAGGATGCGCCTGACTACGTAGCGGTGGCCGAGCGGTTCGTGGGCGCGCCCTACCAGTGGGGTGGGCGAGAGAGCCTGGGGCTCGACTGCTCCGGGCTGGTGCAACAGTCGCTCTACGCCGGCGGTCGGATCTGCCCGCGCGACAGCGACCAGCAGGCGGCAATGGGCGAGCCGGTCGAGGCGCTGCAGCGCGGCGACCTGGTATTCTGGCGCGGCCACGTGGCCATGATGACCAGCGCAACCGACATCATCCATGCCAATGCCTTCCACATGGCGGTGGTGATCGAACCGCTGGCCGAGGCGGTGGCGCGGATCAGCAGCCGCGGTGGCGGCGAGCCGACGGGTTATCGGCGGATCTGATCGCGGCTCACGCCGGCATCGGGCGGATGAAGTGGTTGGCCGCGATCTCGCGCACTTCGGGCTGGGCGATGGCCGACTGGCGGCGGATCACGTCGATGCGGCCGAGTTCGTCGCCGAAGCGGGTGTCGCCGAAGCGGCGGTCGGGGTCCGGAACGGCCGACAGCAACAGCCGGGTATAGGGGTGCTGTGGGTTGCCGAGTACGCTCTCGGTATCGCCCCACTCGACGATCTGGCCGGCGTACATGACCATGATGTCCTCGGCGACGTAGCGGGCGGTGGCGATGTCGTGGGTGATGTAGAGCACCGCGAGACCGAGCTGACGCTTCATGTCGTTGAGCAGGTTCAGGATGCCCAGCCGCACCGAGACGTCGAGCATCGAAGTGGGCTCGTCGGCGATGATCACCTCGGGGTTCACGGCGAGGGCGCGGGCGATACTGATGCGCTGGCGCTGGCCCCCGGACAGCTCATGCGGGTATTTCGGCAGGATCAGCGCCGGGTCGAGTTTTACCCGGGTGAGAACCTCGGCGACAGCGGCATCGCGGGCGGCGCCCTTGAGGTTGGGCTGGTGCAGGCGCATCGGCCGCTCGAGGTGATAGCGGATGGTGTGCACCGGGTTCAGTGACGAGAACGGGTCCTGGAACACCATCTGCACGGCGCTGCGATAGGCCTTCATGTCACGGACGGCGCTGCCCTCGATGGGCTCGCCCCGGAACAGCAGGCGCCCGTCGTCGGGCCGGTACTCGCGCATGATCAGACGGGCGGCGGTGGTCTTGCCGGAGCCGGATTCGCCGACAAGCGCGAGGGTGCGGCCCGGATGCAGCGCGAACGACACGGCGCGCGCGGCGTGGACGGTGCTGCCGCCGCGGTGGAAGACCTTCGACACATTGTCGAGAGCGAGAATGGGGGCGCTGTCGGTCATGGCGTGGTGGCCTCGGCGATGCGGGCACCAGTGAGGCGCGGGATCGAAGCCCAGAGTTTTCGCGTATAGTCGTGCTGTGGCGACCGATAGATCGCCTGCGCGTCGTTGACCTCGACCAGTTCGCCTTCGAGCATGATGCCAATGCGGTCGGAAACCTGCACCATCAGGGCGAGGTCGTGGGTGATGAACAGCACCGAGAAGCCGAGCTCCTGGCGCAGCTTGTGGATGCGCTCGAGGATTTCGCGCTGCACCACCACGTCGAGCGCCGTGGTCGGCTCATCCATGATCAAGAGCTTGGGGTTGAGCGCGAGGCAGATGGCGATGACGACGCGCTGGCGCATGCCGCCTGAGAGCTGGTGGGGATAGGCGGAAAGCCGGTCGGCCGGGATATCGACCAGCGCCAGCAGCTCGGCGGCGCGGGCGCGGGCAGCGGGGCGCGACATGCCGGTATGGGTCTTCAGCACGTCGTAGAACTGGTGCTCGATTGATAGCACCGGGTTCAGCGAGTTCATGGCACTCTGGAACACCATCGCCACCTCGCGCCAGCGCATCTCCTTGAGCGCCGCATCGTCGAGGGCGAGGACATCGCGCCCGTTGAGGAGGATCTGGCTGCCGGAGCGGATCAGCGCCGGCGGGCGGTGCAGCCGGCTGATGGCGAAGGCGATAGTGCTCTTGCCGCAGCCGGACTCGCCGGCGAGGCCGAAGAACTCGCCCTTGGCGATGTCGAAGCTGACGTTCTTGACCGCGTGGAAATCGGTGGTCGCGCCGATGTAGTCGATGGTGAGGTTGCGGATCGAGAGGACGGGATCGCTCACAGCTTGCCCTCCCCGCGGCGGATCAGGCCGGTCCAGCGGGCCAGCATGCCGCCGGTCCTGAGCCGCGGGTTGGCGATTTCGTCGATGGCGAAGTTGATCAGCGCGAGGCCGAGGCCGAGCACGGCGAGCGCGACGCAGGGGGTGAGAATGTCCCACCAGGCGCCGACCGAGAGGGCCGAGGCGTTCTGGGCGTTGTAGAGCATGATGCCCCAGGAGACGGTGTTGGGATCCCCCAGCCCGAGGAACTCGAGCGTCGCTTCGGTGATGACGGCGAACAGCACGCTGCCGATGAAGTTGATGCCGACGATCGAGATCAGGTTGGGGAAGATCTCGAACGCCATGATGCGCCAGCCGGGTTCACCCAGCATCTCGGCGGATTTGACGAAGTCGCGCTGGCGGATCGACAGCGTCTCCGAGCGGGTGACGCGGACGCCCCAGGCCCATGAGGTGAAGCCGAGGATAATGGCGATCACCAGCGGGCTCGCCTGGCCGATGAACGCCGCCAGCACCAGCAGCAGCGGCAGGTTGGGGATGACCAGCACCATGTTGGTCAGGAAGGTGATGACCTCGTCGACCACGCCACCCTTGTAGCCGGCGATGATGCCGAGGACGGTGCCGATGATGGTGATCAGCAGCCCGGCGCCGAAGCCGACAGCGAGCGAGATGCGGGCGCCGTGGAGCAGCCGGGTGAAGACGTCGTAGCCGAGGCGGGTGGTGCCGAGCAGGTGGTCGGCGGACGGCGGCTGGTGCGGCCGGCCGACGCGCTGGGTCGGGCTATACTCGGTGAGCAGCGGGGCGAAGATGGCGACGAGGATGACGATCGCGAGGATGGTCACGCCGACGAGGGCTTTGCGGTTGCGCAGCAGCTGGGTGAGGACGCTCATCGGTCAGGCCCGCTTCAGGCGTGGGTCGAGCAGCACGTAGCTCAAATCGACGACGAAATTGGCGACCAGCATGGCGGCCGTCATGATCAGCAGCGCGCCCTGGATCACCGGATAGTCGCGCGCGAGGATGGCCTGGTAGAGCGTGTTGCCCATGCCGGGGTAGTTGAACACCACCTCGGTCACCAGCGAGCCGCCGAGTACGGCGCCCAGTGAAATGGCGAGGGCGGAGACGGTGGGGAGCAGGGCGTTGCGGGCGGCGTACCAGAGCATGACGCCCTGGTCGGAAAGCCCCTTGGCGCGACCCATGACGATGTAGTCCTCGCCCAGCAGGTTGATCATGTTGTTGCGCATGGTGACGGCGAAGCCGCCGGTGAGTACGATGACCATGGTCAGCATCGGCAGGGTGCCGTGGTAGAGGACGCTGAGGATGTAGTCCCAGCCCCAGGACGGATCGAGCATCGGGTCGGCGGCATAGCCGTTGGGGAACCAGCCGAGCGTGTATCCGAAGGCGAAGAGGGTGATCAGCGAGACCACCACGGCCGGCACCGAGCTCGAAAAGATCGCGGTCAGCGAGATGATGGTGTCGAAGCGGGTGCCGCGGCGCCAGGCGGCCATGACGCCGAGCAGCGTGCCGATGGTGAAGCTGATGATGGTGGCAGTGCCGACGAGGCCGACGGTCCAGATCAGGGCGCGACCGAGCAGGTCAGTGACCGGTAGCGGGTAGAAGCGGATCGAGCGGCCGAGGTCGCCGGTGAAGACGCTCTTCAAGTACGCGAGATACTGCTCGCCGATCGGCGCGTCGATGAAGCCGAAGGTGAGCTTCAGCGCGTTGAGGTTCTCGAGCGACAGGTCGGAGCCGGCGCCGGCGAACATCTTCTGGATCGGGTCGCCCGGCATCAGGCGCGGCAGGAAGAAGTTGATGGTTGCCGCAGCGATGAAGGCCGCCAGATAGAACACCACTCGGCGGAGCAGGAAGGCCATTGGTTCTCGTGCTTATCGGTGGCGGGAGCGAGGGCGCGGCKGGCGCGCCCTCGCTGGTCAGGGGTTACTGCGCGACCGGACGCAGCGCCAGGAGCTGGAGCAAGCGGCCCGGGTTGGCGTTGGAGACCACCGGCGAGGTGATCGGGTTTTCCGCGTTGGCCCAGCCGCTGAAGCGCTTGGTGCTGTACTGGTAGAACGACGGGCTGTTGTAGACCGGGATCACCGGCATGGCCTCGGCCACCTTGAGCTGGATGGCGTCCATGATCGACTTTTGCTCGGCCGGGTCCTTCACCTGGGTGTACTTGTTCAGCATCTCGACGACAGTCGGGTCGGTCCAGCGCTGCGCCGAGGTGCGGCTCTTGCCGAAATCGGCCGGGTTGAACGAGCGGATGTAGGGGAAGTAGGGGTTGGCTGCCGAGGCGATGGCGTTGAGCGACATCGAGTATTTGGCGTCGATCAGGTCGGAGGCCCAGACCGATTCCTCGGGGGTCGACATCTTCACGTTGAGGCCGGCCGCCTTCAGCGACTCGAGGGCGATCTGCACGGCGTCGATCCAGTCGGTCCAGCCGTTGGGAATCTCGATGTCGATGGCGATCGGGGTGCCGTCGGCGTTGTCACGGAAGCCGTCGCCGTCCTTGTCGACATAGCCCGACTTGTCGAGCAGCGCCTTGCCCGCCTCGAGGTCGAACTTGCCGTACTGGCCGAACTGGGTGACCACCTCGGGGTTGCCGAAGGCCTTGTAGAACGAGCCCAGCATCGCCGGGTCTTCGTTGATCACAGGATAGCCGTAGCCGGCGATGTCGATGATCGACTGGCGGTCGATCAGCATGGAAACGGCGCGGCGGAAGTTGACGTCGGTGAACGCCTTCTTGTTGTTGGCGTCAGGCGTTTCGAGGTTCAGCGTGAAGGCCACGAGGCTCGAGGGCAGGAACCAGTAGTGGTTGTTCACCGGGTCCTTGGCGACGAAGGTGTTGTCGATGTCGGGCACGAAGCTGGTTGCCCAGTCGAGCGTGCCGTCCACCAGCGCCGCCAGCACCTGCGGGTTGTCGGCGAGCTGCGGCATGCGGATGCAATCGACGTGCAGGCTCGCGGCATCCCAGTAGTTGGGATTGCGGCACTGCTCGTAGACCTGCGGGGTGAAGCGGCTGATCTCGGTCATCGGACCGGAGCCGACCGGGTTCTCGTTGGCGAAGGTCGCCGGATCGGCGACATCCTTCCAAATGTGCTCTGGCACGATCGGCATGGCGACGATGGTGGTGGCGACCAGCGAATTGGGCTGGAGCAGGTTGAAGCGCACGGTGCGCTCGTCGACCTTTTCCACCGACTCCATCAGCTTGGAGACCGAGTTGAAATCGAGCGCCGGGAACTTCTTCAGGTAGTCGTAGGTGAACACCACGTCGTTGGCGGTGAGCGGCTGGCCGTCGGACCACTTCAGCCCGTCGCGCAGCACGAAGGTGATCGACTTGAGGTCGTCGGCCAGCTCGAAGCTCTCGGCCAGGCGGTACTCCCACTTGGCGCCCGCGAGGCGGTTGAAGATCGCCAGCGGCTCGTAGATGAAATCCTTGGTGGTGGCGCGCGCCGACGTCTGGTTGAACGGGTTGAAGTTGCGCACGTAGGTCGTGGTCTGCTCGGAGCTGATGGTCAGCACCGTCTGGGCGCTTGCCGGCGCCGTCAAAGCCAGCGCCAGGGCGGTGGCCGCAATCAGCTTGCTCTTTAACACTTCCAGTCTCCTCTTTGTCGGCGCCGCCTCAGGCGAGGCCGTTCTCCCGAAAAATCCCTTCGACTTCAGCATGGAGCGCAGTGGCATCCACGCGAAGGTTACCGCGTTTGCGCGTCGCGCGAGTGATTCGTTCGATCGTTTGCCCAGTTAGCGGGCGCGCGCCGCTGGCTGCCGAAATGCTGGCCTCGAGGCCACCCTGGGTGAGCAGCGCGATGTCGCAACCGGCGTCGAGGGCGGCGGCGACGCGCTGGGCCGGGGTGCCCTTCAGCGCTTCCATGCTGAGGCAATCGGTGATCAGCACGCCGTCATAGCCGATGTCGTTGCGGATCAGAGCGTAGACGTCGGGCGAAACCGAGGCCGCGCGCTCCGCGTCGATTCGGGTGAAGATCAGGTGGGCGACCATGGCCCACGGGGTGTCCTTCAGCGCGATGAAGGGCTGGAAGTCGGTGGCGCGCAGGTCGTCGAGCGTGGCGTCGATGACCGGGCAATCGAAATGCGGGTCGACCGTCACCCGGCCATAGCCCGGGATGTGCTTCATGATCGGCAGCGCGCCGACCTCGAGCATGCCGTCGATGACCTCGCGGGCGAGAGTCACCACCAGCTCAGGATCATCGCCGAAGGCACGCTGGCCGATCACGTCATGCGTGCCCTTGCGGGCGAGATCGACCACCGGCGTGGTGCCGCTGTCGATGGTGAGATCGGTCATGATGGCGCCCATCGCCTGGGTCGAGAGGCGCAGGGCGCGCTTCGCCAGCGCGAGGTCCTTCTTGGCCAGCGCGCCGAACGCGCCGAGGCTGCGGAAGCTCGGCCAGTGGCCGTTATCGAGGCGCTGAACGCGGCCGCCTTCCTGGTCGATGAAGATCGGCGCATCGGGGCGGCCGACGACGTCACGGAAATGGGCGCAGAGCCGGCGGGTCTGGTCGCTGTTGTCGAGGTTGCGGCGGAACAGGAACAGCCCATAGGGGTTCGCGTCGCGGAGGAAGGCGACCTCGTCGGCAGCGAGTTCGTAGCCGGCAACGCCGACGAACAGGGCGAGGGGTGTGGAGGTCATACGGCCTGCTCGGGATGGGTGACGTCGCGGGTGCGCTTCAGCGCATCGATGGTCTGCTCGTAGCGCAGCCGGGCAACACCCATGAACAGGCAGTCGACGAGTGCGAGCTGGGCGATGCGGCTGACCATGGCGCCGGCGCGCAGCGTGCTTTCGCGGGCATGGGTGACGAGGCGTTCCTCGGCGGCCCGCGCCAGCGGCGATTCGCGCGAGCCGGTGATGGCGACAGTCAGTGCGCCGTTGTCCTTGGCGAGCTTGAGGAACTGCACGGTGTCGGCGGTGGTGCCGGAGTGCGAGAAGCCGATGGCGACGGTGTGGGCCGGCGACATCAGCGCCGCGGTCCACGCCTCGTGCGCGTCGGCCATGAGGAAGACGTTGCGGCCGACGCGGAACAGCTTGTGGTGCAGGTCCTGCGCGACGAAGTGGCTGGCGCCGATGCCGAAAAGCAGGATGCGTTCGGCCTGGTCGAGCGCCATGACCACCCGCTCCAGTGTCTTGAAATCGAGGCTCGACACCGTCTCCTCGATGGCCAGCATTTCGAGCGAGGCGACCTTGGCGGCCATCTCCTCGAGCGTGTCGGTGCGGGCGATCTCGGCGCCGAGCGTCAGGCCGGAGCCGAACTGCGCCGCCTCCTTGCCGAGCTCGGTGGCGAGCGACATGCGAAGCTCGGCATAGCCGCTGACCCCAACGGCGCGGCAGAAGCGCACCACCGAGGCCACCGAGGTGCCGCAGGCTTCAGCGATCTGCGAGATGGTCTTTTCGAGCACGATCGCGGGGTTGTCGCGAATGGCCTTGGCGACCCGCCGCATCGTCGGCGTGAAGGTCGCGGCGGACGCCTCGATGTTCGACTGAATCCCCATCCGGACATTCATACCCACGCGAAACAAAAGTGCAACGCCTTCGGCCACACTGAAAACCATTGACAGCGAAAGCGCGGAGTTCCTACCTTCCAGCGACGCTCAGGAGCCCAGATGCCGCGCACCGAATCCCCTTGGGACACCCGTCGATGACCGCCGTTGTCAGGGACCGTAGGGTGCTGCTGAGCGAGCTCGATCGGCTCGTTTCCGAGGAGCGCAACCCGCGCACCATGGGCATCGATCTGATGTCGACGCCCGAGATCGTCGCGACCATCAATGGCGAGGACCGGCTGGTGCCCGAGGCGGTGGGCAAGACCCTGCCGCAGGTGGCGCAGGCGGTCGACCGGATCGTCGAGGCGTTCGGCAAGGGCGGGCGGCTCGTCTACATCGGCGCCGGCACCAGCGGACGGCTGGGTGTGCTCGACGCGTCGGAATGCCCACCGACCTTCGGCGTGCCACCGACGATGGTGGTGGGCGTGATCGCGGGTGGCCTCGGAGCGCTGGTCAGCGCTGTAGAGGGCGCCGAGGACAGCGCCGAGGGTGGCGCCGCCGACCTCCGTGCCATCGACCTCACCAATCGCGACGTCGTGGTGGGGATCGCGGTGAGCGGCCGCACGCCGTACGTCATCGGCGCGCTGAACTACGCCAAGTCGCTCGGCGTGGTGACGGTGAGCCTCACCTGCAACCCGGACTCCGCCATTGCCGGCCTCGCCGATATCTCGATTGCGCCGCTGGTCGGTCCCGAAGTGGTCACCGGCTCGACGCGGTTGAAATCGGGCACGGCGCAGAAGCTGGTGCTCAACATGCTCTCCACTGCGAGCATGATCCGCATCGGCAAGACTTACCAGAACCTGATGGTCGACGTGCGCACCAGCAACGAGAAGCTGCTGGCGCGGGCGGTGCGCATCGTCATGCAGGCGACCGACTGCCCCGAGCAGGTCGCCGAAGATGCGCTGGAGCGCACCGGCAATGACGTGAAGCTGGCGATCCTGACTATCCTCACCGGCCAGAATGTCGAGGAGGCGCGTGCCGCCATGGCCGGCGCCGGCGGGTTTCTCAGACGCGCGCTCGAACCGGGCGCGTGACCACTAGACGACGTCCTGACGACTGGCTCGGAGCGGCTCCGCCGCCACCGGCCGAGACTGAAACAGAGAGGGAAAATACCATGCACTTGACCAACACCAAACGATTGCTCGCCGGCCTCGCCGTCGCCGCAACGCTGACCACCGCCTTCGCCCTGCCCGTGCAAGCCGCCAGCCTCCGCATGGCCTGGTCGCAGGATGCGACCGGGCTCGACCCGCATAAGCAGACAGCGTTCTCCTCGCTGCGCCTGCTCGAGCTGATCTACGAGCCGCTGGTGCGCCTCGACGCCAAGTACAATGTGTCGCCCGCCATCGCGACAAGCTGGGAATTCTCGGCCGACGGGCTGACGCTGACCTTCAAGCTCGACCCGAACGCGAAATTCTCGACGGGCGATGCGGTGACCTCCGCCGATGTGAAGGCCTCCTACGAGCGCCTGCTCGATGAGGCGACAGCCGCCGCGGCGCGTGCCAACTTCCTCTCAATCGCATCGATCGACACGCCCGACCCGCAGACCGTGGTGTTTCACCTGAGCCAGCCCGACGCGCCGATCCTCGTCGCCATGTCGGGCACCAACGCCTCGATCGTTCCGGCGAGCGCGGTGGCCGACGGCAGCATCGGCACCAAGGCCATCGGATCGGGCCCGTTCGTGCTCGACGAGTGGGATCCGAACGTGAAGGACGTGCTGAGCGCCAACCCGAACTGGGCCGGCGGCAAGGTCGGCGTCGACGGCATCACCATCTCGGTGCTGCCATCCGAGAGCGCCATCATCGACTCGATGCGCGCCAACCAGACGGACTTCGCGCTGTTCAACGATCCGACGGTCGCGACGCTCATTCCGGGTGAGCAGGGTATGACGCTCAACCGCATCCCGGGCCTCGCCTACAATGTGTTGCAGATGAACCCATCGCGGCCGCCGATGGACAACCTCAAGGTCCGGCAAGCTATCTCCTGCGCCGTCAACCGGCAGGAAATCATCGACACCGCGCTGATCGGCGAGGGCAAGGTTACGGGCCCCCTGACCATGGAAGCCTATGCTTCCGACCCCTCGACCCTGTTCTGCTATACGCAGGACGTCGAGAAGGCCAAAGCGCTGATGAAGGAAGCGGGGCTCGAAGCCGGCTTCTCGGTCGATGTGATCGCCGCGACCGGCGAGCCGCCCTATGCCGCCAACGAAGCGCAGGTGCTGCAGAGCCAGCTCGCCGCAATCGGCGTCAAGCTCAACATCAAGACCATGGACCTCAAGGTCTATGTCGACACCTGGCTGAAGGGTGATTTCGACATGGCGGTGGCCCAGAACGGTGGCCGCCCCGATCCGTATCCGATGTACAACCGCTACTTCACCAAGGACGGTAACCTGGTGAAGGTGTCGAACTTCGCCGATCCCGAACTCGACAAGCTGCTGCAGGAAGGCCGGGTCGAAACCGACGTCGCCAAGCGCAAGCCGATCTTCCAGCAGTTCGAGGCGCGCCTTGCCGAGCTGGCCCCGTGGGTATGGATTTCGAGCACCGTGACCTACACGGCAAACCTCGACAGCGTGAAGGGCTACGAGGTCAATCCGAGCGGGTTGCTGTTCTCGCTCAGCAAGGTGACCGTGGGTCAGTGATTGTTTGAGGCGGGCCCCGGGCCCGCCTCACCATGAAGCAGGTGCGGCCGACATGAACTATCTCACGCAACGGCTGCTGACGTTCCCGCTGGTCCTGCTGGGCGTATCGCTGCTGGTGTTCTTTGCCATCCGGCTGGTGCCCGGCGACGCGATCATCGCGATGCTGGGCACCGAGGCGGGATTGCTGACGGAGGCGCAGCGGGCTTCGCTGGCCGCCTATTTCGGCCTCGACCAGCCCATCTTCGTGCAGTACGGGCGCTGGCTTGCCGGGCTGTTCGAGGGCAACCTCGGTATCTCGGTGACCTACGGCAAGCCGGTGCTCGAGGTGATCGTCGCGCGCTTCCCGCTCACCCTCGAGCTGGCGCTCCTGTCGATGATCATTTCACTCGCCGTCGGCATTCCCGCGGGAGTCTTCGCCGCGACGCGCGCCGACCGCCCCTCCGACCTGGTGGTGCGGCTCTTCGCCATGCTCGGGCAATCGACACCGAGCTTCGTCGTCGGGCTGGTGCTGATCTACTTCCTCTCGGTGACCTTCCGCATGCTGCCGGCGATGGGCTCGTTCACCCCGCTGTTCGTCGATCCGATCGGCAACCTGAGCCAGATGATCCTGCCGTCGATCACGCTGGGCCTCAGCTTCGCGGCGGCGGTGACGCGCATCTCGCGCTCCGCCATGCTCGACGTGCTGAGCGACGACTATGTGCGCACGGCGCGCAGCAAGGGCGCCTCACAGCGCGATGTGGTCTGGGGCCACGCGCTGCCCAATGCCCTGATTCCGGTGGTGACGCTGAGCGGCGTAGAGTTCGGCTACCTGCTCGGTGGCGCCGTGATCGTCGAGCAGATCTTCGCCCTGCCGGGGCTCGGCCGGCTGACGCTCGACGCCATCAGC
Source organism: Devosia sp. P3_B2 (assembly GCF_056402875.1). Classification (NCBI taxonomy): domain Bacteria; kingdom Pseudomonadati; phylum Pseudomonadota; class Alphaproteobacteria; order Hyphomicrobiales; family Devosiaceae; genus Devosia; species Devosia sp. P3_B2. Next base: position 40,846 of record NZ_JBFUGO010000018.1, on the reverse strand, counting down.
CAGCGCGACTATCCGCTGGTGCAGGGCGCGGTGCTTTTCATCGCCCTCAACTTTCTCGTCGTGAACCTCCTTGTCGATCTCGCCTATGCGGCGCTCGATCCGCGTATCCGGCTCGGGGGCAAGTGATGGAGTTGCTCAAGGCGGTGCAGCGGCACCCCAGTGGCCGGATCGGCGCGGCGATCATCCTGGTCTTCCTCATCCTCGCCGGGCTTGGTGCCATCGGCCTCACGCCGCACGATCCGTTGAAGCAGTTCATCGTCGACCGCCTGAAACCGCCCAGCGCCACCTACTGGTTCGGTACGGACCTCCTCGGCCGCGATACCTTCAGCCGCCTGATGCTGGGGATCAGCGAGTCCTTCATCGTCGCTTTCGCGTCGGTCGCTGTTGCGTCGACCGCCGGGGCGGTGATCGGGCTGTTCGCTGCCTGGTGGGGCCACCTGTGGGATGGCGTCTTGATGCGGACGATGGACGTGCTGCTGGCCTTCCCGGCGATTCTGCTGGCGCTACTGATCGTCGCGATCGAGGGGGCCGGGATGGTGACCAGCATCATTGCGATCGGCATCGTCTACACGCCGATCTTTGCCCGCGTGGTGCGGGCGCCGGCGCTGGCGCTCAAGGCGCGCGAGTTCGTCGAAGCGGCACGCACCTTCGGCAGCTCACAGGGCTACATCCTCACGCGGCACCTCCTGCTCAACCTCGTCGCGCCGCTGACGGTGCAGATCACGTTGGCGCTGGCCTGGGCGCTGCTGACCGAATCCGGCCTGAGCTTCCTCGGCCTCGGCACACAGCCACCGGCGCCGTCGCTGGGGGTGATGCTCGCCGAGAGCAAGTCGATGATGACGCGCGCACCCTGGCTGATGGTATTCCCCGGCCTCACTATCATGCTCGCCATCCTCGGCTTCAACCTGCTTGGCGATGCACTGCGCGACATCCTCGATCCACGCACCCAGGGGAGAGCCGCATGAACGCCCTCCTCTCGGTCCGCGACCTCCGGGTCGGCTTCGGCCGCGATCCCAAGGCCAACGAAGTGGTCAAGGGCGTCAGCTTCGAGCTGCCCGCCGGCAAGACGCTCGCCATCGTTGGCGAGAGCGGCTCGGGCAAGTCGGTGACGGCACTGTCGATCAACCGGCTGGTCGATTTCGGTGGCGGCAGGATCACCGGGGGCAGCATCGAGCTGCAGCGAAGAGACGGCTCGATGCTCGACGTGACCACGGCAGACGAGCCGACGCTGACGCATGTGCGCGGTCGCGATATCGGCATGATCTTCCAGGAGCCGATGACCTCGCTCAACCCGGTGCACACCGTTGGCGCGCAGGTCGAGGAAGCCTTCCGGCTCAACCGGGGCCTCACCGGCGCCGATGCCACACGCGCTGCCCGCGAGGCGCTCGACCGGGTGCGCATTCCGGATGCGGCGCAGCGGCTGAAGTACTATCCGCACCAGCTGTCGGGCGGCATGCGGCAGCGCGTGATGATCGCCATGGTGCTGGCCAGCAACCCGCGCCTCCTGATCGCGGATGAGCCGACCACGGCACTCGACGTGACCGTGCAGGCGCAGATCATGGCGCTGCTGGCCGAACTCCGCGAAGAGCTCGGCATGGCGATGATCTTCATCACCCACGACATCGGCCTCGTCGCCGGCATTGCCGACGAGATCATGGTGATGCAGAACGGCGTCGCAGTGGAGCAAGGCGCGCTCGATGCCGTGCTCGACAACCCGCAGCATGACTACACGAAGCACCTGCTGAAGGCCGTCCCGCATTTCACCTTTGGCAACACGGTGCGCCATGACGGCGCTCGCACTGGCGCTGCGCCAATCGTCACGGTCGACAACCTCGCAGTGCGCTTCCCGGTGGTGAAGGGGCTGTTCCGTACCAAAGCCGGCGCAGTGCATGCTGTTGATGGCGTCGATTTCGACCTCGTGCCCAGCGAGACGCTCGCCATCGTCGGCGAGAGTGGCTCGGGCAAATCGACCACCGCCCGCGCCATCCTCGGGCTCGTCAAGGCGACGCGCGGGCGGATCGAGGCGAAGTCCGGCCGCAGCGGCCGGCCCGTGCAAATGGTGTTCCAGGACCCCTACGCCTCGCTCAACCCGCGCCTCAATGTCGAGGGTCTGCTCGCCGAGCCTGCCATCGCCGCGGGCCAGCGCGTCGACGCCAAGCTGCGCGAGCGGATGGCGTTCCTGCTAGAGCGCGTCGGCCTCACCAAGGATGCCCTCACCCGCTACCCGCACCAGTTCTCCGGCGGTCAGCGCCAGCGGCTCTGCATCGCCCGGGCCCTGATGCTGAACCCCGACGTGGTGGTGCTCGACGAGGCGGTGTCGGCGCTCGATGTCAGCGTCCAGGCGCGCGTCCTCGACCTCTTGATCGACCTGCAGCGCGAGTTCGGTCTCGCCTATCTGTTCATCTCGCACGACATGGCGGTGGTCGAGCGCATCGCCCACCGCGTCGCCGTGATGTATGCCGGCCAGATCGTCGAGATCGGCAATGCCGGCGCGGTGCTCGGCTCGCCGCAGCACAGCTACACCAAGCGCCTGATCGCGGCGGTGCCGGCGATCGAGCGCCGGCGCCAACACTTCACCGTGGACGCAACGCAAGTGCCGTCGCTGGTACGACCGGTCGGGTTCGAACCTGCACCGGCCAAGTGGCGCGAAGCCGGCGAGGATCATCGCGTGCGCGTGGAGGAAGTTGCATGAGCCTGGACGCCACGCTCGATCGCGCCTTCGCGCCACTGCACGCAGCCGTGGAAGCAAAACGCATTCCCGGCGGGGTGCTCGGCGTCGTCGACCGTGACGGCAACCGGGCCGTGCGTTCGATCGGCTCGGCGCAATTGATCCCGAAGCAGCGGCCGATGACCGACGATACCTGGTTCGACCTCGCGTCGCTGACCAAGGTGATCTTCACCACGCCGCGCATCCTGGCGCTGGCCGAGGCCGGCACCATCGACCTCGACGCGCCGCTGATCTCGGTGATCCCCGATTTCCGCCAGTACAACCCCGACAACGCCTGGGAGCGGAAGCTCACCTTCCGCCAGTGCCTGGGGCACCAGACGCCGTTCCCCGGCGTGGTGCCGATCTACACCTATGGTAGCGACCCGAACCTCTTGCGCGCGTGGGTGCTGCAGAACGAGTGGCAGGCCGGGCCGCCGGTCTATTCCGACATCAACTTCATCCTCCTCGGCATCGCCCTCGAGCGGTTGAGCGGAAAGCTCACCCGGCAACAGGACCCCGGTCCGGGTTTCGCCTGGTCCGCCGATCCGCAGCAGGCGGCGGCCACCGAGCAGGATGCCTGGCGCGGCCGCGTCGTCGTAGGCGAGGTGCATGACGAGAATTGCTATGCGCTGCAGGGTTCCGGCCATGCGGGGCTGTTCGGTACCGCCGCGTCGGTGCTCGGCTATGCGGAGGGGCTGCTGAGCGGCAAGGGCGCGGCGGCAAGCAGCATCGCATTGATGCGCACGCCGTTATCGCCCCGCCGCACGCACGGCTGGGAACAACCCTACGAAGGCTGGTCGGGCGGCGATCGCTGCTCGGCCGAAACCATCGGCCATACCGGCTTCACCGGCGTGGGCCTGTGGATCGACTTCGCCGGCGGGCGCGCCTGGACGCTGCTCACCAATCGCGTGCACCCCACACGGCACTTCGACAGCGGCATCATCGCGCTGCGCCGCGCGGTGGGTGACCTCGTGAACTCGGACTAGGAGACTGTCATGCAACCGATCTGGGCCGTGGGACTGATGACCGGCACCGTGCTCGACGGCAATATCGACGTGGCGCTGCTGAGAACCGACGGCGAGAGCATCGAACGCTTCGGCGCCTACACGCTGGCCCCCTACCCCCAATCGATCCGCGACACGCTCGAAGAGACGCTGACGCAAGCGCGCACGTGGAATTTCGAGGGGCCCGATCCGGCGATTTTCGCCAAGGCAGAGGAGATGCTGACCCGCGCGCAGGCGGCGGCGGTGAAGGAACTGGTGGAGAGCGCCGGCCTCAGCATGGCCGATATCGGCGTCGTCGGCTTTCATGGCCAGTCGGTGCTACACCGCGCCCCACAGCCGGGCCGCATTGGCGCCACCCGCCAGCTCGGCGATGGCGAGCTGATGCATGAGCTGCTCGGTGTGAAGGTCGCCTACGATTTCCGCTCCGCCGACGTGCGGGCCGGCGGCCAGGGCGCGCCGCTCGCCGCAATCTATCACCAGGCGCTGCTGCGCAGCCTCGGCGCCCATGGCGAGACGGCCGTGCTGAACCTCGGCGGCGTCGCCAACGTTACCTACTGGGATGGTGCCGATCGGCTTGTCGCCTTCGACACGGGCCCTGCCAACGCCCCGCTCAACGACTTCATGAAAGCGCATGGCCTCGGCGACATGGATCGGGACGGTGCCTTCGCCCGCACCGGCACGGTGGACGAGGCACGACTCATGAAGCTCCTGCAACACCCCTATCTCGCGGCGCTGCCGCCCAAGTCGCTCGATCGCTTCGACTTCACCTCGGCGATGGCCGACGGCCTTGATCCCGCGACCGGTGCAGCAACGCTCACGGCGTTCACCGCCGCCGCAGTCGGCAAGGGCCTGGACCTGCTGCCGAGCCGGCCAAAGAGGATCGTGGTCTGCGGTGGCGGCAGGCACAACCCGCTGATCATGGAAATGCTGAAAACCCGCGCCAACGTCGAAGCCGTCCCCGCCGAGGCGGTCGGCTGGCGCGGCGACGCCATCGAGGCAGAGTGCTTTGCCTTCCTCGCCGTGCGCGTGCTGCGCGGCTTGCCGATCAGCTTCCCGACGACCACCGGCGCCCCGCATCCACTGCTGGGTGGTCGCCTGGTGGCCTAGAGCCGCTTCTGCAGAAACGTCCGCGTCCGGCCTTTGGGAAAATCCTCCAGCGCGCCGAAAGGCACATAGCCGGCACGCTGATAGACCTTGAGCGCGATGCGGTTGAAGGTGTCGATGTAGGCGCCATGGCAGCCCCGCGTCCGCGCCTCGCCTTCAGCCGTCGCCAACATTCGGCCAGCCAGTCCTTCGCCGCGCCCCGCCTCGCCGACCCAGAGCCACTGCACGTAGAGCCAACCCCAAGCCGTGTAGCCCGAAATCCCACCGGCTATCCCGCCCGCGTCATCACGCGCGACGACGACTAGCGGCTTACGATCAGCCGGCCCGACATCGGCGTCATTGAACGCCGCGAGGCGCCCCCCGATAACCTGGAGGTCCTCGGCCGATGGCGTGTCGGTGACGCTGATCACAAGGTCGCTCATCCGCCGGTTCCTACTTGATGATTAAGCGCGGGAGGCGAGCAGGATAGCCAGAGTCCATCGCCACGACGATGAGGATGGTTGGAGTATTCCCACTCCGGCCAGCCCGATCAAGGCTATCGATCGCTCGGCGCCTCAGGGTAGTGGCAGGCCGTCATCAGCCCGCCAGGCTGGGCGGTCAACTCTGGTTCCACCTCGGCGCATTTCGACGTGGCTTTCCAGCAGCGAGTACGGAAGCGGCAACCGCTTGGCGGATTGGCCGGGCTCGGCAGGTCGCCGGCGAGCACGATGCGCTTCCGCTTGCCGCGCAGCGTCGGATCGGGCGTCGGGACTGCCGAAAGCAGCGCTTGCGTGTACGGGTGGCGCGGCGCGGTGAAGATCGAGTGGGTCGGACCGCTCTCGATGATGCGGCCAAGATACATCACCATCACCCGGTCCGACACGTGGCGGACAACAGCGAGGTCATGCGCCACGAACAGCATGGCGAGATTGCGGTCGCGCCGAAGCTTCGCCAGCAGGTTGATCACCTGCGCCTGCACCGACACATCGAGCGCCGAAACCGGCTCGTCGCAAACCAGCAGCGACGGCTTGAGCGCGAGCGCCCGCGCGATGCCGAGCCGCTGGCGCTGGCCACCGGAGAATTCGTTCGGATAGCGCTCGGCATGCTCGGCCCTCAAACCAACGTCCGCCAGCAAGCGTGCAATCTCGACACTCCACTGAGCGCGCGGCACCACATCGCGATGCAGCGCCCATGGCTCGGAAATGATCCGATCAACCCTCATGCGAGGGTTCAGCGACTGGTATGGATCCTGGAACACCACCTGCATCTTGCGTCGGATGGCGCGCAACTCCCGGCCTTTCGCTGCGGCGATATCGACACCGTCGAGCACCGCCGTGCCGCTGGTAGGCGCGTTGAGCCGCAGCAGCGTACGAACGAGGCTGGTCTTGCCGCAGCCGCTCTCGCCGACCAGCCCCAGCGTCTCGCCCCGAGCGATGGCGAAGCTCACACCATCTACCGCCCGCACTGGCGCCGCCGGTATGCCGAAATGCTTGGCCAGTGAGGAAACATCGAGCAACGGCGCCGTCATCGGGCATCCCCTGGGAAGTGACAGGCAACCTCGCGGCCAGGGCCCGCCGCTTCGAGCACCGGAACCACGGCAGCGCAAACCGCTTGCGCCCTCGGGCAACGCGTCCGGAAGGCACAGCCCGACGGAAGCGCGGCAGGATTGGGCGCCGAACCCGGAATAGGCACCAGCTCGTCACCGGACACATCAATGCGCGGCTGCGAGGCAAGCAAGCCCTGGCTGTAGGGATGTTGCGCCGTCGCGAAGAGCTCGAACACGCTCGCCGTCTCGACGATGCGCCCCGCATACATCACGGCCACGCGGTCGGCGATCTCGGCAACGACCCCGAGATCGTGGGTGATGAAGATCATCCCCGCCCCGCTGCGCTTCCGCACCGTATCGAGCAGATCGACGATCTGCGCCTGGATGGTGACATCGAGCGCCGTGGTCGGCTCGTCGGCGATGATGATGTCCGGCTCGAGCGCCACCGCCATGGCGATCATGATGCGCTGGCGCATGCCACCCGAGAACTGATGCGGGTATTGCTTCGCGCGCTGCGCGGGATCGGGGATGCCGACGGCCGCGAGGAGATCGATCACCGCCGCGTCGATGTCAGCGCCGCGCTTCTTGCCGTGGATGCGGAACATCTCCGCGATCTGCCAGCCGACCGTATAGACCGGGTTCAGCGCTGCCAGCGCATCCTGGAAGATCAGTGCGACCCGATCGCCACAGATACTGCGGCGCTCCGCATGCGGCAGCTGAAGCAGGTTCGTCCCATCGAATTTGATGGTGCCGCCGGCGATCGCGCCCGGCGGTGTCGGGACCAGGTCCATGATGGCCGACGCCGTGACGCTCTTGCCCGAACCGCTCTCTCCAAGCAGCGCCAGCACCTCGCCGCGCTCGAGCGAAAACGACACCCCATTAAGCGCGAGGATACGGCCGGCTGCGGTATCGAAGGTAACGGCCAGATCGCGCACTTCGAGCAGGCTCATTTGCCGCGCCTCTGCGTTGTCAGGCGCCAGCGTTGCGACGGGTCGTTGACGATCCGGAACCAGTTGGCGAGCAGGTTGAACGACATGGTGGTCAGCATGACGGCGAGGCCGGGGAAGCAGGCCAGCCACCAAGCCGTGCCGAGATAGCCCTGCCCCTGCGCCACCATCAGCCCCCAGCTGACGCCGGGCGGCTGGATGCCGAGACCAAGATAGCTGAGGCCGGACTCGAACAGCATCACCATCGCGATGTTCACCGACGCGAGCGTCAGCATGGTGGGTGCGACCACAGGCAGGATGTGCTGCGAGATGATCCAAACCGGCCCTGCCCCGAAGGTGCGCGACGCATCGACGAAGAGCCGCTCACGCACTTCCAGCACGTCGGCGCGGGCGACGCGGATATAGGCGGGCAGCCGCGTTACCGCGAGGACGATGACGAGGTTGGTGACGCTAGGCCCGAACAGGTAGAGCGCGACCAGCGCCACAAGCAGTGTCGGAAAGCCCATGATGATGTCGGAAACGCGCATGATCAGCGTGCTGACGAGTCCGCCGAAATATCCCGCTACCAGCCCCAGCGCGGTGCCGACGACGAGGCTGCTGAGCACAGCGGACAAGGCAATGCCGATCGAGGCGGCGGCTGCATCGGCGAGCCGCGCCAGCAGCGAGCGGCCGAGTGCATCGCCGCCCAGCCACAGCGTCCAGTCGCGGCTGAAGTCAAAAGGCGGCAGGTTCCGCGCCTTGAGATTGACCTTCCCCGCGGCAGTAAACATCCCGCTTGCGTCGGCGATGACGAGGAAAAGTACGATGGCCAGCCAGGCCACGGCCGCCAGCGCCATCGGGTCGCCAGTGAGGGCACGACCCATCCATTTGACACGGCTCGCGGTTGAGGTCTTCGGCGCCAGGCCTTCGGCAGTGGCAAGCTCGGTCATTGATCGAGCCTCACGCGCGGGTCGATGGCTGCATAGAGCAGGTCGACGAGGATGTTGATGAGGAAGATGACGATCGCGACGCAGAAGATGCTCGCCTGCACCAGCGCGAAGTCGCGCTTCAGGATGCCGTCGATCAGGAGCTTGCCGATGCCGGGAAACCCGAACACCACCTCGACCACGCCACCGCCCCCAGCGAACTGCGCAGCAAGATCGCCGGTGACGGTGATGGCCGGGAGGAGCGCGGTGCGGAGCGCATGGACGAATGTGACGCGTCCCTCACGGGCGCCCTTGGCGCGCGCGGTCCGCACGAAGCTTGCATTCAGCGCCTCGATCATCGAACCGCGCACGATCTGCACCAGCGTGCCGAAGGGCCGCGCGAAGAGACAGGCAACCGGAAGCACCCAATAGATCGGCCCGCCAAAGCCCGACGTGGGAAGCAGCCTGAGCGTCACGGCGAACACCAGGATGCCCATCAAGCCCAGCCAGAAGTCCGGCACGCTGGCCGCGGCCTGCGAGACAAGATTGACTACTCGGTCGAGCGCCGCGCCGGGACGGAGCGCGGCGAGGGAACCTGCGATCACCGCGAGGACAAAAGCGATGGCGAGCGCAATAGCACCGAGCGCCAGCGTATTCGGCAACGCTTCCAGCACGACTTCGAGCGCCGGCCGGTTGCGCCAGAGCGAGGTGCCAAAATCGAAGCGCAGCATCTGCGCGCCCCAATCGAGGAACTGGGACCAGACCGGCTGGTCGAGCCCCAGGCGCACGCGCATCGCATCGCGTGCCGCGGCGGAGGCGTCGACCGGCAGGTAAAGGTTCACCGGATCGCCGGTCAGCCGGACGAGGAAGAACACCGCCACCATGAGACCGGCAAGGGCCAGCACGGCATAGCCGGCGCGTCTCAGGAAATAGGCTGGCGACATTGTGGGATCCTGTTGCGGCTCACCCGGCCGCAACCGGGTGAGCCATATGCGACCGCGTTAGCGATAGCGGATGGTCTTGAGCTTGATCTCGTTACCGGCCTGCACGTCTGGGACGTAGTCGACGTTCGGCGCGATGCGGGCACTGGTGACCATGTGGAACAGCGGCACGATGTTGATGTCGTCTACCGCGATATAGGCGAACGCCTGCTGGAACAGCTTCTGGCGCTCCTCCCCGGTCGCCTGCGACGCATCGGCGATCAGCTTGTCGAGCTCGGGTGAGGCGATGGTCGAGGTGTTGCCGTCCGACGTGAAGCGGTTGGGCAGCGTGAACACGGCGTCGCCCTGCGTATTGTCGATCTGCGTCTGGATCATGCTCGGCACCCGGCCGTCCTCGAACGGCTTGATCAGCTTCTCGATCCAGGGATTGGTCTCCATCATCTCGAGCCGGATGTTGAAGCCGGCGTCGATCAGCATGGCCTGGATCGCCTCGAGACTTTCGGACGAATTCGGATAGATTCCGATGCGACCATAGAGCACGATCTCGGTATCGACCGACACGCCGGCGGCGCGGGCCTCATCGAGCAGGGCCTTGGCCTTTGCCGGATCGTAGGGCCAGACCGGGATATCCGGGTTGTAACCGATCACGCTCGGCAGCACGACCTGCATGGCCTTCTGCGCATCCGGATGAAACACCGTGCCGATCAGCCCGTCGCGATCAATGGCAAGGTTGAGTGCCTCGCGCACCCGCTTGTCGTCGAGCGGCGGAATGGCCTGGTCGATGCGCAGCAGCGACGTTTCGGCGTTGGGATAGGCCACGTCGTTCTCGGTCGTCGCATCCTGCGGCGCAATCTCGAAGGCGATCTGCGCCTCCCCCGTATCGACCATTGCAGCGCGCACCGCCGATTCCGACCGCCAGAGGATCGTCACGTTCGGGATGGCCGGCTTGTCGCCCCAGTATCCCTCGTAGGCCAAAAGCACCACCGACTGCCCCTCGTTCCAGGCTGTGAGCTGATACGGGCCGGTGCCGACCGGAGCGCGGGTCTTGGCATCGTTCGGGGTTGCGGCTGGCGAGCCGATATCGAGCGCCGCCAGCTTGTTGGGCAGGATCGGCTCGACGACGTCTGTCGTGACGCGCAGCGTCAGCGGGTCCACCACTTCGGGCGTGAACACGACATCCTTGAGATCGGCATTGGCCACCTCGCAGCCGAGATCGGCATTCTGCGCCCGGGTCAGGGCCGCAGCGACCGCACTGGCATCGAATGGGGTGCCATCGTGGAAACTCACGCCCGAGCGCAGCTTGAACTCCCATGTCTTGTCGTCGATCCGCGACCAGCTCTCGGCGAGGCTCGGCAGCACGTTGCCATTGGCCGGGTCGAGATTGACCAGCGCCTCGGTGATATTGTTCCGCAACACGCGGGAATTGTTCGAAAGGTCCGTGTCGCACGGATCGAGCGACTTGGGCTCGTCGGTGACGACCACCGTCAGCGCGTCTGATTGCGCGAAGCTGGGACCGGCGAAAACCGAGCCCATCAAGAGCGCGGCGAGCAGCGTGGCGCTCAGGTTGAGCGTCGACTTGTGAAGCATGTCATTCCTCCCTGTACCGACGCGCTCCGATGGACTAGGTTCCAAATGAGACATCGATGTGGCTATGTGACACCACATCTGAAGCTGTGTGTCAACTTTGGTTCCAAATAGGGCATTTCTGTTTCATGGATGAACTCAAGCATGGCTCTCCCGTCGTTGAGAAGACGGCGCACCTGCTGGGCGCGGTCGCCGAGGCCGGCGACGGCATCTCGTTGAATGAGCTGGTGGAAAAGCTGGGAGCAGCCCGCTCGACGGTCTACCGGATCCTTAACTCGCTGGCCGCGCATGGGCTGGTGGCGCGGGTGAACGGCGGAGCCAACTATCAGCTTGGCCCGCGCTTCATCGAACTCGCCCGCCGGATTTCGCCGAATGCGGACCGGGTCACGCTGGTCGAGGCGGCACGCCCGATCATGCAGTCGGCGGCGGACCGCATCCACGAATCGCTGAAGCTCTCCGCCCCCGAGGGCGATGAGATGCTGACCATCCTGGCGGCGGCAAGCCCTGCGGAATATGCCCTTTCCGTGCGGGTCGGCAGCCGTTCGCCCAAGCATGTCGGCGCCGCTGGCAAACTCGCGCTCGCCTATGCGAGCAGCGCCGACGTCACCGCCTATTGCGGTCGCGGCCTGGTGGCCCGCACGCCCTACACCATCACCGACCCGGAGGCGCTGGAAGAGGAACTGCGGCGCATCCGCGAAGATGGATTCGCCGAAGACAATCTCGAATCGGGGCTCGGCATCCGCGCCCTCGCGGCCCCGATCTTCGATGCCTCGAGCCGACTTATCGCCGCCGTCAGCGTGCCGTTCATCGGCGATGCGACCCCCGAGCGAAAGCGTGCCATCCGCAAGGAAGTCATCGAGGTCGCCGATGCCTTGACCCGCCTTCTCGGCGGCACGTCGCCCGAAGCCAAATAAGAAACTTCTGGTTCTCTATTGAACTTTCGAACCGCTGTCTGCTAAGTGCCATGTAGCCAAGGAGGATTGCATGACACTATTGAGCGCCGAAACCCAGGCCAAGCTGAAGCGGACGAACTCGGCGACGCTCAGCTCGCTGCTGCTGAAACGCGGCCTGAGGAACACCGCCATCCGCGGCGTGCGGCCGCTTGGCAGTGCGTCCGATCCCATGGTCGGCCCGGCGCTTACGGTGCGCTACATTCCGGCGCGCGAGGACATCGACGGCTCGGAGTACAGCTCGAGCCCGGACAACTTCCAGCGCAAGGCCATCGACACCATCGCCGAAGGCCACGTGCTGGTGCTCGATTGCCGCAACATGCCCGAGATTGCCGGCATCGGCGCCGTTCTCGCGCGTCGCCTGATCTATCGGCAGTGTGCCGGCATCGTGTTGGATGGCGGGGTGCGGGACACTGCCGACATCGCCGCCCTGGGCCTCCCGACCTTCTGCCTGGGCCCTGCGGCGCCGGCAAACCTCGTTGCCCATCACGCCTCCGACATGAACCAGCCGATCGCCTGCGGCGGCGTCGCCGTCTATCCCGACGACATCATGTTCGGAGACAGCGAGGCCGTCATCGTCATCCCGCGCAAATGGGCAGATGAAATCGCCGACGAGGCCCTGGCGATGGACCTGCAGGAAGAGTTCCTGAAATCCGAAATCGAGTCCGGCAAGTCCACCTTCGGCGTCTATCCGCCCAATGCCGAGACTGTCGAACGCTACAAGGTCTGGCTAGCCGCCAACGCTCCGGCTCTCGACAACGCCTAGGATCCAGTCGCCGGGTAGGCCGCGCAGACGAGCGCGGCCTCATTTTGCGACTGCTGCGACGTCCTTACTCGGCCCAGTTGCCGTACATGATCGGCATCAGCCCGACGAGCGCGCTGAAGCGGTTCCAGGACTTGCGCTCCGGCATCGTCCAGCCGGACTCGGCAACTGCCGAGAGGCGCGGGAACACCAGGCGATCGAAGATGGCCCGGTCTGTCATCGACTCCGACCAGATGCAGGACTGGATGCCGAGCAGGTGTTTCAGCCCCTGTTCGGAAAAGCCGGCGCGGGCGTCGAACTCGTAGGTTTCCTGCGGCCCGGACCAGCCGGCCCAGCCGGCACCGGGCTCGGCCCAGGACACGCCATTGGCCATGTCCAGATAGTAGCGCTGGCCGGGCGAAACGACGATGTCATAGCCCCGCTCGGCGAGTGCCGCGTTGATCTCGACGTTGCGCCAGCCAATGACGTAGGCCTTGTCCCGGTCGACCGCATCGCCATGCGCCGCCTCTTCCCAGCCGCCGGTAATCGCGCCCTTCCGCTTGATGATCTCATGCACCCGGCGGATGAAATGGGCCTGGAGGATCGCTGTCGGAGAGCCTTCGATCTCGTCGGCGCCATGATGGTTGCCGAGTTGGTTGAACTGGCTCTCATGCTTCTTGCGCATCTCGGGCCCTGCCAGCTTTTCGAGCAGGTCGAGCGCCAGCGGCGAACCCGACCATGCGGCCAGCGGCACTTCATCGGCCCCAATATGAAAGATGCCGGCGGGGAAGAGGTCGAGTACTTCCTCGACCACGGTTTCGACGAAGCGGTAGACGGGCTCATGCGCCGGGTTGAGGCTGTTGTTGGGGAAGCCCTGCACCGACTGGTACTCGCCCTGCTCCGCCGGATCGCGCAGTTCAGGCACCGACTGCAGCGCGGCATAGAAATGGCCCGGCATGTCGATTTCAGGGATGACCGTGATGGCAAGGCTGTCGGCCAGCGCCACGATCTGCCGGATCGTCGCCTTGGTGTAGTAGCCACCCGTCGGCTGCGGACCTGAGCCAAGCAGCGGCGGCAGGGCCTTGCCGTGGCCGCGCCAGGCGCCGACCTCGGTGAGGGCCGGATAGGCATCGATCTGGACGCGCCATGCTTCGTCCTCCGACAGGTGCCAGTGGAACCTGTTCATCTTGTTCCAGGCCATGAGTTTCAGCAGCCGGCTGACCTCGGCGCCGGTATAGAACTGACGCGCCACGTCGAGGTGGCAGCCGCGATAGACGAAGCCCGGAGCGTCGGTAATGGCACCGCCGGTCGGGAAGACGAACGTCGTCGGATGCTGGCGGGCGCCGCGGAGAATATGGCCGAGAGTCACGAGGCCATAGAACATGCCCTGCCGCGTGGTTGCCGAAACCGTAGCGCCGTTTTCGGCAAAGCGCACCTCATAGGCCTCGGGGCCCATGCCGGCCGTCTCGATCACGTGCACCGGCATGCCGGCTTCCGAAGCGGGACGGACGATCGCTTCGACCGGGAAGAGATCGTCCACAAGGTCGGCGAACGCCGCGGCGGCGCGATTGGCGGCTTGGCCCTCGGGCTTGAGATCGAAGCCGACCGGAGCGATGCGCGCGCCGGTCGTGGCGACCGACTGCGGCCATGGGATGATGGAGACGTCGACCGCCGCCTTGGCCGGCACCGGGAAGCGCGCCGCGCCCTTCAGCAGCGGAGCGTTGTTGCCCTTGCCCTTGGTGGGCAGCGTCGGCAACGCCACCAGCGTGCCGTCGGCAAGCACGACATAGCCGGTATTGGCGCCATCGCTCCAGTGGCGAAGGCCGTATGAAAGGCCGCGAGCGGTGGCGACCCAGGTGGCACCGGGCGCGAGCACATAGCCATCGGGCGGCTCAATCAGCGTGTGGTTGGAGAGGCGCTTAAGAAGCTTGCCGTTCTCCAGCGTCGCCTGCGGGTCGATACGGGCGGGACCGGAGAAACCGAGCTGGAAATTGCTGACGGGCGTGTCACCTGTATTGGTGAGCTCGATGCCATAGCCGAGCGGCTCGCCGTCCTTGGCCGGCGTCCAGGTGGTGACGAGCGAAAAACTGATGTGCATGGCAAAGATCCAATCTTGGAAAGCGACGCACCGGCCGGTGCGGTGAGGCAATGGAAGGAAAGGCGGCCGCTAGTCTCCAAGCGGCTGGGCGTCGTCCCCGTCGCGGTTGACGACGAGTTGGTGTTTGATCCGACGCATGCTGTCGATGGCCGAAACACCGAGGCGGGTGGCGACCGTCTGTGCCAGAATGTCGACGGTGGCGAGAAAGGCATAACGGCCGGGAGTGGGCCGCAGGATATCGGTGTTCTCCTCCCGGTCGATCGGCAGCAGGATGTCGGCCTGCCCCGCTACAGGCGAGCCCGAGCGGGTGACGACGATGCGCGTCAGCTGGTTGTCGCCCGCCGCCGAGAGCGCCTTCACCAGCGGCAGGTTGTTGCCGCTCAGCGAGAACGCAATGACCACCGTGCCGGCAGGCGCGCCCGCGGCGCGCATCATCTGCGCCTGATGGTCGAGCGACGATGAGACCGCCAGCCCAAGCCGGAACAGGCGGGTTTCCGTTTCGGCTGCAACCATCGACGAAGCGCCGCCCGAACCGAAGGCGAGCACATAGTTCGCCTTCGCGATCGCCACCGACGCCCGCTCGATGGCGTCGAAATCAAGCCGGTCGAAGGTCTGATAGATGGTCGACTGGATGCCGTTGACCACCCCCTGCGCGATCTCCCGGACGTGCTTGGGTCCTGCGTCGGTGGTAAAGTAGCGCTGCCCGACGAACCGGCTCTGGGCGAGGCGGACCCGGAACTCGCCGTAGCTGGCGCAACCAAGGCGCCGGCAGAAGCGCGTCACCGTGGGCGGCGAGACCTTGGCCTGCGCCGCCAGGTCGACGATGGATAGGGTCAGCGCCGCATCGACGTCGGCCAGCACGATTTCCGTGAGCGCGCGCTCCGACGGCGTGAAGGTGTGCTTCTCTGTCTGCAACAGGCCAACAAGATCGACCATTGCCCCTCCCCGGCGCCCAGCTCGGGGGCGCGTCGTGGTGCTAATAGACGGCATTGCCCGCGGCGTCGAACAGATGCGCGGCATCGAGCGAGAAGCTGGCCTCCACCGCTACGCCCTCGGCAACCTGCGGGTCACCTTCGAACAGCGCAATGAAACTCTCGCCGGCAGGTAGCGTGGCATAGAGCACGGTATGGATGCCCAGGTGCTCGATGATCCGCGGCACGAGGTTGAGGGTGAAATCCTTCTTGCCCAGCGAGAAGTGCTCGGGGCGCACGCCGATCGTCACCGCCTCGCCGACCAGGTGCGTCGCCTGGCGCGGCAGCACCAGCGTACCCAGAGCGCCCAGATCCACGGTGACCTGGCTGCCGTCGGCGGCGGTACAGCGGCCGGCGATGAAGTTCATCTTCGGGCTGCCGATGAAGCCGGCGACGAACATGTTGTCGGGCTTGTGATAGAGCTCCAGCGGCGAGCCCACCTGCTCGATCTCCCCGGCGCTCAGCACCACGATCTTGTCGGCCATGGTCATGGCCTCGACCTGGTCGTGGGTCACATAGATCATGGTCGAGCCGAGCCGCTTGTGCAGTTCCATCAACTCGATGCGCATCTCGGAGCGGAGCGCAGCATCGAGGTTGCTGAGCGGTTCGTCGAACAGGAAAATCTTGGGTTCGCGCACGATGGCGCGGCCGATGGCGACGCGCTGGCGCTGGCCGCCGGACAGCGTTCCGGGCCGCTGCTGTAGCCGACTTTCGAGCTGCAGCACCTTGGCGGCCTTCTCGACGCGGGTCGTAACCTCGCTGTTGGGCAGTTTCTCGACGCGCAGCGGAAAAGCGATGTTCTCGAACACCGACATGTGCGGGTAGAGAGCGTAGGACTGGAACACCATGGCGATGCCGCGCTTGACCGGCGGCAGATCCTTCACCGGCTTGCCACCGATGACGATCTCACCCTCGGTGACGTCCTCGAGCCCGGCGATCATCCGCAGCAGGGTGGACTTGCCGCAGCCGGACGGGCCGACAAAGACGACGAACTCGCCTTCGGTCACCTCGAGGTCGATGCCCTTGATGATCTCGATTTCGGCGAAGGATTTCTTGAGGCGCGAGAGCGTCAGCTGGCTCATGCAGGTCTCCAACGGGCCCGCTCGGCGGGACGGATGGGCCGGCCGCCGCGCAAGGCGGCGACCGGCGGAGGCAACGTTACTTGTATTGCTCGAGGTCGGCGGCGGCCTTGGTCAGCGCCGCCTGCGGCTCGGCTGCACCGGTCACGACGGACTGCACCATCTCGATCATAGTGTTCTGCAGGCCGATATAGTCGGTGAACAGCGGCTCGGGACCACCGAACGCGATGCCGTCGAGGAACGGCTTCCAGTACGGCGTCTTGGCCACGAGTTCGCTGGTCTGCGGCTCGAGCGGACGGAGCGGGGTCAGGCCCTGCGCCATCTCGGCGGCCCACTGGCGCTCACCGGTGGTGATGTACTTGGCGAGGCTGATCGCCTGATCCTCGACGCCGGTGCCCTTGAACACCGCCAGCGAGTCCGTGATCAGCAGCGTGCCCGGGCCCTTGGCATCGGGGCCAACCGGCAGCGGAGCAACGCCCCAGTTCATCTTGGCTTCGTCAGCGCGCAGCGCCGCGCCGACGCCGCCCTGGATCATGCCCAGCTTGCCGTCGAGCCAGATCGAGCGAACTTCGTTCTGCTCATAGGCGGTCGGGCCCTCTTCCGCGTAAGGAACGATGTCCTTGAGCGCGGTCAGTGCGGCGAGGTTCTGCGGGCTGTCGAGGGTGATGTTGCCGTCGGCGTCGATCACCGAACCGTTGTTGGTGTAAACCCAGTGCAGGAACTGGTGCATGGTGTTGTCGAAGGTCTTGGCGACGACACCGAAGCCTGCCGCGTCGGTCTTGTCGGCGATCTGCTTGGCGAAGGCGATCTCTTCGGCCCAGGTCTTGGGCGGAACCTCGGGGTCGAGCCCCGCGGCCTTGAACAGGTCCTTGTTCCAGAACAGCGCCTTGGTCGAGAAAGCGACCGGAACGCCCCACTGGGTGCCTTCGAAGGTCACGGTCTCGGGCACGAAGTTGTAGTAGGAGGCCTTCTCCTCGTCCGTCATCGGGATGGGGACGATCAGGTCGTTCTGCGCGAACTGCTTGAGCGTACGCGAGCCGACATAGGCAAGCCCGACCGGGGTGCCGGCGGCGGCGAGCGTCGTCACTTTGTCCTGGCACTGGCCCCAGCCCACGACCTCGGGGACGACCTTGAAGCCCGGATTGTCGGCTTCCCACGCGGCGAAGTAATCCGCGTAGCCGGCCGTCAGTTCGTCGCCGCAGTTGATGAAGGTGATTTCCTTGACGTCCTGCGCGATGGCAGGAGCGGCACCGGCGAGCGCCAGAAGTGACACGGCCAGCAGTGATGTCGTTCTACTCACGTTAGTCTCCCTTGTTGCTAGCGCGTCCCCCAGGAACGCGTGCTTACCCCCGGCCGGGATCGACACCCCGGCCTTACTGCTTGATCGCCCCGGCGGTGAGGCCGGCGACGAGGTAGCGCTGCAGGAACACGATGATGATCATGACCGGCAGGATTCCGACGAAACTGGCTGCCATCAGCTCGTTCCAAACCACTTCCTGCTTGCCGAAAAAGGCGAAGAGGCCGATCGGCAGGGGCATGTATTCGGTCTTGGAGTTGAAGGTCAGCGCGAAGATGAACTGCTGCGCGTAGGCACCGATGAACGTCATGATGGCGACGACCACGACGCCCGGCATGGCAAGCGGCAGGATGACGCGGCGCATGGTGTAGAGCCGCGAGGCCCCGTCCACCCAGGCCGCCTCGTCCAGCTCACGCGGGATGCGCATCAGGTAGGTGCGAAGCAGCCAGATGGACGATGGGATGAGGAAGGCCGCGCCGGGGATGATCTGGGCCCAGTAGGTGTTGAGCAGGCCCACCGTGCGCATCAAGCGGAACAGCGGGATCAGCAGCACCGCGCCCGAGAACATGTTGACCGCCAGGAACGCCGCGAGCAGCACGCCGCTGGCCGGGAAGTTGAAGCGGGCGAAGGCGTAGGCCGCCGGCACCGCGACCGTCACCACGATCGCCGTCTCGATGGTCGAGATCAGCAGTGAATTGAAGATGTAGCGGCCCAGGCTCGGCACGCTCGTCCACATGTTGATGTAGGCGTCGAACGAACCGTTCTTGGGGATGAAGCTGTAGGGCGTCGAGAACAGCTGGGCGAGCGGCTTCAGCGAGACGAGGAAGCCCTCGACGAACGGCGCCAGGACGAACGCGAGGAACACCGCGATGCCGGCATAGAGCGCCACCATTTCGTACCAGCGATAGCGGTCGATCATCGGCTTGCCGGTCACCGCGCGGGCGCGGCGGGTCCTGGTGGCGGGCGCGGCAGGAGCTGCGATGACTCCGGTCGACGCGGCAGTGCGGGCGAGATGGCTCATTTCAGCGCTCCCTGGGACAGGCGCCGCACAGCGCGGAAATAGACGAGGCAGAAGATCGACACGAAGATGCAGATCATCACCGCCCGCGCCGCGCCCTCGCCGTACTTGGATGAGCGGATACCGGTCTGGAACGTGTCGATGATCATGGTGGTGGTCGACCCCGACGGGCCGCCCTGGGTCAAAATCCAGATGATGTCGAACGAGTTGAAGGTCGCGATCAGCGACAGCAGCGACATGGTGAGCATCGCCGGCAGGATCAGCGGCAGCGTAATGCGGCGGAACCGGTAGAAGCGCCCTGCCCCATCGGCCCACGCGGCCTCGTAGAGGTCCTTGGGCACCGACTGGATGGCGGCGAGCAGGTAGATCGTGACGATCGGCACCCCGATCCAGACGTCGGTGACGATGGTCGACCAGAAGGCGGGCGTCGGATAGCCGAGGAAGGCGAAGGGGCCGTCGAGGATGCCGAAGTTCTGCAACAGGCCCGAGATCATCCCGAACTGGCCATTGTACATCCAGCCCCACATGTAGATGCCGATGGCCATCGGCACGACCCATGGCGGCATGGTCAGGATGCGGAAGATAGTTTGGCCGGGGATCGCGGCGTTGAGCAACACCGCGCCGCAGGTGCCGATGATCATCTTCAGCCCCACCGAGCAGAGCGTCCAGAAGATCGTCCGGATGATGATCTCGGTGAACTTCGAGTTGGCGAAGATCTTCTGGTAGTTCGCCCACCCGACCCAATCCAGCTTCGGCCGCAGCGCCGCATTGGTGAACGACAGGATGATCGTGTCGACCAGCGGATAGGCGACGATAAAGAGGATATAGGCGACTGCGGGTGCCAGAAGGGCGAGGGCGAAGAGGACGGCAGTTCGGTTTGCGGTCATCGCCCTTGCCTCCTAGCTCACTCGGCCCGCGAGCGCGGCATCGAAACGCTGCCAGATCGGGTTCATGTCGATCACCGATCGGGTTCGGCGTGCCTCATCCATCGTGAGCGCCAGCAGCCCCGCCTCCAGCGCGTCGACCACCGAGACCGGCAGCGGGGTGCCCTCGAGTGTGTGCGTCGTGATGTCGGTCGCCATCTGCTCGTCGGCGCCGTAATGCACCGACAGGTCAGTCCCGGTGTACGTCTTGTCGACCAGCTTGCTGGACGTCCGCGAGTCGTGGACCTTGAAGAAGTTGCGCACGAAATCGCCCTCGGCCATGCCCTTGGCGCCCATCACCGCAAAGCGGCGGAAGTCGTCGGGAACGCTGAGATTTGTGTGGAAGGCGAGCGACGAGCCGTTCTCGTATTCTACGATGGCGGTCTGGAAATCGATGATGTCGCCGTCGCTGTCGAACACCTTGTCGGTGCCCATCCAGCCGCTCGGCTTGCGATAGTAGACCTCGAGGTCGTTGATCCCCGTCGCCTGCGGTGCGTTCTTCGGGATGAACGTCTTGCGCCCGCCGAAGCTCGAAACGTAGCGCGGGCGGCAGCCCATCACGCCGTTGTAAAGATCGAGGTCGTGGCAGCATTTCTCGAGCATGAAGCTGCCCGAATAGTGCTCGTAGCGGCGCCAGTCGCGCATGAAGAAGGCGCCGTGATAGGGCGGAATGTGCTCCGACGCCTCGATCGAGACGATATCGCCCAGGAGCCCATCGGCCTGCGCCTTGCGCAGATCGACATAGAGTGGCGCATAGCGCAGCACCAGCCCGACCATCACCTGGTCCTTGTCATGGGCGGCAATCAGGCGCGCCAGCGCCAGGGTATCGTCGACAGTCGCCACGACCGGCTTCTCGGTGAAGATCTTCAGCCCGCGCTCGAGCCCGATGCGGATATGGTCGAGATGCATGTGGTTGGGCGATCCGACCATCAGCAGGTCGAGCGTCTCGCCATCCAGCATGTCTTCGAGCGAGGCGTACGACTTGCCGACCGGAACGCCGTGCTCCTCGGTGTAGGGCAGCCCTGCTGGCTGGGGGTCGACATAGCCGACCACGGAAAAATCGAGATGCTGCGCGGAGAACACCCGCGCCAGGTATGCCAGCCGATAGCCCAGGCCAACAATTCCAACCCTCATTACCGCCCCTGCCCCCAGGTTGGCCGCTCAACGTTGAACGGCTGTAAACTATTTACATCGTGACCAGATCAGCGGCCACATGTCAACACGGTGACGCAGCGATTTCAATACCAATCTAGACCGCGCACATATTCCATGATTCGCTGCAATTTGCTCGATTTCGGCCTATTTTGCCTTGGAATTGGGCAGAACGTTTATTCCATGCTACCTGCGGTACGTACCCGGTCCTGGGGAATTGGTATCCAGTTGGACTTGCCTATTGACAGACGTCAAGCAAGTCGCCGATGAAAATCAATGACATCCGGCAGATCACCCGGATGACCTCCGGGAGCGTCTGAGCCCAATGGCACGCCTAACCCCACAGCGCCTGACCATGCTCGTGTTCTTCCTGCAGCCGATTGCCTTCGGCAGTTGGCTGCCGCGCATACCCGATGTGCAGCAGGCGCTGGGCCTCGGCCCCGCCGGCCTTGCAATGGTGCTGCTTGGGCTGCCGGCCGGCACTCTGCTGACCCTGCCGTTTGCCGGCCCGCTGGTCGGCCGCATCGGGGCCAGGGCTGCGATCATGTTCGGCTTTGCGCTCTACGCCATTGCCGTGAGCCTGCCCGGATTTGCGTCGAACCCCGTGCTGCTGTTTGTCACGCTGATGCTCTGCGGCTCGACGATCTCGTTCGTCGAACTCGGGCTCAATGTCGAAGCCGATAAGGTCGAGAAGGCGACGGGCCGCCTGATCATGAGCAAGGCGCACGGCTTCTGGTCGCTCGGCATCATGACCGGCAGCATCATCGGCTCCGCGCTTGCCGCCGCCGGCATCGAGGCGCGCTGGGCCATCCTGTCGGTCGCCGTCGCAACGTTCGTGGTCGGTCCGGTGGCCGGCCGGCTGGTGCCGGATTTCGGACCCGATGCGACCGCCACCCCATCAGCCCCCGGCACGCGGCGGCTCACCGGGTCCCGACTGCCGGGCTGGGCCCTGCTCGGCGTGTGTTTCTTCGTCTTCGGCGTGACCATGACCGAGGGCGCCATGGCCGACTGGTCCGCCGTGTTCTTGCGCGAAGTGCTGGGTGTCGGCGGCGAGGCCGGTATCGGCTACTCGGTCTTCGCCCTCTTCGTCGCGACCGGCCGGTTCGGTGGCGACTGGGCGAAGTCGAGGCTTGGCGCCGCAACCCTGGCCCGCGGCAGCGTGGTTCTCGCCTTGGTCGGGATCGTCATCCTCACCCTCGCGCCCGGCCTGCCGGTCGCCCTTCTCGGCTTCGCCGTCGTCGGCCTCGGCGCCTCCGTCGCGTTCCCCTTGGCGGTGACCGCCGCCGCGGACCTCGACCCCGCCCGCTCGTCCACCAATGTGGCGACACTCTCTTTCATTGCGCTGCTCGGCTTCCTCGTCGGTCCGCCGCTGATCGGCTTTATCGGCCAGCATGTCGACCTGCGCGTCGGCGTCGCGGCGCTGTTGCCTATCCTCGCAGTAAGCCTCGTGCTCTCGGGCCGCCTCAGCCGCACCACCACCGCGCCCACTGCCATCGCGCAGGGAGAGGTCTGATGCGCATCGTCGTTGGAGGGATCCACACCGAATGCAGCACCTACAATCCGGTGCTCGTCCATGAGGCGGAGTTCCGCATCCTCCGGGGACAGGCCCTCACCGACGATGCCTACTTCGCCTTCCTCAAGGACTATGGCGCCGACTTTGTCCCAACGCTCCACGCCCGGGCCATCGCCGGCGGCCCGGTCGAGCGACAGACCTACGAAGCGTTCAAGGCGGAAATCCTCGCCGGCATCGCCGCGGCCGGCGCCCTCGACGGCGTCTACCTCGCCATGCATGGCGCGATGTTCGTCGAGGGCATGGAGGACGCCGAGGGCGACTTCATCACCGCCGTTCGCGCGCTGGTTGGCTCCGATGTCCCGATCGCCGCGAGCTACGATCTCCACGGCAACGTCAGCCAGCGCATCATCGACGCACTCGACATCTTCTCCACCTACCGCACGGCGCCGCACATCGACGTCGAGGAGACAATGCGCCGTGCAGTTGCCATGCTGGTGCGCAGCCTCACCACCGGCGAAAGACCCTTCATCGTCTGGGCCCCCGTTCCCGTCGTCCTCCCGGGCGAGCGGACCAGCACCGAGGACGAGCCGGCGAGAAGCCTCTACGCCGGGCTCTCCGCCATCGAAGCCGAGGCCGTCATCTGGGACGCTTCGCTGATGGTCGGCTACGTCTGGGCCGACGAACCGCGCGCCACCGCAGCTGCGATCATGACCGGCACCGACCTGCCGGCACTTCGCCGGGCCGCCGAGGCGCTAGCCGGCGACTACTGGAACGCGCGCGAAAAGTTCGTCTTCGGCACCCG
Source organism: Devosia sp. P3_B2 (assembly GCF_056402875.1). Taxonomy (NCBI): domain Bacteria; kingdom Pseudomonadati; phylum Pseudomonadota; class Alphaproteobacteria; order Hyphomicrobiales; family Devosiaceae; genus Devosia; species Devosia sp. P3_B2. The sequence goes on along the minus strand of NZ_JBFUGO010000018.1, from coordinate 17,584 downwards.
TACCGGCAGCATCGACGAATGCGTCACCCTCGCCATCGCGTCGGAGACCAGTCCGGCGATCATCGCAGAATCGGGTGACAACCCGACAGGCGGCGGCGTCGGCGATCGGGCCGACGTCCTCGCCGAATTGCTGCACCAGGGCGCCCAAGGCGCCATCTTCGCCGGCATCGCCGACCGGATGGCTACCGAACTCGCCTATGCGGCGGGCGTCGGCTCCCACCTGTCGCTCAGCATTGGCGGCAGCCTCGACCCCGCCAGCCACCCGGTACAGCTGCAAGCCGACGTGATCTTCCTGCTCGACGCGCCCGAGCCGCGCTTGCGCGAGGCCGTACTCCGCATCGACGGCGTCGATCTGGTAGTCACCGCTCGGCGCCGTCCGTTCCACAACATGGCCGACTTCACCCGTATCGGGCTCGATCCCCGCGCGGCGAAGATCGTCGTGGTCAAGTCGGGCTATCTCTCGCCGGAACTGGCGCCCATCGCCAATCCAAGCCTGATGGCCCTGTCGCCAGGTGTCGTCGACCAGTTCGTCGAGCGCCTGCCGCGGCTGCGCAAGACCCGCAAGACCTACCCGTTCGATACCAATTTCGACTGGTCGCCGCTGGCGGTTCCATCGGCAAGAAAAGGAAGCGTTTGATGGCTGTGCTGGTCGAGATCGCGGTCGAAGGGGCCGATGGGCTGGTTGCGGCGCAGAACGGCGGCGCCGACCGGGTTGAACTCTGTGCCAGCCTCATCGAAGGCGGGCTAACGCCCAGCATGGGCATGGTTCGGGCCGCCCAGCAGGTGGCGACGATCCCGTTTTTCGTGATGGTCCGGCCGCGCGGCGGGGACTTTCTCTATTCGGAGATCGAGTTCGAGGCGATCCTCGCCGACATAGCCGAGCTGAAGCAAATGGGCGTCGCCGGCGTCGTCATCGGCTTCCTCACCGCCGAGGGCACCATCGACGAGGTCCGCACCCGCAAGGCGGTCGAACTGGCGCGACCGATGCAGGTCACCCACCACCGTGCTTTCGACATGACGCGCGATTGCGAGGAAGCGATCGAAGCCCTGGTGCGTTGCGGGGTCGACAGGGTTCTCACCAGCGGCCAGCACAAGTCCGCGCTCGACGGCATCGAAACCCTGGCCCGCACGGTGAAGGCAGCGCGCGGCCGCATCCTCGTGATGGCCTGCGGCGGGCTGAACCGCACCAACATCGCCGAGGTTCACCAGCGGACCCGCGCCGATGAGTTGCACTTCGCGGCTCCACGGGTGGTCGACAGCTCCATGCGCTTCCGCAATCCGGGCGTCAGCATGGGACGCTCGGCCACCGATCGCGAGTTCACGCTCACGGTGACCGACGAAACATCGGTGTCGGCGACGATCACCTCGTTGCGCCAGCACCACGCCTTGTCCGATCCGGCCGCACCCTAACGCTCAATTGCTGCAGTGTTGACGCAGGTCCCGGGCTCGCGACCAGTCTCACCGGCCGGTGAGAGACGGCGAAGCCATCCGCATCGGGCAAATCGAGAGAAAGCACAGCGCCGTGTCGTGACACGACCGGATCGGGCCTGCTATGCTATTCGGACAAGCGCGGCTGTTATCGTCGACCGAGGTCTTAGCCAGGATCTGACAAGCCGTGCTGAATTCATTGGATCGTCAGGACTTTTTTGCCGGGCGCGTTCGCCGCGCAGCGGCCGGCCTTGGGCTCGCGCTTGCCTTGTCGTTGCTGGCCAGCCCCACCTTCGCAGCGGCCGCCTGGATCACTGCCACGGTCACCGGCACGGTGATCCTGTTCCAGCAGGGGCAATGGGCAGAGCTGCCGGTTGGCTCCGATGTCCTGGCCGATACGCCGGTACGCACCTTGCAGAGCGGACGGGTCGAACTGACCAGCGAGGAGGTCACGCTCAGCCTCGGGCCAGACACCGCCGTACAGATCGAGCAGTCCACAGGCCACCTGACGAGGGTCACTCAGTTCGCCGGCACGGTTGCTGTCGATGCCCGGCTCGGGCCTGGTGAGAAGATGCTGCTGCAAACCGCCAGCATGACGATAGAAATGGGACCGGGACAGTCGCGCCTGACGGTCTTCGGAGATGAGGGAGAAGTTGTGGTCACCATCGGCGTTGCGATCGTCTCGGACAACGCGACCGGCGCCAGGCAGACCGTGGCGGCGGGCGATGAGGTAACGCTCACCGAGGTCGTCGGTAAGCCGGCGGGCAACAGCGCAAACAGCCACGCCGGCGGCAACGGAGGTGGAAATGCCGGTGGCAACGCGAACGGAGGCGGAAATGCCGGTGGCGGAAACAGCAATGGCGGCGGCAATGGTGGTGGTAACGGCGGTGGCAACGGCGGCAGCGGCGACGGGGGAGACAATGGCGGTGGCAACGAAAACGAAAACGGAAACGGCAAGAACAAATGACGGTTGACGCCCCTCAGGCACCGACCTCGTCTCCGATGCGGATCGCCTTCGTTGACGATCACCCCACTCTGCTCACGGGCATCGCGGCCCTGTTTTCGGCAGATGGCGGCTTCTCCGTTGTGGGTACGGAGTCGTCTGCCGACGGTGCCGTCGAGGTCGCGCGGCTGATGCAGCCTGATCTCATGACCCTCGATCTGAGCATGCCGGGCGACGTCTATGCTGCGATCCGCACGATCGGCGAACTGTCACCAGCGACCAAGATGATCATCTTCACCGCCTACGCGGACGTCGATCTGGCGCTTCAGGCGCTCGACGCCGGGGCTCATGCATTTGTGCTCAAGGGCCGTCCGTCGGAGGATCTGTTCGCGGCTATTGAAACAGTGACCAAGGGGGGATTGTTCGTATCGCCCGACTTCTCGCCCAAGCTGATTGCCGGATTTCGCAATCGCACACGACGCGAGGACGAGCGCTCCGCCGCCAAGCTCAGCCCGCGGGAGCAGCAACTGGTGCAGTGCCTGCTGGAGGCCAAGAGCAACAAGGAAATCGCCCGGACGCTCAACCTGACCGAGAAGACGGTCAAGCACTACATGACCAACCTGATGTACAAGCTGAAGGTGAAGAGCCGCCTCGAAGTCGTCCTGGCCGTGCAGCGGTTGCGGGCGCCCTATGAACTGGAAATGCCGCTCCAGAACGACGACGCCTGAGGCTTGCCCGCGTCGATCGGTATCCTGGCGTCGATCCGGGCGTGCTCCCCTTCGAAATCCGCCGCGAGACTCCCGCCCTGGGACTCGACGCGAAATCGCATCGCCCGAAGCCCCAGTTGGTCGACCGAAGAGGCAGCAGGATCCTTCCCCGAGGATCGATTGGTCACCTCGATGCGCAACCAGCCATTGGACGAACTGACGCGAACCTGCTGGTCCACACCGCCACCATGGCGGTACGCGTTGTTGAGCGCCTGCTGTATGACGCGGTAGGCGCATACCTTGGCTGTGATCGACGCCGTGATATCCGGAACATCGACGCTAGTGACAACCGCAGTGCCGGTCAGGTCTTCGTGACGCTTCGCGGCGAGGGCAATGGTTTCCGCCACGCCCAGCTTCGCCAGCTCGGGCAACACCAGCCCCGCCGATATACCGCGGAGTTCCTCCAGCGCCTCCCGCGCCAACTCGGCAGCGGCCCCCGTAAGAGCACTCGGATCAGCTCGTGTCAGCCGCAGGATCAGCAGCGTCAGAAGCTGCACCGGTCCGTCGTGGATATCGGACCCAACCTGCGCAAGCACATGTTCGTTGGCGAGGCTCGCCTCCACGCGAAGCCTCTCGGAGGCGGCCTGCAGGACCATGTTCTCGTCCAGCAGGCTCCGTGTCTGCCTGAGGTTGGCCGCCAGCCGCTGGCGTTGCTGGGTGATGATGTCGCCGGTGACCTGCACGAGGAGCGCTAGTGTTCCCACCGCAACGAAACCAATCGACGCGACAATGATCCAGACGTCCGACCGCGCCTGCGCCTGCAGTTCTCGAACGGCTCGCGCGCTGAAGTAGAGCTCGGCGACGCCGAACACCTCAGCCGTCTCGTCCCGCCGCAACGGGGTATAGATCTTCAGCACCGGCAGGGTCGAACGGGGGAGCGCACCCAGCGACTGCAGCGGCACGTCAATCACCCGCACAGTCAGCACCCCAAGCGCGGCCGCTGCCAAATCCTGTGTCGAGGGGACGTCATCAAGGTCGCCCAATGACTCGAAAAGGATCTCCCCTGCCGGGTTGCGCACCCGGATCTGTATCAGCCGCGTAGCATCGGCGCTGTTGCCCACGGCAAACGCGGCCTCGAGCGCAGTACGGCGGTCTGGCGCCTGGGTAACTCCGTCAAGACTGCGAGAAATCAGCGCTTCGATGCTCGCGGCAGCCGTGCCGCCGATTCCCTTGGTGATGCTCTCGCTGACATAGTTGCTGGTCCAATTCCCCAGGATCAGCATCGCGGCCACCACGACGCACAGCGCGATGAGAAAGAAACGCTGGGACAGCGAGATGCGACGGCCCAGGCGTGAAACGCGAGCGCGAATGCTCTGGGGCATCGATGCCGCTAAGGGTGCCTCGCCATTGGCCGGGTCGCCCGTCATCGCGGTCAGCGCTTGATGATCATCATGGTCGCAGGCACACCCGGATAGCGCTGGATCGCAGGGCCGGCGATGGGCTCCTCGGGATCAACCGAAACGTGCGCAACATAGCGGGGCACCTGCCTGCGATCGTGTCGCGTATGATCGACGTGATCGGCTGCTTGCACAAGGCGAAATGCGCTCAGTTCGCGTCCCTAGTGTCGGCGATGTCGCGGCCCGTGGATGGTCAGGAGACGACCCACGTGAACCTGACACCATCCCCTCCGTCCGATCGCGGACCGGGACTGTCGGCCCTGACCTCTCCACTCTCGGTGAGGCGCAGGAAGCGATTGGTCACCACCGACATCAGGATGAGTTCGCCTGTCGGCGTCTCCATCCATTGGAAAGTCTCGGCAAGTCCCGCCCGACCGTCAGCGAGACGGACGCTGCCCTCGGCATCGACGCTCAGGTGGCCGCCGCCGTGGCCCAGCGCGGCACGACCGAAGCCCAGGTCGACCACGACCAGCGGGCTTGGAGCGCCCATACGAACCGCACCGGCCTCGATTGCGATCCCCCGGTCGGAGCCGTGGCCCGTAACGATGATCGTCTCGCCGAACGGGATTGGCCGCATCAATCCTCTCGGGTGCGGTTCGTCGATTTCGATGCTGTCGAAATCGGCATAACCGCCGGGCCGCTCGGCGTTGTAGGCAAAGAGCGCGTAGCGGATGCCCTGGAAGGTCTTGAGCTGGAACACCATCACTACCGGCTCGCCCAGCGCCTCGAACCGCACCCCATCCCGCGACCAGCTGAGCCGCGCCGTCTCAGTCAGGAAATCGCACTCGGCGCGTAGCCAGACTATCGGCCCATCGGTCGCCGCTACGATCGTCCCGCCCGTCTGCTGATCGAACGTCTCGATCCGCCAGCCTTTGTCACTGCGCCTGAGCCCGACCCAGCGATACGGCAGGCCGAGCAGCGCCAACCCCGCCACGTCGGCCTGCTCCAGACCGCTGCCATCGAGCTTGGTTGTCGCTACCGAAATGGGTCCGACAGCCCGCTGCGTCAGCGAATTGCGCGCGTCCCAGAGCGAACTGGCCGCCAGCGTGTGGAGCCGCAGGTGACCGGGCCTCTCGGCCAGCGACCATTTCTCCGCCACCGGAACATGGTTCCACTGCCAGATCGGCTGCAACGCCGGACCATCGAAATCGTCGCTGCGCTCGAACAGCGCTTTCGGTTGCTGCGGGCGGCGGGTGTTCGGCTTTACCCAGGTGCGCGGCGTCCGGCCGAGATTGCCGGGCAGCCCGAAATACGGCCAGCCGTCGCGCCAGGTCACCGGCGACAGGCAGGTCAGGCGGCCCAGCGAGTTGTAGTCCATCATCGACCAACCCCACCACTCGCCCGCGGCGGTGTCGACAATGCCGCCCTGATGCAGCGACATACGCCCTTCCGACGCGGGGTTGGGCGGGATCAGCTCGAATGGCGGTGTGGCGGTGAACGGCAGGCCGCCACCGCGCAGCCGATAGCCTTCGACAAGCCCGAAATCCTCGTACTCGCTGAGCGATGGGTTGATCTCCCACGGCCCGAAGACATGGTCGGCGCGGGCTCCAGGCATCCGCATGCTGCCGCTGAACCAGGCGCTGGTGAGGAAGTACCGGCCGTCGATTTTGTAGAAATGCACCCCCTCGCCCATGTCGGAGTCGGCGCCGGTGATCTCGGTCTCGGTGCCGGGGACCAGGTCGGTCAGGTCCGGCGTCAGTTGCGCCAGCCGCAGGTTGCGGTAGCCCCAGACGACATAGGCCCGTCCATCGTCGTCGAACAGCACCGAGAGATCGTGCAGCGACTGCTGCATCTCCTGCCGCGTCCACGGGCCAGCCGGATCGGTGGCGGTGAAGATCTGGGTGCGGCGCTTGTTGACGTTCGAGAAGATGTAGAACGTGCCGTCGTGATAGCGAAAGCACGGGGCCCAGATGCCCTGACCGTAGATCTCCCCACCCTCGAGCCGGAATTCAGGCCCAAGCTCGAGCGTGTCGAAGACGTAAGTCACCAGCTCCCAGTTGACGAGGTCCGCCGACTTGAGGATCGGCAGTCCCGGCATGGCGTGCATGGTGGTGCCGGTCATGTAGAAATCCTCGCCGACCCGGATGATGTCCGGATCCGAGAACTCCTCGTAGAACAGCGGGTTGGTGAACGTGCCGTCGCCGTTGTCGGCCGTCCAGGTCCTGCCTGACACAGTCAAATCCCTGCTGGTAGTGGCGGCGCGCTACGCCCCCTCGTAGACCCGCACCAGCCGCCCGTCAGGCCGGCTCTGGAGGTGCCCAGGCTTGCTCACCAGCGTGTTGGCGAGCTTCACCATGCCCGGATCGGTCGCGAGCTTGCCGGCGCCGGCATCCTCGGTCGAGAGCACAGATGCCTTGAGCAGCCGCGAATACGGATGCTCCGGATTGTCCAGCACAGTCCGCGCATCGCCCATTTCCACGATCCGTCCCCGCTGCATGATGATCAGCCGGTTGGAGATGTAGTAGGCGGTTGCGAGGTCGTGGGTGATGTAGATGACCGAGACACCGAAATCGTCGCGCAGCGCCTTGAGCAGGTTGACGATGCTCATGCGAAGGCTGGCGTCCACCATCGACACCGGCTCGTCCGCCACCAGCAGCGGCGGATTTGGGATCAGCGCCCGGGCGATAGCGGCGCGCTGCAACTGGCCCCCGCTCATCTCGTGCGGGAAGCGGCCTTTCACCTCGGCAAGGCTGAGCCCCACCTTCTGCAAGGCCTCGTCCATGGCCCGGTCGAGCCCAGCGCGGTCGCTGAGTTTCAGGAACCGGCGCGCGGTCGACTCGAGGTAGCGGTCGATCCGCTTCAGCGGATTGAACGCCTCGAACGGGTTCTGGAACACCGGCTGCACATTGGCCATGAATTCCAGCCGCTCACGCCTGCCAACCCGGTGGCTCACCGTCTTGCCCCGAAAGCTGATCTCGCCGGTTGACGGCAGTTCCAGCCCGAGGATCATGCGCGCGAGCGTCGTCTTGCCCGAGCCGCTCTCGCCGATGATGGTGAAGATTTCCGGCTTTTCGGCGCTCAGCGACAGGCTCGCATCCTCGACGGCGCGGACGACCTTGCGCGACAGTAGCCCACCCATGGTGAACTGCTTGCTGACATTGCTGACTTCGAGCAGCGTGCTCATGCCATCACCTCGTGCGCGACGTGCGGTTTGACCAGCGGCTCCACGTCGGCCGAGCGCCAGCAGGCCGTCCGGTGATCGGGCCCCACCGTCTCGAGCGGCGGCACCTCGGTTTTGCAGATGTCGATGGCCAGCGGGCAGCGCGGGTGGAAACGGCAGCCCTTCGGCGGGTCGGCGAGGTTGGGCGGCCGCCCCTCCAGCGCCGGGCGCTGCGTGGTGTCGCCGATGCGCGGCAGGCTCGCCACCAGGTGCGCCGTATAGGGGTGCTTGGGGGCAAAGAACATCTGCCGCGTCGGGCCTTCCTCGACGAGGCGGCCGGCATAGATGATGCCGACGCGGTCGGCCATGTTGGCGTGGACGCTCATGTCGTGGGTGACGAACACCACCGAGGAGCCCATCTCCTTCTGGATGTCGCGGATGAGGCTCAGCACCTCCTTTTGGACCACCACGTCGAGCGCCGTGGTCGGCTCGTCGGCGATGATGAACTCGGGATGGCATACCGTCGCAAGCCCGATGGTGACGCGCTGCCGCATGCCGCCCGATAGCTCGTGCGGATAGGCATTGAGCACGTCGGCCGGCAGCTTCAGCCGTTCGAGATGGCCGATGACGCGCTGGCGGAACGGCTCGCCGGTCAGCCCCAGCGGCCGGCTGGCGAAATCGTGGAAGGTCTTGCCGATGCGGCGCACCGGGTTCAGCACGCTCATCGAGCCCTGCATGATGTAGCTCAGGTGGCTCCACCGTATCGCCTCGATGTCGGCATCGGTGGCGGTCGCGATGTCCACCGGCTTGCCCTTGAAGTCGTATTTGACCGAGCCGGAGACGATCCGCATCGGCGGCCGGATCGCCGCCGCGAGCACCTTGATGAAGCTGGTCTTGCCCGACGAGCTCTCGCCGGCGATGCCGTAGACCTCGTTCTTCTTGACCGTCATGGTGATGTCGTCGACGGCCCGCACTTCGCGCTGCACGCCGAAATAGTTCATTTGGTAGTAGGCCTTGAGGCCGTCGACCTTGAGAATATCCTCTGCCATGGCCTTAGGCTCCCATGCGGCGCAGGCGGCTGCGCGGGTCTATGTATTCGTTCATCGAGACGGCCAGCAGGAACAGGCCGAGGAAGGTCATGACGATCAGGACGACCGGGATGACGATCCACCACCAGACACCCACCACCATCGCCGAGTGGCTGTTGGCCCAGTAGAGCACCGTGCCGATGGTGGGGTTGTTGATGTTGGTAAAGCCGAGCACGGCGAGCGTCACCTCGAGGCCGATCGACCACAGCATGTTGTTCATGAAGGTCGAAAAGACGATCGGCATCACATAGGGCAGATGCTCTTCGAGCAGGATCTTCGGCGTGCTCATCCCCGCGAATACCGCGTGGCGGGTGAACTCGCGATGCTTCAGCCCCAGCGCCACCGAGCGGATCAGGCGGGCGTCGAACGGCCAGCCGAAGCAGGCCATGATCAGCGCCAGCGTGAAGCTGTCGAGGTTGTTGCGCAGCACGAAATAGAACAGCACGAGGACCGGAAAGATCGGCACGGCGACGAAGATGTCGTTGACGAACATCAGCACCCGATCGACCCAACCCCCGACATAGCCCGCGAGCAGCCCGACCGCGATCGAGATGAAGCGGCTCAGCACCGCCACGGTGATGCCGAAGATGAGGCTGTTCCTCAGCGCCGCGCTCAGTTGCCAGAACATGTCCTGGCCACGCGAATTCGTGCCGAACCAGAACTGAGCCGAGGGCGGCTGGTCCGGGATGGTCATGTAGATCAGCGAAGGATCGACAGGCGAGAAGAAGCTCAACGCCGCATAGATCACCACCACCCCCACGAGGATGATGCCGATAGTGAACTCGATATTGTAGCGGATGAGATCGCGGAGAACGGCAAACATGGCTGATTACTCCGCCCGTACGCGTGGGTCGAGCAGCGGATAAAGCAGATCGACAACGAAGATCGCGAGCGCCACGGCAGTGACCGACACCGTCGAAACCGCCAGCACCAGCGAGTAGTCACCGGCATTCACCGCATCGATCAGCAGTGAGCCGAGCCCCGGGTAGTTGAACACCTGCTCGGTGATCACCGTACCCGAGAACACGCCACCAAGCGTCATCGCCAGGGCGGTCAACTGCGGCACCAGCGCGTTGCGGATGACATAGCCGCCAACGATGGTCCGACGATCGACGCCAGCCAGTTCGGCATAGGTCACGTAGTCCTCCGTGACAACATTGGAGACGAGCGCCCGCATCCCGAGGAACCAACCGCCGAAGCCGACCAGCACGAGCGACAGGGCCGGCAGGATCGCATGCTGGAAGACCGAGCCGACGAAGCGCCAGTTCCAGCCCGGCGTCACGTCCATGGCGAAGCCGCCGGAGATCGGCAGCACCGGCCAGATGAAGCCGAAGATGATGAGGAGGATGAAGGCGACGATGTAGTACGGGATCGGCTGGAAGCCCATGGCGATGATGCCGAAGGCCTTGAAGAACTTGTTGTTCTGCATGTAGCCGGCGAGCCCGCCCAACAGGTTGCCGACCGCGAAGGTGATCAATATCGCGACCACTAGCAGACCGACGGTCCACGGCATTGCCCGCATTACCAGCTCCATCGCCGGCGTCGGAAAGGCGAGCAGCGACGGCCCGAGGTCGCCCCGGAACAGCCGCAGCCAGAAATTGACGTACTGGGTGATGATCGGCTCGTTGACGCCGTAGAGCTCGGTCAGCGCGGCGCGCATGGCTTCGATGGCGTCAGGAGCGAAATTGGATCTGGCCGTCATGCGGCCGAGGGCGGCTTCTACCGGACTGATCGGTGACAGGTGCGTCACCAGGAACGTGGCGGAAACGCCGAAGAATACTACTGCCAGCAGTTGCAACGCGCGTTTGCCGACAAACCAGAGATACCCTTGCATACGGCCTCCTCAACCGGTCTGCCGAACTACGATGTGCGCCGAAATCATGCGCGGCGTCTCCCACCGGCCGGTGGCCGGCGGGAGAAGCGTGAGACTGGTACGCCCCTCGGAGCGACCCGGCTTGCGCCGGGCCACCCGGGAGGAGATCAGCCGGCCACCGGCGAGATCTGCGTGAAGATGTACTTGCCGTTCGACCAGTTGGTCACCGGGTTCGCGTACGGCTTCTCGGCGTTCGGCCAACCGGTCCAGAAGCGGTTCGATTGGATCGAGAACACGTTGTAGGACATAATCGGAATGTTCGGCATCTCGTCGAGATGCAGCTTCACGAACTCATGGCCGTACTCGATGCCCTTGGCGTCGTTGAAGTCGATGCCGCGGATCTTCTCGATGATCGCATCGAGCCGCTCATCCTTCCAACGCATCCAGTTGCGGGCCGGCTGCAGTTTGCCCGGCTCGGCAACGAACGACGAGTGGTAGCTGTCGAGGAAGAAGCTGAGGTCGGGGTGACCGCCCCAGGTTTCCACCGCCCAGGCGATATTGCACTCGTAGTTGCCCGCAGCCTGGCGATCCCAGCTGTCGGTCGCGATTTCGGCCGAAGCCTGAACCCCGTTCTGCGCCCAGGTCTGCGCGACGATGACGCCGAGACGCCCGATCACGCCTTCCTGCGGCACCATCACGGAGAAGGCGAACGGCTGGCCGTCCGGCTGAATCCACTGGTTGCCGTTCTTGGTGAAGCCGGCCGCGGTGAGCAGTTCGCCCGCCGCCGCAATATCCTGCTTCCACCAGCCATAACCGAACGACTTCTTGATCGCTTCCTCGTCGGTCGGCACCTGCTCGCCGAACTGCGGCCGGACCATGTCGGCGATCTGCTTGCCGATGGTGGGGTCGTACGGCTTGATCTTCCGCGTGCCGGTGTCGAGCTCGTAGTTGATCAGGTAGTCCTGCAGCGGCCCGTGATAGTCGCGCGGGTGCGTGCCGGTCGGTGGGATCGAGATCGCCGAGAGTGTCGCCGCGCCACGATAGGACGCCATCGACATCGCCCGTGCATCGAGCATCAATGCCAGGGCCCAGCGCACGCGCTTGTCCTGGAACTTCGGATTCTGCAGGTTGAAGATCATCATCGGCAGGGTCGGATCGGGATGGGCATACGGGAAGCCCGGGAACCAGCCCTGAGTCTGCGTGTCTTCCTTGATGATCGAGAACGTGCCTTCCGGCGACAGGTCGTGGATCATGTCGAGATTGCCGTTACGCATCTCGATCAGGCGATTGTCCGTCGAAATGTTGTTCCGGTAGATGATGAACTTCGGCTTGGGCTCGCCGACCAGTGCGATAGTGGTCTTGTCCCAGTCCGCCCGCTTTTCCCAGATGTACCAGGTGCCGTTCGGATCGAACGAGTGCAGCGTATAGGGCCCGAGGCTCACCGGCGGATTGTTGTCGAAGGTGAGGATGTCATCGACCTTCTCGAACACATGCTTGGGCATGATCCAGGCGGCGTTCCAGCGGACCGAGAACACGGCGTGGAAGCGCGAGTTCGGCGCCTTGAGCTTGAAATGCACGGTGTACTTGTCGGGGGCGGTGACCTCGGCGACCTGCGTCGAGAATGCGCCGCTCCAGGTGAGGCCCGGCGTGCTGGCCTGCTTCTCAACGGTGAACACCACGTCGTCAGCGGTGAACTCGACGCCGTCGCTCCACATCATGCCCTGGCGGAGCTTGACGGTCATTTCCGAGAAGTCGGCGTTGTACTGCCACGGACCATCGGCGAGCGAATAGTAGATGGCGTTTTCGCTCTTTTCCGGGATGCCCGCATCGGGGTCGATGAACCACAGCGTATCCATCGTCAGCTGATGCAGACCGTTGGACCAGCCGCCGCCGCCATTCACCCAGATATTGAACCAGCTCGGATTGCGGATCACGCCTTCCGGGTTGTGCACGATCACCGTCTCGTTGCGCGGAAACTGCGCCAGGTCGGGTGCGGTGCCTTCGGCGGCTTCCTGCCCAAGGGCAAGGCCGTTAGCGGCCACCATCAGCGTACCCGCTGCAGTGCCCAGCATGAAACTACGTCTATCCATGAATACCTCCCTTGTCGGAAACGCCTCCCGCGCTCCGTTCGAAAATGCCCTCCAGCACTTTCGCGGGGCATCGTATTCGGGAGACCTACGTTGTCAACGCATTTTTCTGATGTAGATCAGAACTTGCGATATGCTCGGCACGAGCTTCCAGAAAGGTGCGGTACGCACCTCCTTTCGCGGCCCGCCTGCCGGCTCCATCCTGTGGAAATGCAGTCGCAGGCACACAACGCCGAGGAAAAACGCCGAATGGGCGCCCTCACCCCTTCGTTCTGCAGAGGCTCCCTCTCTAATACCGCGTTTCATCACGCATGACGATATCCTGATCGTCCGTGCCGCGCGCAGTCCGCGTGTCCGGTTGTATATCGGTGATACAGATACAGTAAGGATGTGGATCAGCCCTGACCCTACGACGCGCCAGCGGCCGCTGGCGCCATAGGCGCCGGCAGCCGCACACCGGCGGCGTTGGGGTAACCGTACGGACGTCAGCCGCTCAGCGGGTCAGAGGCGCCGACCGCTCGCCGTATCGAACAGGTGGATGTTCTCGGGCGAAATCTCGAGCATGAGGGTGTCGCCGGGCTTTTCCGTCACCCGGCTGGTCTGGACGAGCGTCAGTTCGTCATTGGGCGACGAAATGAACGTCATGGACCCCGTAGACTCGATGGTGCCGACGGTCATCTTGATGCCGGCGGGGTTCGCGGAGGCGTGCAGGTGCTCGGGGCGCATCCCGGCAGTGACCTGGCGCCCGGGTTCCATCGCCGAGGCGATGGCGACACGCTGTCCCCCCAGGCTGACGAGCTCGATGGAGCGGCCATCCGCCCCGACCACGGCATCAACGAAGTTCATCGCCGGCGAGCCGATGAAGCCGGCGACGAACCGGTTGGCCGGGCGATCGTAGAGCTCGAGCGGCGCGCCCTGCTGCTCGATCACCCCGTCGCGCATCACCACGACATGGTCGGCCATGGTCATGGCCTCGATCTGGTCGTGCGTGACGTAGACCGAGGTGGCGCCGAGCCGGTCGTGGAGCGCCCGGATTTCCTTGCGCATCTGGACGCGCAGCGCCGCGTCGAGATTGCTCAGCGGCTCGTCGAACAGGAAGGCCTTGGGGTGCCGGATGATGGCGCGGCCCATCGCGACGCGCTGACGCTGCCCCCCCGACAGCTGCCGCGGGAAACGTCCCAGCAGAGCCGAAAGCCCCGTGGTGGTGGCCACCTCGGCCGCCTTCGCCTGCCCCTCCGCCTTGCTGGCGCCGCGCAGGCGCAGCGAATAGGTGAGGTTTTCCTCGACGTTCATGTGCGGGTAGAGCGCGTAGGACTGGAACACCATCGCCACGTCGCGCTTGCGCGGCGGGACGCCGTTCATGGTCTCGCCGGCGATCTTCAGCGTGCCGCCGCTGATGCTTTCCAGCCCCGCGATCGAGCGCAACAGGGTCGACTTGCCGCAGCCGGAGGGGCCGACCAGAGCGACGAACGCGCCCTTGTCGATGGTCAGGTCGATACCCCTAAGGGCGTGGAAGGCACCGTAGTGCTTGTCGATGCCCTGCATCTCGATCTGGGCGGTCATTTGAGGGCTCCCGAGGTAAGGCCGGCGACGATGCGCCGCTGGAGGAGAACGAACACGGCGAGGATCGGCGTCACGTAGATCGCGGCAAAGGCCATGATCGAATTCCAGTCGCGGGCGTTCGGTCCGACGAAGCCGGAGAGGCCGACGCTGGCTGGCTGCAGAGCCGTGTCCTGGATGATCGACTTCGAATAGATGTACTCGCCGAACGCCGACATGAAGGTGAGGATGGCGCAGACCAGGATGCCGTTGCGCGCCAGCGGCAGGACGATGGTGAAGAATGCCCCGAAGCGCGAGTTGCCATCGACCAGCGCCGCCTCCTCGAGCTCACGCGGCACCGACATGAAGGTGGCACGCACGAGGACGACGAAGAACGGCATCGCCTTGGCCGCGGAGGCGAGCACCACCGCGGTGCGGGGCAGCGACAGCAGCCCCAGCTGGTTGAAGCCGACGAACAGCGGCGTGATCATCACCGAGGCGGGCAGCACCTGCAGCATCAGGATGGAGAACAGCCCGATGTCGATCCAGATATTGCGATAGCGCGCCAGCACATAGGCGCACCCGGTACCAAGGAGCACCGTGATGGCCGTGACGCCGGCCGCGATCACCGTCGAGTTCCACAGGAACGTCGCCATGGTGCGACGCTGCCACACCGCCGGGTAGACGCTGAAATCGGCGGCCGTCGGCCAGAACGTCGGCGGGTTGGCGAAGATCTCGGAGCCAGTCTTGAGGCTCGTCACATACATCCAGTAGAGGGGGAACAGGTAGATCGCCGCCATCGCCAGCGCGAGGACGAGCAGCAGCCATTTGGTCCAACCGTTGGTCATCCGCGCACCTCATGACGGGTGGAGCGCACGTAGACGATGGATGCGACCAGCACGAGCAGGAACATCATCACCGAGATCGTTGCGCCACGCGCGAAATCGTAAAGCTTGAAGCTCATCTGCCAGGCCCAGTATTGCGCCACCGTGGAAGAATTGGACGGCCCCCCCTCGGTGATGGCCGGGAACAGGTCGAACTGCTGCAGGGTGCCGATGAGGCCGAGCGACAGCACGGCGCCGATGGTCGGGCGCATCATCGGCAGCGTGATGGTCCAGAAGCGCTGAAAGGCGTTGGCGCCATCAAGTTCGGCGGCTTCGTAGAGGTCGCGCGGAATGCCGGCGAGACCCACTGAGAGCAGCAGCATGTTGAAGGCGAGGCCAAGCCAGATATTGGCGATGATCACCGCCCAGAGCGACCAGTCGGGCGACGACTTCCAGAAGATGTTCGTATCGATGATGCCGATGGACTTCAGGATGGCGTTAAGCACGCCGAAATCGCCGGCGAGAATCCAGCTCCAGATGGCACCGACGACGAGGCCAGGCATCACCCAGGACACAAGGAACAGCCCGCGGATGGTCGCGGCGCCAGGGAATTTCTGCGCGAAGAAGATGGCGAGGGCGAAGCCGAACAGGAACTGTCCGGTGATCGAGCCGACGACGAATACCAGTGTGTTGCGGGTCACCAGCCAGAACTCGGGCTGCGAGACCACGGCGATGTAGTTGTCGAAGCCGGCGAAGGGCCGGATCAGCGCCCCCAGGGTGAACATATCCACCTGCTGGAAGCTCATCAGCACGTTGTAGACGAGCGGCAAGCCGGCGAGCACAAGCAGAAACAGCATTGCCGCGCCGACGAGCAGAATATCGAACCCCACGCCGTCGCGAAGTCCGCTCAGGATGCCCCACCCTTGCCGGCGCCGCGCGCCTCCCGCATCAGCGATCGTCTCGCTACTCATCGCCCAATCCTCATCTTGCTCGACTCCCGGGAAAATGACTGCCCAGCGCGAAAGCCGGGCAGTCCAGTTGGGAGGAGGGATTTAGCCGCCGACGATGCCGGTGATCGTCGCCTGGGCCTGATCGAGCGCGTCCTTGGCCGACATCTGGCCAGTCATTGCTGCCTGGAACGCGTCATAGATGGCCTTGGAGATCTTCTGCCACTCGGGGTGCGGACCGCGCGGCTGCGCGTATTTCAGCTGGTCGAGGAACACGGCCAGTGCCTCGTCCTTCTTGGCGTCGCCGGTCGGCGGCAGCGGGATGTCGCTGCGGGCCGGGATGTTGGCGAACTCGGGGAAGAGCCGCGCTTCCTGAGTGGTGAAATACTCGATGGCGCGGAACGCCTCATCCGGATGCTTGGTGGTCGAGAAGATCGCCCAGTTGAAATCGCCCATGGCTGACGAGCGGGCGCCGCCATCGGTCTCGGTCGGCAGTAGGGCCACACCCCAGTCGAACTTGGCGTCGGTCGACATGCGGTTGATTTCCCACGGACCGGAGATGGCCATGGCCGCGTTGCCCGAGTTGAAGGTACCCGTGGAGTCCCACTGGCCCTGGCTCAGCACGTCCTGCGACGCGAGCTTCTCGTCGAGCAGTGTCTTCCAGATTTCGAGTGCCTTCACGGCGCCGGGGACGTTGACCTGCGTGAAGCTGCCGCCGGCCATCTGGATCCACGGCAGGAACTGGAACGTGCCCTCTTCGCCCGCACGAGCAGACCAGCTGATGCCGTAGACATTGTTGGCCGGATCGTTGAGCTTGCGCGCATCTTCGAGCAGTTCGTCCCAGGTCTTGGGGGCCTCGGCAATGCCGGCCTTCTTGAACAGGTCGCGGTTGTAGAACAGCGCAATCGTGTTGGTGGCCTTGGGCACGCCGTACTGTTTGCCGTCCCACATGGTCGAAGCGAGCGGGCCGGCGAAATAGTTCTCGTCCTTGATTACCGTCGATGCCTTGACGCGATCGGTGATGTCGAGGAACGCCCCACGCGAGGAGAACAGCGCGAAGTCGGGATTGTCGACCGCGATGATGTCGGGGGCCTGGCCGGTGGCAAAGGCACGCAGCGACTCGTTCACCAGATCGTCGAACGGCACCGTGCGGTATTCGACGGTGATGTCGTCGTTGGCCTCGTCGAATTCCTTGCTGAAGGTATCAGCGATGCCGGGGCCGTTGGCACCATCGATGCCCCAGATCTTCAGCGTCACGGTCTCGGCCAGGGCCGGCAAGGCGAAGGTGGAGACACCGGCCATGGCCAGCGCGCCGATAAGGGCTAGTCTGCGAGTCGTCATAGTTTCCTCCCATGATGCGGATCGTTTCCGCGGTCCAAGATCCCGCCGCCGGCCCCTCCCGGGCGACGGCGGGCAGTCGTCACCCAGCCCGCCGCAGCGAGGGATCTCCGCCCTCGTATTGGGCGGTGACGTCGATGAAATCGCCGCCGCGGCTATGCTTGAGATAGTTGAGCGCCCTGACCTGTCCGGTCATTTCAAGCGCGTCGCGATAGACCGGGTCATGCCAGCCTTCGATGTCGATCGAGCCGGTCCAGCCGGCGAGCCGCAGCTCGGAGATGATGTCGGTCCAGTTGCTGTCGCCGAAGCCGAA